>JABJGE010000060.1 GCA_018662405.1 Campylobacteraceae bacterium
CTTGAAATATATATTTCATCCATGTACGCAAATGAAAGATCATGAAAAGCTCCCTTTAATACCTATACAAAAAGGAAAGGGTGCTTATATTTATGACTATGATGGTGGTAAATACCTAGATTGTATTAGCTCATGGTGGGTGAATCTATTTGGTCATAGTAATAAATATATTAATAAAAAGCTACATAAACAATCAAAAAAATTAGAGCATGTAATATTCGCTGGTTTCACACATAAACCAGCAATTAAACTAGCTCGTAGACTTGTAAATATTACACCTAAACCACTTCAAAAAGTTTTCTTTGCTGATAATGGATCTAGTGCTGTTGAAATATCTTTAAAAATGGCTTTTCAATATTTTAAAAATAAAGGTGAAAGTCGTCCTTTATTTATATCTCTTACAAATAGCTATCATGGTGAAACTATGGGAGCATTGGCTGTAAGTGATACTGGACTTTATAAAGATATTTATACTGATATCTTATTGAAAACTATCCAAGCTAAATCTCCAGCAATTTTTGATGAGCAAGAAGCCTTAAATGACATGGAATCTAAATTAAAAGAGTATGAAGGTAAAGTTTCATCTATAATAGTTGAACCTCTAATTCAATGTGCTGGTTCTATGAAAATGTATAAACCATCTTATTTAGTTTCATTACGAAAATTATGTGATAAATATGGTGTATTTTTAATTGCAGATGAAGTTGCAGTTGGATTTGGACGAACAGGAACTATGTTTGCAGTAGAGCAAGCTAATATATCTCCAGACTTCTTATGTCTATCAAAAGGGATTACTGCAGGATATTTACCTCTTTCTGTAGTATTGTTTACAGATGATATCTATAATGCATTTTATTGTGATTATAATGAAGGTAAATCATTTTTAGACTCACATTCATATACTGGAAATACTTTAGCTTGTGCAGTTGCAAATGCTTCATTAGATATATTTGAAAAAGATAATGTAATTGAAGAAAATCAAATCAAAATTGATTTAATGAAAGATTTAACACAAAAGTTTAAATCTCTTGATAATGTTTTAGAAGTAAGACAAACTGGTATGATTTGTACTATTGAGTTAAAAGGTTATAAATCAGAAGATAGAATTGGATTAAAAATATTCCAAGAAGCTTTAAAGCATGGGGTGTATATACGACCATTAGGTCATATAATATATTTCATGCCTCCTTATATCTTTACAAAAAAACAAATAAAGAAAATGATAGATACAACTTATAAGGTTGTATCTAGTCTTTAGATATAAATAGTATCTAAAATTCCATCTACAAATTCATCTGGACTAAATGAAATTAAATCTTCAGCTTTTTCTCCAACGCCTATATAAAAGATTGGTAGTTCAAGCTGATTAGATATTGAAAATAATGCCCCACCTTTTGCAGTACCATCAAGTTTAGTTACGATAATACCATCTATACCAACGATATCATGAAATGCTTTTGCTTGTGCAACTGCTGTACTACCTTGCGTACCATCAAGAATCATTAGTTTTTGATGTGGTGCGCCTTCTTTTGCTTTATTACATACCTTTACAATCTTTTCTAATTCTTTATTTAGATTTACTTGTGTTTGTAATCTTCCTGCTGTATCAATGATTACATGGTCTATATCTTTAGCTACTGCAGAAGATATAGCATCAAATGCAACTGCACTTGAATCATGACCTTGTTTAGTTTTTACAATAGGTACACCTATTTTATCTGCCCAAATTGAAAGCTGTTCTATTGCTGCAGCTCTAAATGTATCACCAGCACCAAGAAGTACCGTAGATCCATTTGATTTATACATTGTTGCTAATTTTGCAATAGTTGTTGTTTTTCCTGCACCGTTAACCCCAATTACTAATTCTACAAATGGTTTTGGTATATTTGATGTGTCAACTTCAGGAGCATGTTCAAATAGCATCACAAGTCTATGTCTAAGTTCTGATCTTTTAATTTGCTCAGGAAGTCCATCCATTGCTTTTTCTATAATTTCATATTCAATATCAGATTCTATTAGCATCTCTTCTATTGTTTCAAAGTCAATTTTTTCTTGTTTTTTAGGAACTACAGACTTGAAGTTTTCAAATGTTTTAGAAAAAGCTTTTGCAAAGATACTTTTCTTTTCTTCGACTACTGGAGTTTGTACTTCTTCTTTAGGCTCTACTAAATCTTTTGAGTCTTGTTTTACAATAGTTTCTTCTTGAACTACTTCTTCTATCTCTTCTTTTTTATTTCTTTTAAAAATACCAAACATTATTTTTCCTATTTCTTTAAAGCTCGTTTAATATCAGATGCAAGCATCTCTTCTGGTACTATACCTACATATTTTTGAATTATTTTACCATCTAGATTAATTAAAAACATAGTTGGAATACTTTTAACATTTCCTATAATACTAGCTAGGTTTTGGTTTTTTTGATCATTTGTAATAGTGTATTTAATGCTATATTCGTTTATAAAATCTTGAACTTCACTATTTGGTTTATTATTTTCAAGTAATATTCCAACAATCTCAAATTGATCTTTATATTTTGTATATAAATTATTTAAATGTGGTATTTCTGCTTTACAAGGAGGACACCATGTAGCAAAGAAGTCTAAAAGTATAATCTTTTCATTATATCCTTCTACACTCCATGTTTCATTGTCTTTAATAATTTTAATTGTTTCATTGTTAGTTGTTTTTAATTTAAAACTTGTATTTTTTGTATCTTGTTTAATAGTTTTATTAATTACTTCAGGTACCTTTTCATCAGTAGTATTACTTTCTTTTGAATCACAAGCACTAAATACTAATGCAAATACTAATGCAACTAAACTAAATTTTAAATTCAATTATAATCCCTTATTTCTTTAATAAACTACTAATATCATTGTGTAGTTGTTGTTCTGGTACCATACCAACATATGGTTTTACAAATTGTCCATCTTGATTAAAAAGTATCATAAATGGTATTGAACCCATTGGATTTAATGAACTAAGCCCTGAAAAGATTTGATTATTTACATTACCTCTTGTTACAGGATATTTAATATTATAATCTTTTATGAATTTAGCTAGTTTTTCTTTTGAATTAATTGTACCATCTCTATTTCCAATATCAAGTCCTAGTATCTCAACTTTATCTTTAAATTGAGTTCTTATTGTATTTAAGTGCGGTATTGATCTTTTACAAGGAGGACACCATGTAGCAAAAAAGTCTAATAAAATCACTTTATTTTCATAACCTTCAAAATTCCATTTTTGATTATTTATAGTTATATTAAATTTTTTATCATCATATGTTTTTAAATTAAATACTATTTTGTCTGCATCGTCTTTTGTATTCGCTTTAACTTCTTTTTTTACAGTTTCTTTTTCTTTTGTAAATGTTTCATCTGATATTGTCTCTTTAGACTCGCAGCCTTGTACTAGTATAATAAAAATTAATAGAAATAATGTACTTTTAAACTTCATTTATAATTCCTTTAGTTAAAATATATATTGGTATTATACCAGCTAAGACTTAAAGGATTTAAAGTCAAAAATAAATTTAGAATAGAATCTCTTAATAGATTAAAAAATAGTATAAATATTAGAACATTATCAAAAGATAAAAGAATCTGTGTAAGCTTATTAAAGCAAATAGATAAATTTAAACCAAAAAATATATTACTTTATATCCCTATGGATATGGAGGTAAATGTATTACCAATTATAAATGAATTAAGAAAGAAAAATAATATAAATGTGTATGTACCATTTATGGTTGGGGAGAGTTTTAGACCTGTTAAATTTAGATTACCACTACGAAGAGGTAAGTTTAATATTAAAGAGCCTAAAAATTCTTTTTTGAAAGTAAATATAGACATGGCTATTGTACCTGTAGTAGGTATTGATGGTATTGATAAAAGAATTGGTTTTGGAAAAGGGATGTATGATAGATACTATGCATCTTTGAATCATAAACCATATACTATATTTACTCAGCGTGTATTATGTAAAACAACTGAAATATTATCAGATGATTACGATATACAAGCAGATGATATCATTACTAATTAAGAGATTTTCATAAAAATAGAAGGAAATCAATATGGGAATAGAAGTAATAATCTTTAGTACACTTGCTGCAATGATTGCTTCAGCTATTAGTTTTTATGTATCAAAAAAACTAAATGATGCTAAATTTGATATATACATTGAGCAAGCTAGGGCAAAATCAATTGCAATAGAGCATGAAGCAAAAGTAATATTGAATGATGCTAAAATTAAGGCAAAAGAAGTATATGAAACAGAGTATCGTCATGCAAAAAAAGATTATGATGATATGTTTGATAAAATTAAAAGAAAAGAAGATGAACTAGATAGACATCTTGCATCTGAATTAAAAACTATCAAAGAAGAACATCATTTATTAGATAATCATAAAACTGAGATTAAAGCATTAAGAGATGGACTAAAAGCACAAGAAAAAACTTATAAACATAAGATTAATAGAGCTATAAAAGTATTAGAAAACTCAAGTGGTCTTACAAAAGATGAAGCAAAAAAATTAATGCTTGCAAAAGTTAAAGATGAATCAAAAGCTGAAGTAGCTTCGATTTTTAGAAAAGAATATAAAACAGCACAAAAAAGACAAAAAGATGAAATATTAAATATTCTTGCAGTTGCTACATCAAGATATGCTGGAGAATTTGCAGCAGAGAGATTATCTACAGCACTTAAATTACCTGATGCAGATACAAAGGGTAAGATTATTGGTAAAGAAGGTAGAAACATTAAAGCACTAGAGATGTATTTGGGTGTTGATATAATTATCGATGATACGCCAGATCAAATTACACTAAGTAGTTTTAATCTATATAGAAGAGCGATAGCTACAAAATCAATTAATATATTAATTGAAGATGGTAGAATTCAACCAGCTAGAATAGAAGAGGTATGTCAAAAAGTTAAAAATGAATTTGATGACAATATTTTAAAAGAGGGTGAAGACACTATATTAGATCTTGGAATAAAAGATATGCATACTGATCTACTTAGTCTTGTAGGACGACTTAGATATAGAGCTAGTTATGGTCAAAATGCCTTAGCTCACACTTTAGAAGTTGCAAATCTTGCTGGTCTAATTGCTGGACAACTTGGTGGTAATCCTGTATTAGCACGAAGAGCTGGTATGATGCATGATATTGGTAAGTCTTTAACACACGAAGTAAAAGGTTCTCATGTAGATATTGGTGCTGATTTATGTCGTAGATATAATGAACCAGATGAAGTAATAAATGCTATTTATGCTCATCATGGGCATGAAGAAGCTACATCAATTGAATCTGCTGCAGTTTGTGCTGCTGATGCACTTAGTGCTGCTAGACCAGGTGCTAGAAGAGAAGTTTTAGAAAGCTTTTTAAAAAGAGTAGAAGAGATTGAAAGTATTTGTACTAGTAATACTGGTGTTATAAATGCTTATGCAATTAATGCAGGAAGAGAAGTTAGAGTAATAGTCAAAGCTGAACTTATAAATGATGATGAATCAATTCTTCTTGCATCAAATATTGCTAGTGAAATAGAAGCTAAGGTAAAGTATCCTGGCGAAATTAAAGTAAGTGTAATAAGAGAGTTAAGAACAACTCAATATGCACGATAATAAATAATAAGGAATATAAATAAATGGCAAAAAAACAAAAACCAGTTACAAAAATAATTGCAGGTAAATATAAAGGTAAAATATTAGATTTACCTGATTTAGATGTAACTAGAAGTTCAAAATCGATTCTAAAAGAATCATTTTTCAATGTTGTGCAATACGATGTAATTGATACAATATTTATAGAAGCATTTGGTGGAAGTGGATCAATTGGTCTTGAAGCTATAAGTAGAGGTGCAGCACAAGCACATTTTATAGAAATTGATAATAAATCATATCGAACACTACAAAGTAATTGTCAAAAAGTACAGCCAGAGTCTTGTACTACAGTATTTGGTGATACATTTAAAAAATTACCAGAAGTTTTAACACATTATAAAAATTCTAAATCACCAATTATTTTATATATTGATCCTCCATTTGATTTTAGAGAAGATATGGAAGATATATATGCTGATTGTTTTGATATGGTTGAAGCCATTGAAAATGACAATATTCAGTTAGTAACATTTGAATATGCAACAGGTCTTGAAATGCCTCATAAATTAGGTAAATTTACATTATTTAAAACAAAGAAATTTGGTAAGAGTTCACTTTCTTACTATCATATAGAAGAAGAATAGCCATTTAATGACACTTTATAAATTTGCAATAATGCTTTTAATATTTACAATTTCTATTGTATTTT
This sequence comes from Campylobacteraceae bacterium, assembly GCA_018662405.1. GTDB lineage: Bacteria > Campylobacterota > Campylobacteria > Campylobacterales > Arcobacteraceae > JADHTT01. Next base: position 6,318 of record JABJGE010000060.1, read on the forward strand.
TATTACCATTAGTTTATACAGTGTCTCCTTTTACTCTAAATCCAAATAGTATTTTAATAGCGCCATCATTTGAGCATATTATGGGTACAGATAGACTTGGTCGTGATATATTTGCTAGAATACTAGAAGGTGGTCAAACATCTTTAATTATAGGCTTTATAAGTGCGTTAATATCATCATTTATAGGATTGTTTGTAGGTATTAATGCTGGATACTTTAAAGGTAAAGTTGATAAGACTACTACTATAGTCATTGATCTATTTTTAACTTTCCCAACATTTTTTTTATTACTAGCACTTATCTCTTATATGAATGCATCTATTTGGATTTTAATTATAGTTATATCTATTACAGGGTGGATGGGAATGGCAAGACTTATACGAAGTGAAGCATTTGCTATTACAAATAAGCCATTTATTAAAATACTTAAACTAGCTAATGTAAACTCATTTAAAATTATGTATAAATATTATACTCCATTATTAGCACCTATTTTCTTAATTTCATTTACATTTTCTGTTGGTGGTGCTATATTAGCAGAATCTGGACTTAGCTTTTTAGGTTTAGGAATAAATCCTCCTCAAATGAGCTGGGGTAGTTTATTAAGCGGGGGAAAAGAAGTAATGGATATAGCTTGGTGGGTTAGTTTCTTCCCTGGATTATTTATATTTATCATTACTTTTTGTTTAATGCAAATATCTGACAAATTACAATCAAAAGCAAATACTAAAGAGATAAATTAATAAGCTATGTGGAAAGATTTTGTAGATAATTTAATATATAATACACTTAATCTTGATGGACACTTTGCTGATGCACTAAATTTTTTCATATATGATACTATTAAGATATGGTTTTTACTTATTTCAATTATATTTGTAGTTTCATATCTTCGAACACACTTTAATACAGAATATGTAAGAGCATATTTACAAAACAAATCACAATTTACAGGAAATGTATTAGCTGCACTATTTGGAATTATTACACCATTTTGCTCATGTAGTGCTATTCCGTTGTTCTTAGGATTTATTCAAGCTAGAATACCTATTGGTGTGACATTTTCTTTTTTAATTTCAAGCCCATTAAACAATGAAATTGCTATTGCATTATTATTTGGTATATTCGGATGGAAAGTTACAGCTATTTATATTGGTTTTGGATTACTTATAGCAATTTTTGGTGGGTATTTTATTGGAAAGATGAATATGGAAAAATATATTTTAATGGATGTTAAGCCTATGGAAGGTGAATTAGATGAAGTGAAAATATCTTTAACATTTAGACAAAGATCTAGAGAAGCATGGGAATATACTGTAGATATATTTAAAAAGATTTATATATATGTAATGATAGGGGTAGGTATTGGAGCATTTATTCATGGATATATTCCATCTGATTTCATAGCATCATATGCAGGTGCAAATAATCCATTTGCCGTAATAATTGCTGTACTTATGGGAATACCTATGTATTCAAATGCAGCTGGTGTTATGCCTTTAGTTGAAGTACTTACTTCAAAAGGTATGCTTTTAGGAACTGCATTATCATTTATGATGGCAGTAACAGCTTTAAGTTTACCAGAGGCAATGATA
>JABJGE010000007.1 GCA_018662405.1 Campylobacteraceae bacterium
GATAATTAATTCTGGGTGTATAGCTGCTTTTAATTCTTTTTCAACGATGTACTTTAATGTACTTGGACTTGCAGCACATCCAACACATGCACCTTGAAGTTGAATATATATAATAGAATTTTTAATACAAAGTAAAGACATTGCTCCACCATCTTGTGATAACATAGGTGATATCTTGTTATCAATTACAGTTTGTACTGGAGTTAGTAAATCTTCATCTGAAAATGGAATACTCATTTTTAATCCTTTTTTTTGTTTAATTGTTTTGTTTTATTATTTACTAGTATTACACTAATTGCTGTAACTATTAAAATTATAGCAATTGTTTGAAATATAAAGTTTAATTCTACAGGTTCAGTCATTAATTTAATGTGCTTTCACATCGTTGGCATAAAGACTCTTCATCTTTAGCTCTATATTTCCAACATCTTGGACATTTTGCTTTATTTGCTTTATATACTTCAAATGTTTCATCACCTGATGTAAATCTAGCTAATACATTATCTTCTTTATGATGAATGATTTTACTAACTACAAACCAATCTTCAGCTTCTGTAGAAGTTAATTTATCTAATTCTTTAGATTCTGAATATATAACTAATTCTAGTGTAGATTTAATAGCTTTTTCTTTTTTTAGCCCTTCAATTGATTCATTGAACTTTTCTTTAATATCTAATAGATGATCAGCATCTATATTTGATGTAATTTCAGGAATAATGAATTTTTCAAAATCGAATATATCTGTAGTTCCATCTGTAACAACTTTTGGTGCAAATGCTAATAGTTCATTTGTAGTATAAGTTAATATTGGTGCAAGTGTTATAATTAATGACTTTGCAATCATAGCCATAGCACTTTGACTTGCTCTTCTTTCAATTGAGTCTTTTGCATCACAGTATAGTTTATCTTTACATACATCAAGGTAAGTATTAGATAAATCAGCAACTAAGAAATTATTTAATTTATTTAAACCTCTAGAGTAATCGTATGATTTGAAATCAGAATCAATAGAATCAAATACAGTTTTAGCTCTATTTAGAATCCATTTATCAATAGTTCCCATGTCATTAACGTCTACAATAGTTTCTAAATCATCCACATTAGCAAGTAAAAATCTAGCAGTATTTCTTATTTTTCTATATTGTTCTGCCATTTGCTTTAAAATTTCATCAGATATTTTTAAATCAGATTGATAATCAGACATAGCAACCCATAGTCTTAAAATTTCAGAACCAAATTGTTTAATAACTTTTTCAGGAGCTACAACATTTCCTTTTGATTTTGACATTTTTTCACCCTTAGCATCAACAGTGAAACCATGAGTTAAAATATTTTTAAATGGTGCAATTTCACTTGAAGCAAATGAAGTCAATAAAGAAGATTGGAACCATCCTCTATGTTGATCACTACCTTCAAGATACATATCAGCAGGATAATTACCAGCATCATAGTTTCCTGATCTTAAAACTGCATTTTGAGTTGAACCAGAGTCAAACCATACATCAAGAATATCCATAGTTTTTTCTAAGTTTTCAGGGTCATACCCACTATTAGGATCAAGAAGGTCTTTAATATCCATATCATACCAAGCATCTGCACCTTTAGTATCGAAAATATTAGCTACATAATTTAATACATTTTCATCATATATCATTTCATCTGTTAATTTATTTCTAAAAAATGCGATTGGTACTCCCCAATCTCTTTGTCTTGAAATACACCAATCTGGACGATTTTCAATCATAGATCTTAATCTGTTTTCACCATGCTCTGGATAAAAATTCACATCTTTAATTGCATCTAGAGCATTTTGTCTTAATGTTTGACCAGCTTTTCCATATTCTTTGTCAATTGCAATAAACCACTGTTTTGTTGCTCTGAAAATAACTGGCTTATGTGTTCTCCAACAATGTGGATATGAGTGAGTAATATCAATTCTTTTTACTAATGCATCACCTAGTAATTCTAAAATAGGTTCATTTGCTTTAAATACATTCATATTTAAAAATTCTTCTGCATTTGGAAGAAGATTTTCTCTTACAATTGTATTATCATAAGCACCATTAGCACCTACTGGCATAATTACATCAAGTCCATATTTTAAACCAACTTTATAATCATCCTCACCATGACCAGGAGCTGTATGTACTGCACCAGTACCTGAGTCCATAAGTACATGATCACCTAAAATAATTTTAGAATCCCTACCGTTTAATGGATTTATTGCAAAAGTATTTTCTAAAGAGCTAGGATTAACATCCTCAACAATATCACCTTTTACAATTTCATTTTCAATACAGAAATTGTATAAAGCTTTTGCTATAATGAATCCATCAGATGTTTTTACATAAGTTTCTTCACCATTTAATGCAATACCCGTATTTGCAGGTAATGTCCATGGCGTTGTAGTCCATATAATTACAGATTCATCTTTGTCTTTTAATTTAAATGCAACATATATAGATGGAGATACTTTATCTTGGTATTCAACTTCAGCTTCAGCAAGTGCAGTTTGAGCTGCCCATGACCAGTATACAGGCTTAGATCTTTGAATTAAAAGACCTTGTTTTGCAATTGCAATAAGTTCTCTATAAATATTAGCTTCAAATTTGAAGTCCATTGTTAAATATGGTTTTTCCCAATCAGCAATAATTCCAAGTTCTTTAAATTCAGTTCTTTGGATATCAACAAACTTAGTAGCATGATCACGACATAATTGTCTAAGTTTAGACTTTGGTAATTCTTTTTTCTTTTTACCACCAATCTTCTCTTCAACTTTTTGTTCAATTGGTAAACCATGACAATCCCAACCTGGAGTAAATCTAGTAGATTTACCATCAAAATAGTGATATTTAACAATAATGTCTTTAAGAACTTTATTTAATGCATGACCAATATGAATATGACCATTTGCATAAGGAGGTCCATCATGTAATGTAAAGCTAGGAGCGTCTATTCTATTTGCTTTCATTTTTTCATAAGTTTTTTGATCATCCCAAAGCTTGTATTGTTTAGGTTCGTTGTTTGGTAAGTTTCCTCTCATTGGAAACTGAGTCTTTGGTAATAGTATTGTGTCTTTATAATCAACCATTGTTGTAATAATCCTATAATATAAAATAAGGTAGAGTGTATCTAAATATTAATTATAAAGACATGAGAGGTATTATTATGATGTACGATGATAAGTTTAATATTAAAGATATGGAAGATATGCAGAAACTGCTAAGAGCAAATAATAAAACAATTACATGTGCTGAAAGTTGTACAGGAGGATTAATTGCTTCGTTGATTACTGAAGTATCAGGATCATCTGATATTTTTAGAGGTTCAATTGTGACATATTGTAATGATATTAAAGAGCAAGAATTAAATGTATCGAAAAATACAATGATAGAACATGGTGTTGTAAGTAACCAAGTTGTTGAAGAGATGTGTTTGGGTGTTAGAAAAAAATTTAATTCTAACTATTCTATATCTGTAAGTGGTATTGCAGGGCCAGGTGGTGGAACTGAAAATAAACCAGTTGGAATGATATGTTTTGCTATTTTTGAAGAAAATTCAAAAATAATTTCTGATACTATATATCTTAAAGGTTCGAGAAAATCGATACAGTTGGGTGCTTCAAAAATAATACTAAAAAAAATTTATAAATTTCTTCAAAAAAGACTTGACATATAATAATTTTTTTACTATAATTCCA
>JABJGE010000016.1 GCA_018662405.1 Campylobacteraceae bacterium
AATTTCCATTGTTTCTTTATCATGCTCTACAACTATAACTGTATTACCTTTATCTCTCAATGCTTGTAATGTTTTAATTAATTTTGCAGTATCTCTTTCATGTAATCCAATAGATGGTTCATCTAATACATATAATACACCCGTAAGTCCAGAACCAATTTGTGATGCAACTCTAATTCTTTGAGCCTCCCCACCACTAATAGTTCTAGCATCACGACCTAATGTAATATATCCTAAACCAACATCATATAAAAAATATATTCTATCTCTAATCTCTTTTAAAATTGGTTGAGATATTAAAGTTTCTTTAGAGTTAAAATGCTCAAAGTTTTTTTCATTTTGAAAGAATTCATGTGATTGTTCTATTGGCATATCTAAAATAGATGCTATATTATGATCTGCAACGTTAACACTTAGAGATGAAGCTTTTAATCTATGTCCATTACATTCATCACAAATTTTTTCGGTCATATATTCAGCCATATCTTTTTCATCTTTGACCATAGTATATGCAATTTTAACTACACCTTCCCATTTTCTAGTAAGTCTATGTTTTTTCCATGTAAATTTAACATCTTCAACACCACCATGTAAAACTGCACCTCTTTCATGAGATTCAAGCTCTTTAAAAGGAACTGTTGTATCAATATTTGCAGCATCACAATAAGCTTTTAACATCTTAAAATAATAACCTTTATTAAATCCATAAATCACTTTAATAGCACCATTTTCAATACTAAGTTCATCATTTACAACTTTTTTCATATCAAGTGCATATCTGATACCTAAACCATCACAATGAGGACAAGCACCCTTTGGACTATTAAAAGAAAAACTTAAAGGTTCCAATGGTTCAAAAGATATTTTACAATCAAAACAAGCCATATGTTCACTATAATGTATATGCTGTTCTACTCCAACCTCTTCATGGTTTATTACATCAACTTCTAGTTCTCCAAAAGATTCTTTTAAACCTTTTTCCACGCTTTGTGCAATTCTTTGTTTATTTTCTTCTTTTACTACAACTCTATCTAATATAACTTTTATTGTATGCATTTTAGTTTTTGATAATTCAATCTCTTCATCAAGTCTTGTCATAACTCCATCAATTTGAACTCGTACGTATCCTTTAGCTTTTAAACTTTCAAAAAGATCTGCAAATGTACCTTTCTTTCTATTTACTAATGGAGCTAAAATAATTAATTTTGAACTTTCTGGAAGTTGCAATACTTGATCTATTACATCTGAACTTGACATTTGTGAAATTGGTTTTGAACATTTATGACAATGTTGTTTTCCTATTCTTGAATAAAATAATCTTAAATAATCATATATTTCTGTAATTGTACCTACAGTTGATCTAGGGTTTTTTGAAGTTGTTTTTTGATCAATTGCAATTGCTGGAGTTAATCCCTCTATTCTTTGCACATCTGGTTTTCCAACTTTATCTAAAAACTGTCTAGCATATGCAGAAAGTGATTCTATATATCTTCTCTGTCCTTCTGCATATAATGTATCAAATGCTAATGTTGATTTACCACTACCACTTAATCCTGTAAAAACTATAAGTTTATTTTTTGGTATTTCTAAATCTATATTTTTTAGATTATTTTCATTTGCACCAATAATTTTAATTGTATCTTTCATTGTAAGTATTATCCCAAATTATTTATATAAAGCATATAGTATATCTTATTTTTAATAAAAAGCTGTATAAGGCCTATATTTACAATCTTCTTTAGGAATTTAAAAGGTTATTTTGTATATTATTTCAATAATTAATTACAAAAGGATTTTAAAATGAATAAAGCACAATTTATTGACGCAGTTGCAGCAAAAGCTGGACTATCTAAAAAAGACGCTAAAGCAGCAGTTGAAGCTTCTTTAGAAACAATTACTGACACACTATCTAATGGTGAAAATGTTGCATTTATTGGATTTGGTACATTCTCAACAGCTGATAGAGCTGCAAGAGTAGCTACAGTACCTAGTACTGGTGCTAAAGTTGATGTTCCTGCAACTACTGTTGCTAAATTTAAAGTTGGAAAAGCTTTAAAAGAAGCTGTAGCAAAGTAATCCTTACTTAAAATAGAAACTAAAAAAGCCTATCCAAGTTTTGGATAGGCTTTTTTAATATATGCCAGTGTGATGAAATGGTAGACATGGGGGATTCAAAATCCCCTGGCTTGACGGCCGTGTCGGTTCGAATCCAATCTCTGGTACCACT
>JABJGE010000029.1 GCA_018662405.1 Campylobacteraceae bacterium
AAAGATGATGAAAGGTGGATTTAGATCAAATGCAATTGATCCAAATGCTAGACACTGTATGGCATCTGCTGTTGTTGGTTTCTACCAAACTTTTGGTATTGATGAGCCTTCTGGTTGTTATGATGATATTGAGCTTACAGATACTGTTGTATCTTGGGGATCAAACATGGCAGAAATGCACCCAATTTTATGGTCAAGAGTTACTGATAGAAAATTAGGTGATCCTGATAGAGTTAAAGTAATTAACTTATCTACTTATAGACACAGAACTTCAGATTTAGCTGATATTGAAATTATCTTTACACCAAATTCAGATTTAGCACTATGGAATTATATTGCAAGAGAAATTGTATATAATAATCCAGAAGCAATTGATTGGGATTTTGTTAAGAAGCACATGGTATTTGCTGCATCGCCAGTAAACATGGGTTACGGTATGAGAAGAAAAGGTGAAAAGTCTCTTAAAGAAGGTAAATATACTGCTAAAGAAATGGAAACTATTAATCAAGAAATGGTACATGTTGTTTCTGAAAATGAAGCACCTGCACTTGAGCCATACGGTTATAAAGCTGGTGATAAAATGGTTAATAAGCCTGCTGGTCTTAAGCACTGGGAGATCTCTTTTGAAGATTATAAAACATTCTTAGCACCATATACTGCTGATTATGTAACTTCAGTATCTAAGGGTGATCCAGATGAGTCAAATGAGTCATTTAAAGCAAAAATCAAAGAATTAGCTGATTTATATATTGAAAAAGGTAGAAAAGTAGTTTCTTTCTGGACAATGGGTATGAATCAACATACAAGAGGAACTTGGTGTAATACATTATCATACAATGTTCACTTTATGTTAAATAAACAAGCTGTTCCTGGTTCTGGAGCATTCTCACTTACTGGTCAACCATCTGCGTGTGGTACAGCTAGAGAAGTTGGAACATTTGCACATAGATTACCAGCAGATATGATGGTAAAAAATGGTAAGCATAGAAAAATTACTGAGAACAAATGGAATATTCCAAATGGTACATTAAATCCAGTTGGTAACCAACACATTATGAAAATTCATAGAGATATTGAAGATGGTGTAGTTAAATTTGCATGGGTAAATGTATGTAATCCTTACCAAGATTCAGCATCAGCATCTCACTGGATTAAAGCAGCAAGAGAAATGGATAACTTTATTGTTACTTCTGATGGATACCCAGGTATTTCAGCAAAAGTTTCTGACCTTATCTTACCATCTGCTATGATCTATGAAAAATGGGGAGCTTACGGAAATGCAGAAAGAAGAACTCAGCACTGGAGACAGCAAGTATTACCTGTAGGTGATGCAATGTCTGATACATGGCAATGGGTAGAGCTTTCTAAAAGATTTACAGTTAAAGATGTATGGGGTGGATATACTCTAAGAAATGGTAAGAAATTAGCAGATGTTAGAAAAGCAGCTTATGCAATGGGTTACAATGACGATACTACTATGTATGAAATTCTTTTTGCAAATAAAGATGCTAAATCATATAAAATAGATAGAGAAAATGATCCTATTCAATCAGGATATGATAATACTGAGTGTCTTGGTGATGAAAGAAATGTACTTGGTTCTGATGGTAAAGTATGGGAAGGTTACGGATTCTTTATCCAAAAATACCTATTCGAAGAATACGCAGCATTTGGTAGAGGACATGGACATGACCTTGCAGCATTTGATGTATACCACAAAGTAAGAGGACTTAAATGGCCAGTTGTTGATGGTAAAGAAACACAATGGAGATTTAATGCTAAATACGATCCATATGCAGCAAAAGCTACTAAGAAAACTGGTAACTCACATGCATTCTATGGAACATTAGCTAAAAAATTAGCTCAAGGTACTTTAACTGGTATTACAGATAAAAATAAAGTATCATTAAAAAATAAAGCTAAGATTTTTGCAAGACCATACATGGATCCACCAGAAATGCCAAGTAAAGAATACCCAGTATGGTTATGTACAGGTAGAGTTCTTGAGCACTGGCATTCAGGTACAATGACAATGAGAGTTCCTGAATTATACAGAGCTGTTCCAGAAGCATTATGTTATATGCACCCTGAAGATGCTAAGAAATATGGTGTTAAACAAGGTCAATTAGCATGGGTTGAATCTAGAAGAGGTAAAGTAAAAGCTAGAGTTGAAACTAGAGGTAGAAATCGACCATCTAGAGGTCTTATCTTTGTACCATGGTTCGATGAGAAAGTATTTATTAATAAAGTTTGTGCTGATTATACTTGTCCTCAGTCTAAACAAACTGACTTTAAAAAATGTGCAATTAAAATTTACAAAGCGTAGGGAGTAGAAATGAAAACTTTAAGTAAAATAACATTAAGCCTAGCAGTTGCTGCTACAGTTGTATTTACAGGTTGTAATGATGCACCTGCAAAACAAGAGGTTGTAAAACCAACAATTACTGAGGCTTCTTTAGGCCTTCGTAAGACAGATTTATACAGTGAAGCAAAAGATACATTTGGTGATGAAGCTAAATATAGTAAAACTTACGCAGGTAGTGGAAATAAAATTGTTAGAGCATTCCAAGATGCTCCACCAATGATTCCTCATGATACTGAAGGTATGTTACCAATTACGATTAAAGATAATCAGTGTGTTGGTTGTCACATGCCAGAAGTTGCTTCAGGTGTTGGAGCAACAGCTATACCAGTTTCTCACATGACAAACTTTAGACCTTCTGTTAAATTAGTTGGTCAAGATTTCAAAAAATCTGAAGATGTTATGAAAAATGATGTTGCTATTACAAAAACAAAAGATGGTAAATTAACTGGTGCAAGATTTAACTGTTCTCAGTGTCATGCTCCACAATCAACTGCTCCATTAGCTGTTGAGAATAATTTTGAAGCTAATTATACATCAAAAGATGGTGCAAGTAAGTCTTCTTGGGATTCATCTGCATATATGGATTCTATTTTAGAAACTGTTGATGGTAAAACAAAAGCATCAAGTGTTATTACAGCTGACGATATTGATTTCTCTGATTCCGCTGCAGGAACATTAGAAGGTGGTCACTAGTATTATACATTTGTATATTACTAAAGACTAAAAAAGGGGATGAGTTTTACTCACCCCTTTTTTAATTAACAAATTATTTATATTAGCATAAGTTATTTATAGTATAATCTATACTAATATAAATACAAGTAAAGGAACAAAATGACAGATAGAAGAAATTTTTTACTTAATATGGCTAGAAGTATTGGTCTTGCGGGACTTGCTGGATTGACTTGGAGTGCATATGTTGATGAAGTAACCGCATCTACACTTATTTTAAGACCACCGGGAGCATTATCAGAAGATGATTTTTTAGCAACATGTATTAAATGTGGAATGTGTGTAGAAGCGTGTCCATATGATACACTTCTTTTAGCTAAGCCAGGTGATCATAAACCAATAGGAACTCCATACTTTATACCTAGAGAAATACCATGTTATATGTGTCCTGACATTCCATGTGTACCTGTTTGTCCAACTGGAGCACTTGATGAAAAAAGTGTTACAGATGAAAAAACAGGCGAATTAGATATAAATATTGCAGATATGGGACTAGCTGTAATTGATGATGAATCTTGTATTGCATTTTGGGGTATTCAATGTGATGCCTGTTATAGAGCATGTCCAATATTTGGTGATGCAATTACAATTGAATATGAAAAAAATGAGCGTACAGGAAAACATGCATTTATGAAGCCTATAGTACATAGTGATCATTGTACTGGTTGTGGATTATGTGAGAGAGCATGTGTAACAGAAAAGCCTGCTATCTTTGTACTCCCTAGAGAAAATGCACTAGGAAAAGCAGGAGATTATTATATTAAAGGTTGGGATAAGGAAGATGAGCAAAGGCTAAAAAATGCTGAAGCAAAAACTACAACAACAGAGATAAGTAAAAAATCTGCTATGGATTCTTTAAATGATATAGGAGACTTATATTAATGAAAACTTTATGGAATAATTATAGATATTTATTATTAAGAAGAACAACACAAATTGGTATTATGTTTTTATACTTTGGAGCAAATGCTTGGGGTTGGGATATTTTAATTGGTAACCTAAGTTCTTCATTATTATTTGGAATGATTCCAATGAGTGATCCTTATGCTGCGTTACAAATGTTAGCTGCTGGTGCAATTATGGCTACAGATCTTTTAATTGGTGTGGCTATTATTACATTTTTTTATGCTGTAGTTGGAGGTAGAGTATTCTGTTCATGGGTATGTCCAGTAAACCCTATTACAGATTTAGCTAATTATCTAAGAAGAGTATTAGGATTTAATCAAATACAAAAAAAACAACCAGCAAGTAGAAATATGAGATATTGGGCTATTGGGCTTAGTTTAATTATATCATTTGCATTAGGTGTAACAGCATTTGAATTTGTATCACCAATTTCTATGATACATAGAGGAATTATATTTGGATTTGGGTTTGGTGCAGCTGCAATACTTGTAATATTCTTATTTGACCTATTTGTCCTTAAGCATGGATGGTGTGGATATATTTGTCCTCTAGGTGGTGCTTATTCTATTATTGGTAAATATAGTTTAATTAGAGTTCATCACGATGCAGATAATTGTACTGCATGTATGAAATGTAAAGAAGTTTGTCCTGAAGTACAAGTACTTCATATGATTGCGAAAGATACTGAACCAGTTTTAAGTGGTGAATGTACAAATTGTGCTAGATGTATTGAAGTTTGTGATGATGATGCATTAGAATTTTCTATTAGGAATTTAAGAAGTGGATCGTAGAGAGTTATTTACATCTATTGGTTCCCCTTTTACTGAAAATAAAGGGAAAGACATAGGAACAATTAGACCACCTTATTTTAATAATCTTAATGAATTTTTAGACAAGTGCATAAAATGTGAAGATAAATGGTGTATTGGTGCTTGTGACGAAGATATAATTATTGTAGATACTGATGGTACTCCAAAATTAGATTTTACACAAAATGGTTGTACTTATTGTGATGAGTGTGCAATTGATTGTGATCAAGATGTATTAAAATTAGAATATAAACAAAATATTCAAGCAAGTATAAAAATTGATATACTTAAGTGTATGAGTTGGAATCAAACTATGTGTTTTTCTTGTAAAGATCCATGTTTGGATAATGCAATAGAATTTATAGGTATGTTCCGGCCAGAAATTAATCTAAATCAATGCACAATGTGTGGATTTTGTATAAAATACTGTCCATCTGATGCAATTAGTATAACTATGATTAAAAAGGAAAATAATGATATTAATTAGAATATATATAGTTTTTACATTGTTATTTTCTGTTTTAAATGCTAAAGATTTAAAACCAGATATTATTTACGAAGCAAGTGGTAGTATAACAGATATTATGTATAAAGACTCAAAAGTATTTGTATCAACTGATGCAAGTAGTGTAGATATATTTGATTTAAAAACAAATAAGATGATACATCAAATCAAAGTACCACAAATCAAAGACTTCATGGGTGATATAATTGATGCAAAAATTTATAATGTAGATGTTTATAAAGATAAAGTATTGCTTACTGTTCAGGCATCTAAAGGTTTTAGAGAAATATATATTTATACTAATAATAAATTAAAAAAAATAATTAGTATTGATCAAAAGCTGTTTGTATCTAAGGCAAAATTTATTGATGATACTAAGATAGTATTTTCATTACTAGGTAATGAAATGTATCTATATAATTATATCAATAATAAAATAGTTTGGAAGATTGATGTAAGAGCAGATGATGCTGAATTTAATTCAACATTTGCAGATTTTACACTTAATGAAGATAAAACATTAGCTGTCGTATCTGATGAAGGTGGTGATTTAAAGATTGTTGATATAAAGTTAGCAAAAGTTAGCCATGTATTAGCAAATAGAAATCTTGATAAAGTTTTTAAAGTTGATTTTAAAAATAATACTATAATAACAGCAGGTCAAGATGGAAGATGCGTAGTGTATAATTTAGCTACTAAAAGTGATTATTTCTTAAGAGAAAAGAAATGGTTTTTAATATACTCTGCTGCATTATCTCCTAGTGCTAAATTAGGAGCATTTTCAAGTGATGAAAATAATAATGTAACGGTATTTAAAACAAATACAAAAAGTAAACTATTTAAGTTAACGGATAATTTAATGACATTATCTGCTATAATATTTATAAATGAAAATGAAATCTTCGTAACAACAGATTCGAATAAATTTAATTATTACAATTTAACAAACAAAAGGAAATAAAATGAATATATCAAGTGTAGTAGTACAAACAGTACCAAAGTATTTAGAAAAGTTAGTAGAAGATTTAAAAAATTGTGATGCATGTGATTATCATATGCATGATGAAAAAGGTAGAATTATTGTAACTATAGAAGGTGATGGAGTATCTGAAGAGTTAAAGAAAATGAAAGTAATTGAAGCATTACCTCATGTAGTATCTGCTGATATGCAAATGGCATATAGCGAAGATGAACTAGATATGCATATGGAAAGACTTGAAAATGCAGATGCTGTTCCAGTTATGCTTCATGATAATGATTTAAAACCAGAAGAAATTATCTATAATGGTGATTTAAAGAAGAAAGATCTTGAAGGCTTTGCTGCACAGTTTGATAATACAAAGAGATAATTATGGAATATAATTGTAGTAACTTTCTTATTGAGGTAGAAGTTCCTGGTACAGAGGTAATCATTTCAAGAACAGACTTAAAAGGAAATATTACTTTTGCAAATGATATGTTTGCATATATTAGTGGATATAGTATAGAAGAACTTATAGGTAAGCCTCATAATATTTTAAGACATCCAGATATGCCAAAGGTTATTTTTAAGCAGATGTGGGAATCTTTAGAAAATAATCAGAAATGGGAAGGTTTGGTAAAAAACTTAAGAAAAGATCATAGCTTCTACTGGGTTTATGCACAAGTTTCAGGTGTATATAAAGATGGTAAACTAGTAGAATATAAATCTATTAGAACACCTATAACTTGTATGCAAAAGAAAGAAATTCAGGCTAAATATGATCAAATTAAAATTGATACAGGTGATACAATAAGAACTATTAGTTATAACTAATAGTTCTATTTTATTTGTTCAATTAAAACACCATTAGACTTAATAAAGTCAGATACAACTTTTGAGTTTGTATGTTCATAAGGTTTTTCATAAACAACACGTTTAATTCCACTAGCAATTAGATTTTTACTACATTCACTACATGGCTCAAGAGTAACATAAATTGTAGCACCTTCTATACTAATACCTTCTCTAGCAGCCCAAATTATTGCATTCATTTCGGCATGTATTTCATAAGTTTTTGACCATTCATGATGATCTTTAGTATATTTGCCATTCCAATGATCACAACAATTAGTATGGCCAGGTGGAG
>JABJGE010000006.1 GCA_018662405.1 Campylobacteraceae bacterium
GTATGGAATTGCAAAACAATGTGAAGCACAAGGTGCTACTATGGCTATTACATACTTAAATGAAAGATTTGAAAAAAAATTAACTCCAATAGCTGAAGATTTAGGTTGTGATGGTAGATTATACCCTTGTGATGTATCAAACCCACAAGAAATTAAAGATCTTAAAGAGTCTCTAGAGAAAGATTTAGGACAAATTGACTTTATAGTACACTCTATCGCATTTGCACCAAAAGAAGGTCTTACTGGAAGATTTTATGATATTTCAAAAGAAGCATTTGATATTGCTATGGATATTTCTGTATATTCTTTAATTGAAATTGTTAGAGAGTTAAAACCTATTATGTCTGATAGCTGTTCTGTTCTTACATTATCTTACTATGGTGGTGTTAAATATATTCCAAATTATAACCTTATGGGTGTTGCTAAAGCAGCTTTAGAGATGACTACTAAATATCTTGCAGAAGATTTAGGTAAAGATGGAATTAGAGTAAATGCAATTTCTGCTGGTCCTATTAAAACATTAGCAGCATCTGGAATTGGTGAGTTTAGTTTTATGCTTAAGTGGAATGCAGCACATGCTCCAATGAAGAAAAATGTAACAATTACTGATGTTGGGAATTCTGGTATGTATTTATTATCTGACTTGAGTGCTGGAGTAACTGGTGAAATTCATTATGTTGATGGTGGATTTAATGTTATGGGTATGCCTGCTGTGTCTTTTGATGAAAATGGTAAACAAACTATTGCATGGGATGGAAATAAATAATTAGATCATTCTTTATCTTTTTTGGATAACTTACCTTAAAAGATAAAGCTTATTTAGTTATCTAACAACTAAAATGCTTGGAAACATAACTTCTTCCTTATTAGTAAATTCTACTGAAGCGACACAGAAGTCTTCTCAAAATACTACATCTATTAATGCAAAAGAAACTATTACATTAAAACAAGATTTTAATGTAAATAAAAAATTTAATGACCTTTTGAAATCTTTATCAAGTGATTTAATAGATGGTAGAAAGTCTCAAAAGTTAGTACTTGATCTTTTGAAAAATTCAAATTTATTTAAAAACTTAACTAAAATGTCAAAAACTTTAGATAGTTTAATAGCTGATTTAAAGTTAAATCCAAAATTGGAAAGCCAAGCAAAATTACTAGAGCAATTTTCAGTACAAATTAAAGATTTAGATGGTACAAAATTAAAACAGCAAGTTCATAATTCTGGAATATTTTTTGAATCTAAATTAAAAGATATATCACAAGTAGATATAAAAAAAGATATAAAATATATTCTTTTACAAATACAAAAAGAGTTATTATCAAGTGATACAATGAAAGATATAGAGACTTTAAGGATTACAAAAAATTTATTGACCCAAATAGACTTAAATCAACTTCAATCATTAACAGGTAATAATATTTCACTCTATATACCTTTTATATGGGATATGTGTGATGATGCTAATATAGAATTCAATAATACTGATAAGGATATATTTAAGTGTAACATTAGATTAAAACTTAAAGGTTATGGTGATATGAATTTATCATTAATTTTACATGATATAAATAAAATTGATTTGTCATTTTATACTAAAACATCAGATTTTAAAGAATTAATTAGAGATAACATGCAAGATTTAAAAAAGAAAATAAGTGAAATAGGATTGATAATTTCAAGTATAAAACTATTAGATCTCAACGAAGAAAAGAACCCTTATCTATCAAGTAAAGATATAAGTTTAGATTTGGATATTATAGTATAATGAAAGATAAGAATTTAAATATAAATACAAAAGCCGTTGCTTTAAAATACGATAAACTTTTAAATGATGCACCAAAAGTTTTATCTAAGGGAACTGGTAAAATAGCAGATAATATTATTGAAATTGCAAAAGAGCATGATATCCCTATTCAGAAAGATGAAGATTTAGTAGAGTTATTATCAAAATTAAATGAAGGGAAAGAGATACCACCTAATATGTATAATGCTGTTGCAGAGATTTTTGTATTTTTATACAATGTTACAAAAAACGATGAAGATAAATAAGTTTATAAGAGTATTACTAAGATTTAGATATTATAAAAATTAATTTAAAAATGTAAGAAGTATAAATGAATATAAATTTTGAAGAACTGGCAAATAAGTATCAAACTCCATACTATGTGTATGATTTTGATCATATTACAAAACAATATGAAGAATTAAAAGGTGCTTTTAAAGCAAGAAAATCTTTAATCTCATATGCGGTAAAAGCAAATTCAAATTTAAGTGTTGTAAAACATTTAGGTGATCTTGGAGCTGGAGCAGATTGTGTATCTATTGGAGAAGTTAAAAGAGCATTAAAAGTAGGCATTGCTCCATATAAAATAATTTTTTCTGGTGTTGGTAAAACAGATGATGAAATTAGACAAGCATTAGAATTTGATATTCTTATGATAAATCTTGAAAGTGAAGCAGAACTAGGTCGTGTTGATGCAATTGCAAAAGAGATTAGTAAAACTGCAAGAATATCTATTAGAGTTAATCCAAATGTAGATCCTAAAACACATCCATATATTTCAACTGGACTTCATGAAAATAAATTTGGGGTAGATATTGATACTGCAAAAAGAATGTATATTCAGGCAAAAAAAAGTGATAATTTAGATCCTATTGGGATTCATTGTCATATTGGAAGTCAGTTAACTGAACTTGAACCAATTAAAGAAGCTGTAAATATTACTGCAAATTTAGTTAAAAATCTTGCAGCTGCATTAAAAATAGAATTAAAATTCTTTGATGTTGGAGGTGGATTAGGTATTGTTTATGATGATGAAGTTTTAATTGATACTTATGAATATGGACAAGTAATTCTAGAA
>JABJGE010000050.1 GCA_018662405.1 Campylobacteraceae bacterium
ATAGAATTTGTTTATCTTCATTATCAAATTCCCTACTATTATCAAATATTCCAATAATAATATCAGCTTCATTTATAGCTTCTTTACTTCTTGCAATTCCAATCTGTTCAATAGTATCATTTGCTTCTCTAATACCAGCAGTATCAATTATTTTAATTATATGAGAGCCTATTTTAACACTCTCTTCAATTGTATCTCTTGTTGTTCCTGCAATATCACTTACGATAGCTCGATCAAAATCTAATAATGCATTTAAAAATGAACTTTTACCTACATTTGGTTTACCAACAATCGCTACTTTAAAGCCTTGCATTAGTCCTTCACGTCTTTTACTACTATCAAGTGTTCTTTTTAATTTCTCTTGAATTTTGATGATCTTATTATTAATCTGTTCAAAAATGTCACTAGGTAAATCTTCTTCCGCATAATCAATATTAACTTCAGTGTAAGCAAGCATAAATAATAGGTCTTCTCTAATATCCTCGATAAACTCTTTAAGTTCACCTTTTAATTGGCGAGCAAGAAGTTTAACAGCATCTTCACTTTGAGCTTCTATCATATTTGATATTGCCTGTGCTTGCGTTAAATCTATTTTACCATTAAGATATGCTCTTTTACTAAATTCACCATTATTTGCTAATCTAGCACCATATTTAATAGTAGTTTCTAAAACCATATTTGCAATTACATATCCACCATGACATTGAAATTCAACTATATCTTCACCTGTAAATGATGATGGGTTTTTAAAATATATTAAAAGTGCTTCATCTATAAGCTCATTTTCATCATTATATATTTGAGATAATGTAGCATATCTAGAATTTAAATTGTCTTTTTTTGATATTTTTAATGCTATTTCAAGTGCATTTGGTCCACTTAATCTTACTATTGATATAGAACCTACACCATTTGCAGTGGCAACTGCAACAATTGTATCATCAAGAATCATTAAGAACGATACTCGTTAACAAGTACATACTTATCACCCTTAATATTTGTCTTAATAGCAACATACTTATCAGGGAATTCATCTCTTAATATCTTTAAAGCAATATGCACTAGTACACCATCTAAAGGTTTAGTTTTTACCATATTACCATTTTTAATATCTTCAATTATAGGGTTAAGATACATAGCAATTGACTCTTCTTGAGTTTTTAAAAATGAAGCTATTTCTAATCTTAACATCATAGAGTAGTTATCATGAATCCAATTAAATAATATATAAGAAAGTGCTTTATATCTATAACCTTCTTTACCTATTAATAGAGGTGCATCCTCTCCAGTAAACTCAATTAAAATAGTATCATCACTATGCATACTTACTTCTATTTTATCAATTTTAAAACAAAGATTGGAAAATAATGAATTTACTTTAGCATCAATATCTTTTATCATTTCATTTTCAGATGGAGATTCAATAGTTTCTGGAATATCATCTATTAATTCTGTATTTTGGATATTTGGAATAGATGCTAGAATAATAGCATCCCTTTTAAATAAACCCAAAAAACCACTTCGTGGTTTTTGGATTACTTTTACTTCAAGATTAATTACTGAAGTTTGTAAGGCTTTCGCAGCTAACTCATAGGCATCTTCAAGATTATGAGCTGAAAACTGTCTTTCCATAGTTAATCTTTTTTATTATGCTTATGACTTAAGTGATCTTCATGTCTAGCAACTTTTGCTTTTGCAAAAAGTGTATTTACATAGTACTGTTGTGCAATTGTAAATAAGTTATTTATAAACCAGTATAATGTAAGACCTGCTGGGAACCATAAGAAGAAGAATGTAAAAATTACTGGTAAGAACTGGAATAATTTCTTCTGTAATTCATCTTGCATTTGATTTGGCGTAATAAGCTGTTGTACATACATAGTAATACCCATTAAAATTGGTAAAACAAAATATGGATCCATCTCTGCAAGGTCAGTAATCCAGAATGCCCACTCAGCACCTTTTAACTCAATAGAATTTAATAATACCCTATAGATTGAGAAGAATACTGGTATTTGTAAAAGAATAGGAAGACAACCACCCATTGGATTAACCCCTTCTTTTTTATAGAACTCCATCATCTTAGCACCAGATTTTTGCTTATCATTCTTATATTTTTCTTGAATTTCTTTAATCTTAGGTGATAATTCTTTTAATTTGTTCATAGATACCATACCTTTGTATGATAATGGATATAAAATTAACTTAATTAAAATTGTAACTAATACAATAGTCCAACCCCAGTTTCCAACATAATCATGAATATATTGAAGTAATAAGAACATAGGTTTAGCGATAAATGTAAACCAACCATACTCAATAGCATCAGTTAATTCTTTATTTAAAGAAGCAAGATCTCTATAGTTTTTTGGTCCTGCATATCCACTAAGATCAATATTGTCTTTTGCATGAATAAATACTTGTGGAGAATCATCATTATCTGGCATTAAAGATATTGCTAAACTAGTCTTAAAGTTATAAAGAATAGTAGAATAATATCTATCAAATGCAGAAGCAAATTTTACACCTGTAAAGTTTACTGTTTTATCTAAATCTTCATCTTCAACAATAGTAAGAGTTCCATCATTCATTTTTAATACTACACCATGATCAGCATACATATCTGCCATTACATCTGGTCTAAAACCTGGTGTTACAAAAAATTCTGCACCATTTGTTACATTTACATTGATATCATAATGTCCATCAGGGTAAAATTTCATAGTCTTAACTAAAGTATTATTAGACATCTTCTGAGTTAATGTTAAAGTTTGTACACCATTTTTAGTATTTAATGATGATGAACTTGCAACTACATTTGTTTTAAATGCTTCTTCGTTTAATGCTCTATTTGAAAATCTAACTTCTAGTGGTCTTAATTGATTTGATGCAAAAAGTTTAATTTGTTTACCATCTTCATCAATATATTGTTCTTCTAATAATGTAACCTGTGCTATTCTACCAAATGAATCAATTTCA
>JABJGE010000005.1 GCA_018662405.1 Campylobacteraceae bacterium
AAATGCAACTGTTATGTTTGCTCTTAGTAAATTTACAACTGTAGATGAGATTAATTATGTAATTGAACAATTACAAAGAATTGTACCTAGAATTAGAGAAATTTCAATGACTTATGCTAAACAAGAAGCGTTTTCAGCATTTATTGAAGATCATCATTAATATAAATTAAAAATATAAGTTAAAAGGAAAATATAATGGCACGAAGTGATATGATTAGTGGAAATGTATGGGAACAATACAGTAAAAAAGTTCAAGATAGAATGAATAATCCAGTTGCAATGGGTGAATTTACTCAAGAAGATGCTGATAAGCATGGAGCAAGACTAATTGTTGCAGATTTTGGTGCAGAATCTTGTGGTGATGCAGTAAGATTATTTTGGATAGTTGATGAAAAGACAGATACTATTATTGATAGTAAATTTAAATCTTTTGGTTGTGGTACAGCAATTGCATCAAGTGATGCTATGGCTGAACTATGTATTGGTAAAAAAGTTGATGAAGCAATCAATATTACAAATACAGAAGTTGAAGCATTCCTAAGAGATGATGATGGAACACCAGCTGTTCCACCTCAAAAAATGCATTGTTCAGTTATGGCATATGATGTAATCTTAGAAGCTGCTGCTCAATATAAAGGTGTAGATAGAGAAACATTAACAAATCAAGATATAGTTTGTGAATGTGCTAGAGTTACAAAACAAGAAATTATCACAGCAATTAGAGAACACAATATGACTGAAGTTGAACAGATTATTGAAGTTACTAAAGCTGGTGCTTTCTGTAAATCATGTATTAGACCTGGTGGTCATGAACCAAAAGACATTTACTTAGTTGATATTTTAGCTGATGTAAAAGGACAAATGGAACAAGAAGCACTTGAAGCTGCTGCTAATACATCTACATCTGGTGAAATGAGCTTTGATAAAATGACTATTGTACAAAGAATTCATGCTGTTGATGCTGTAATTGCTGAATATATTAGACCTATGCTAGTTATGGATGGTGGAGATATGGAAATTGTTGATATAAAGGAAAACTTACCATATTATGATATCTATATTAGATATTTAGGTGCTTGTGGTACTTGTGCTTCAGGATCAACTGGTACACTTTATGCAATAGAATCTACACTTAAAAATAAAGTAGATGAGAATATTAGAGTACTACCTATTTAATTTGCAAGTCTCTAGATAATTTTCTAGAGACTTTCCTCAACAAAGGAGTAGAAAATGAAATATACAACAAATAACTCCAATATAGTAATATTTTTTATAACAGCAATATTATTTTCCCTTTCATACATAATAAATATTGCAAATATAATAATTTACACACTAAGTTTTTTAATTTTAATGGAAGTTATAAGAACCATATATGAATATATCTTTAATGAAGAACATAAAATTAATTTAAAATATGTAATGGATGGTGGTGTTTTATTTGGAATTAGAGAATTATTTGTAGGATGGGTAATGATTAAAACTGATCCAGTTACAGCTATTTTAATTATGACCATATCCTTAATTACAATAGGTGCATTAATTTTTTATAGATATAAAATTGTTATTCATAAATTATCAATTATAAAAAAGGAAGAGGAATAATTTCTCTTCCTTTTTTTATTTAAATTACTTATATGCTATAATGCAAAAAATATACAAATTAAGGTCTTTATATGTCTGAACAAATTTTAAAAAATACAAATGCTGCACTACTAGATGAATTTAACGCATCAGTAATGTTTGATAAAGAACTATATGCACAAGATATTAAAGGTAGTATTGCTCATTCTAAAATGTTAGCACTGCAAGATATTATTAGCGTAGATGATCAAGAGAAAATTGAAGCTGGATTATTACAAATAAAAAATGAAATAGAATCTGGTATTTTTGAATGGAAAATAGAACATGAAGATGTTCATATGGCAATTGAAAGTAGATTAATTAACTTAATTGGAGATGCAGGGAAAAGACTACATACAGCTAGAAGTAGAAATGATCAAGTTGCAACTGACTTTGCATTATACGTACAAGATAAATCAGTTGTATTGAAAGACAAATTAAAAGTATTAATTAATACTTTAATTGAT
>JABJGE010000094.1 GCA_018662405.1 Campylobacteraceae bacterium
CATTAGTGCTTTGTAAACCCAACCAGTAGCAAGAAGAGAGTGGTAAAACTTCACAGTGATCCTCTTCGCACGACTGCTAGAGTAATCTAGGAGCTAGATAAATTATTGTCCAATACAAGACGCGGCTTATAGGTGTGCCTATCTATTCTTTCTTAATTTAATAATTTTTCTATCTTCTAATAAATCAAATTGAATTTTATGATCTTTTTGATTATTCACTTTGTAAATTATTCTAATAACTATTAAAATAATTATTGTAATTAATGTCTCCATCATAAGCTATTTATATAACCTTTTTGTTTTGTTAAATAATGATATGTTAATGCATTATCAATAATAGTTTTATTTATAATATTATCTTTATTTTGATTTAACTTATTATAACTTTTTGTATGGTTATTATCTTTATTAATGTTATTTAGTATTTCTATAAATCTTTTCATAAAAAAATATTATCTTAAAATATAAAATTTTTTAAAAAGTATTGCAATTTGCAATACTTTTTGGAAAGTATAAATTAAGCCTCTTTATATATTTCAAGGGATACAATATATAAATTGGACTTTTAACATGGTTAAAGATGAAAGTATAGATATTATTGAAAATATATCTAGTAGTAGAGTTGCTTTAGTAAATATTGATGCTAATAATAATATTGTTGATAGTAATCAATATTTCAATAATATATTTGATGACTTTATTAGTCATGATAAAAATATATTAAGTATACCATTTAACACAATATATAAAAATGAAAGTTTATCAACAACATGGCTAGATATTCTAAATACTAAATTAGAAAATGAAATTTTAAAAGTCTCATTGGAGAGTAAAAATGATACAAAATACTTTTATGGACATCTCTTAGTTTAGAAAAAACAAAAAAAATTATATCAATTGTTAATATTACACATATTGTTGATTTACATGTAAAATTAAAAGAAGCTACCTATGAATTAGCCTATAAGCAAGGAGTATTTGATGTTACTAGTGAATACTTACATAATATAGGTAATTCAATTCCTGTGATACAACAAAATCTTCAAAAAGTAAAATTAGCTTTAACTCCAATAAAAGAATATGCAAATTATTTAGAAATGGTTAAAGATAAAATTGGAAATTTAGAGTCTTTAATAAAAGATGAGCATAAAGATAAATTTAAAAAAGAGAAAAAGAACATAGAAATGGCTTTAATGATTTTTGAATCATCTATTATTGATAATATTGATAATATTTTAAACTCTCAATTTAAAAAATTAAATGATAGTGTAGAAGATATAGCAACTACAATATCTTATCAACAAGCAATTTATAATAACTCTAAGTCAGGATATAAGTCTTCAAAACTAGAAAATATAAATGTATATGATTTAATGATCAATTTATCACAGACTCTTGGTTTAGATATTAATATAAATTGTGAAAATAAAGATATATCTATATTAGCTGATAAAGTACATATTACAAATGGATTTATGAATATAATTAAAAATGGTATTGAATCCTGTGATGAAGCTATACGAAAAAGATATATACAATCAAAAGATATAGTTTGTTCTATAGAAAAATTTATAGATGATGATACTTTCTTTGAAATAGATATTGATAATGATACAACACAAAAAGAATTTGTTTTAATAACAATCACTGATAATGGTATGGGAGTACTTTCTGAACATAAAGAGATGATTTTTAAAAGAGGTTTTACGACTAAAGTGGATGGGCATGGACTAGGACTTCATTCATTTGCAAACTTTATACACGAAAGTAGTGGAGATATTTCAATTAAAAGTGATGGTATTTCTACTGGAGCTAGTGTTATTGTAAAAATTAAAGATATAAAGGACTAATATGAGTATAAATAAATCACCAAAAGTAATGTGTATAGATGATGAAATTGGTTTATTAGAAGTATATGAGGATATTTTAACTCCTTCAAAAATTGATGTTGCATCATTTGGACTAGATGCACTATCTGCACTATTAGATAATAATTATGATGGTGTAATTGACAATAAGTCATCTGCAACTGAATTAATTAACTTTGATGTACGATCTTTTACAAAAGGTAGTGAAGCAATTGTAGAGTTTGAGAAAATATTTTTAGATGAAGATACTGAAAATATAGGTGTATGTATTATAGATATGAGAATGCCTAATGATTTAAATGGATTTGATACCGCTTTAAAAATAAAAGAGATTGATCCAAATATTAATATTATAATATCTACAGCATATTCAGATAAAAAATCTGAAGAATTCATTGAGCATTTAAAAGATAATATTTATTATGTTAAAAAACCAGCTGATCCAGATGAACTTTATCAATTAGTTTATTCATTAGCAATAAATTATTGTCAAAGAGAAAATTTAATAAAAACTTCAAAAGAACTAGATTTATCTAAAAGATCTTTGGAATCCCTAATTATAACAATAGAAAATTTTATGTATGCAGATAATTTTGACTCAAGTAGTCTTCAGAAAACTCTTGAAAAGACAAAGAAAAAACGTTCTTTGGAATATAATATACATTGTAATCAAGAAGAATTTTGGTTTTAAAGAAGGATGGTGTATGTATAATAAAAATATCTTATTAGTAGATGATTCACAAATTTTACTTGATCTATTAATTCACGCACTTAAGGATAGTGGATTAGATAATATAGATACGGCTGTAAATGGTAAAGAAGCCTTAGAAATGTCTATTAAAAATAATTATAATTTAATAATAACAGATATAAATATGCCAAAAATTGATGGTTTTAAACTTATATCTAAATTGAAAGAATTAGATAAGTATAAAAATATACCTGTTTTAGTATTATCTGTTTTATCAGATGAAGAGAGTAAGCAAAAAGCAAAAAGTAATGGAGCAGTAGGTTGGATAACTAAACCATTTTTACCAACTCAACTTGTAAAGGCAGTAAATTTATGCTTATCAAAAGGTCCACAATAGAGCTACAGTAGATTTTATCTTTATTATTTTGATTTAAATCAATAAAAAAATATTCTAATAAGATAAAATCTATAAAATTATGTTTTTTAAGGATTTATATATGAGTAAAGCCACTATTAAACCATTTAATATGGATACACAAGAACAGCAAGAAGATATAAATAATATTGAAAAACAAAAACTAAACCTTAGGCCTATTGATTTTTATAAAG
>JABJGE010000004.1 GCA_018662405.1 Campylobacteraceae bacterium
GTATTTAAAATAGCAAATACTAATAATCCTGCTCCTAGGTATTATATTACAAATGCTACTTATTTATTAGGATATTTAAAGAGAATCTTATCTACAAAAATGTTAGATAAGATTCTAATTAAGATTTAGATAATTTTAATTAAATTATCTGTAAGTTCAACTTCTTCATCTTGCATTAATGCAAGTGCTGAAGTTTTAAAGCTTTTTTTACTAAGATTAAAGATGTTTTTAATATCTTCTGGCGATGATTTAAGTCCACAATTAACTTCTCCACCACTTCTTTCTATAATTTTGAATATGTGTTCTGAGATATTTGATCTTTTTTTAGATATTCTTTGTTTAAATTTAATTAAAATAGATCCATCTTCTTTGATTGTTCGTACTATTCCATTAAACTTCATACCAAGTCTAAATATTTTATCTTCCATATCTTCAGCTAAAATTACTGCTTCATATTTATTTTCTACAATTACTTTATAACCATGTGGCACTTTACTTAAAACCATAAAGTTTACACTTTGCATCTTTTTTAAATCTTTAGATCTTTTTACAAGTGATTTATGAAATACTTCAGTACCTACAAGTTGTTGTAAATCTCTATCATATACCACTTTTAATATTCTGTTTTCACCAAATCTAAATTTAGAATTTTGATGTTTATTTGGTACATATAAGTCTTTTTCAATTCCCCAGTCTACATATACACCATCTCTTGTAATCTCTTTAATTTCAAAAATATTAAATTGATCTCTTAATGTATTTGGTACTTCTACTGTAGCATGCAGCTTTGATTTTGAAGATGTAAAGATAAATACATCTATTATATCTCCTATATTGTATCCATCTTCAGCAATTAAATATGCTTCTTGATTCTCATCTTCTGATTTTAGAATATATCCATATTCATTTTTACTATTTATTCTTAGCTTATTGATAAGCCCTATTTCTATATATTTATTAATTTCATTCATTCAGCCATTTTATCATAATTTAGATATAATCTACTAAATAATATCAAAATACTTAGGAATATCATTGCAATATCTAGAGATTAAACCAAATCAAAAATTATCGGGTGAAGTAAGAGTAAGTGGAGCTAAAAATGCAGCATTGCCATTACTAGCTTCTACTATACTTTCATCATCAACAGTTAACATTGGAAACTTACCAAATGTAGTAGATATAAATACCTTGTTAAAACTACTTGAGATGCTAGGTTCAAAATTTGAAAAGAAAACTCATCATATTGAGATAAATACAACATCAATAAATGAAACAAAGGCTACATATGATATTGTAAAGACTATGAGAGCATCTATCTTAGTACTAGGTCCTTTACTTTCTAGATTTGGACACTGTGAAGTTTCACTACCTGGTGGCTGTGCGATAGGACAAAGACCTGTAGATTTACACTTAAAAGCCTTAGAACAAATGGGTGCAAATATAGAAATTAAAAATGGATATATATTAGCAACTGCTCCAAATGGTTTACAAGGAGCTACAATAGTATTTGATAAGGTTACTGTTACAGGTAGTGAAAATATTATTATGGCTGCAGCTTTAGCACATGGTGAGACAACTATTATAAATGCAGCAAAAGAACCAGAAGTAGTACAACTTTGCGAAGTTTTAAAAGATGCTGGATTAGATATATCTGGTATAGGTACTGATACATTAAAAATTGTAGGTACAAGACAAAAACTACTTGAATTTAAAAAATTTGATGTAATCCCAGATAGAATTGAAGCCGGTACATATTTATGTGCAGCTGCTGCTACAAATTCAGAAATAACAATTACACATGTAAATCCATCTCATTTAGATTCCGTATTAGCAAAATTTGAAGAGATGGGATTTGGTATAAAATCAACTGAATCTACAATCACTATATTACCTGCCCAAGAAATTAAGCCTGTAAATATTACTACTACAGAATATCCAGGATTTCCAACAGATATGCAAGCACAATTTATGGCTGTTGCGATTTGTGCAAATGGAACATCTATAATAGATGAGAAGCTATTTGAAAATAGATTTATGCATGTAAGTGAATTAATTAGAATGGGTGCTAATATTCACCTTAATGGTACAGTAGCAACAATTACTGGTACTCCAAATAAATTAACTGGAACTGATGTAATGGCTACAGATTTAAGAGCTAGTTCTGCATTAATTATTGCTGCACTTGTATCAAATAGTACTACAAATGTACATAGAATTTATCATCTTGATAGAGGGTATGAAAAGCTTGAAGAAAAATTTGGAAATATTGGAGCTAATATTCTAAGAAAATCTGAATAAGATTTTCTTTAGATAGATACTTTTCCATCAATAGCTTTTGCTAAAGATAAAATATCTACATTTTCTAAACTAACTCCAGTTGGTACACCCTGAGCAATCTTAGAAAATTTTAAATCAAACTTTTCTAATCTTTGTTCGATGTATAAAATAAATGCATCATTAGCTAGACTTGGTGTAATTGCAAATAATACATCACTAACTTCATTTGTATATACAAAATTAACTAATCCATTTATATTATATTCATCTATCTCATCAATTACAAAATATTTACCTGTATACTGGTGTGATTCTTCTATAACAAAAATATCTTTTGCGTTTTGTACAATACAAAGCTTATCATTATCTCTATCTTCATCGAGACATATTTCACATATTTCATGTTCACTAATTGATCCACATGAAGTACATTTTTTAACATTTTTAATTGCATCTTCTATACTGTGTGCTAATTTTAATCCACAAAATGTATCATTATGGACAATATGATATGCAAGTCTAAGTGCTGATTTTTTTCCAATTGTAGGTAAGGATTCAAATGCTTCAACTAAATCATAAAATTTTTCTAAACCTTTTTTATGCAAAGCACTTCCTTTTAATTATCATAAGTTGGATTATACCTATAATTGGATAAAATCGCGATAATTAAAGATAAACAAAAGGATACAAAATTGGTAGATTTATGTTATTACGAAATATTATCAGTATCAAGAGATGCAGATAAAAGTACATTAAAAAAAGCATATAGAAAAATGGCGATGAAATATCATCCAGATAAAAATCCTGGAAACAAAGAAGCTGAAGAAAATTTTAAACATGTAAATGAAGCATATCAAGTATTAAATGATGAAGAAAAAAGATCAATATATGATAGACATGGTAAACAAGGGCTAGAAGGTCATGGCCAAGGTGGTGGTAGATCTAGTGGATTCGGTGGTTTTGATGACCTAGGAAGCGTATTTGAAGAGATGTTTGGTGGTGGATTTGGAGGCGGAAGCCAAAGAAGAGAAAGAAAAACATATAATTATGATCTTGATACAGAAATACAAATTGATTTAGAATTTAATGAAGCAGTATTTGGTTGTAAAAAAGATGTTAATTATAACTATAAAACTGCTTGTAAAAAGTGTAAGGGAACAGGTGCTAAAGGTGGTAAACTAAGTACTTGTAATTCTTGTCAAGGGCAAGGGCAAGTACATATGAGACAAGGCTTTATGACATTTGCTCAAACATGTCCTCACTGTCAAGGTTCTGGACAAAGTGCAGCTGCTTCATGTAGAGATTGTGATGCAACTGGATACAGTGAATCTAATGAAACATTTGAAGTAAGTATTCCTGAAGGTGTAAATACTGGAAATAGAATTAGAGTAAGCCAAAAAGGTAATATTGCACCAAATGGAAGTCGTGGAGATTTATATATTAGTATTCAAGTACAAGAAGATTCTCATTTTGTAAGACATGAAGATGATATATATTTAGAGGTTCCTGTATTCTTTACTCAAATAGCACTTGGTACAACAATGATAATTCCAAGTTTAACAGGTGAATTAGAATTAAAAATTCCAGCAAATACTAAAGATAAGGAGCATTTTACATTTAGAGGTGAAGGTGTAAAAAGTGTAAATGGTTATGGAAAAGGTAATTTAATTGTTCAAATCAAAATAGAGTATCCAAAATCAGTAAATAATGAGCAAAAAGAATTATTAGAACAACTACAAGAAAGTTTTGGAGTGGAAAGTAAACCTCATGAAGATGGTTTTTCAACTATGTTTGATAAAGTAAAAAACTGGTTTAATTAAGGATATTCATGCAATTTCAAAAAATTGATTCAACTAATGATATTCAAGAAATAATCCATAACGCATTTAATATGAAATTAGATATTAATGGGTCTTGGGGTTATGATCAAAATAATCCAACAATTATTAATTCATTAGGTGAATTTGCTAAAGAAGAACTACAGCTTACACTTATGTCTATGAGAGCTCATATAGAGATGTCTATGATGTTAAGTGAAGAAGATAGATATGGAGGAATAAATCCATCTGAACTATCTAGAGAAGAGATAACATTTAATAATAAAGTATATGAAAAAGTTATATATAAAATATCAGCTACAAAAGATTTACTTAATAAAAAACTTATGAAAGAGTATAAAGAAAGACTAGGTCAAGAAGATTTTGATATTGAGGCACACTTTAAAGAAAGAGAAAAGAATTCACTTGAAATAATTTCAGAATATTGGTATGATATAAGAAATTAAAATAACTTAAGGTGTTAACTATGCTAAAAAGAATCTTATTCTCAGTTATATTATATTCAACTTTTATTTTTGCAAATGAAAGTTTTATTATTGATTACAATGATGACGAAATAATCATGAATAAATATAAATCTTCAAACTCAAATGACTTATTAATAGTATTACCATCAGAGCATGGTATTACAGATGAGTTAGATAAACTACTACAGGATATAAATAAACAAAATATTGAGGTATGGCTTGCTGATCCATTTAGCTCATGGTTTTTATCTCCAACAAAATCAAGTTTAGATAAAATACCGCTTGATGGATATGTAGAAATTATTAAAGAAGCACAAAAAACCAAAAAAAATATCTACTTATTTAGTAATGATAAAGGTGCTTCAAATGTATTAAAAGCAGTACATAAGTGGCAATTAAACTCAAAAGATATTATCTCTGGTATTATTTTAGTATCACCTAATCTATATCTAGATAGAAAAAATGCAGGGACAAAAAGAGTACTAGACCCAATAGTACACTCTACAAACTTACCAATCTCAATTTATGTACCGGAAAATTCTACACTAGCTTTACACAAGGATAACCTTGCAAATGCTTTAAAAGAAAAGGGAAGTGATATACAACTACATATGTTGGAAAATGTAAGAAATAGATTCTTTTTTAGAGAAGATGCAATTCAAAGTGAAATAAAACTAGCAAATGAATTTAGTAATAATATAGTATCAAGTATGCAAACATTAAAAAAGTATGCAAAGTATAGACCAGCTATTAGTATCTCATCAGATAAAAAAACAGTAAAAAAAGTTGAAAGTCAAATATTTGATAAATATACTGGGAAGTTAAAATCTCAAGATTTTTTACTAGAAGATTTAAGTGGAAAAAAACATAGTCTGTCTCAATATAAAGGAAAAGTAGTATTATTAAACTTTTGGGCAAGTTGGTGTCCTCCTTGTGTAGAAGAGATACCATCTATGACTAGATTAACTACAAAATTAAAAGATATACCATTTACAATATTGGCAATTAATCTTGGTGAATCAAAAAAACAAATGTCAAAATTTATAAAAAAGAATCAAGTAAACTTTCCTATACTTTTAGATCCTGAAAAAATACAACCAAAAAAATGGAATGTATTTGCTTTTCCATCAAGCTTTATAATTGATAAAAGTGGAAAAATACGATATTCAATAGCTGGTGGATTAGATTGGGATACAAAAGAAGTTAGTGAATTGTTAATCCAACTTAGTAAAGAATAATAATTTTATATAATAAAACATTATATAATAAGTACTAAATAAGTAGGCGTATGGTATTCTTAATTTATGTTAATAAAAAGGAATACTATGGCAATTTCAAGAAGAGATGCTCTAAAATACTCTACTATTTTAGCTGCATCAACTGCAATGGCAGGATCAACTAATACATCTAATCCAAAAGTAATTAAAAGTAATAATAAGGCAAGAATAGCTGACACTAATAAACCTAGAGTTGTTGTTGTTGGTGGTGGATGGTCAGGCTTATCAGTTGCAAAATATACTAAAATTTTTGCCCCTAATAGTGATGTGATTCTAGTAGAACAAAGACATGAATTTATTTCATGTCCTATGAGTAATTTATGGTTAGTTGATAAAATAAACCTAGAATATTTAACTCATGATTATTTACAAGCTGCTAGAAATAATAATTATACATATTTTCAAGCTACTGCAACAGGATTAGATAAAACAAATAATATATTACATACTAGTAATGGTGATATAAATTATGATTATATTATTTTTGCTTGTGGAATAGATTACGATTATTCACGATGGACTAATGATATTGCATTTGAGACTAGACTTCGACAGGATTATCCAGCTGGATTTATCCCAGGTAGTGAACATATTACATTAAAAAATAAAATAAAAAACTTCAAAGGTGGAAATTTTATCTTAACAGTACCATCTGGTAACTATAGATGTCTTCCTGCTCCATATGAAAGAGCATGTATCATTGCTGACTACTTTAAAAGTAAAAAGTTAGATGCTAAGGTTATATTACTAGATGAAAATAATACAGTGACTATTAAAAAGAAAGGTTTTGAATCTGCCTTCAATGAACTACATGGTGATTATATTGACTATCAAGTTAATACAAAAATTTTAAATATTGATTTAGATAAAAAAGTTGTTACAACAGAATTTGACGATATAGAATTTGAAGATGCAGCATTTTATCCACATGTTAGAGGAGCAAGAATCCTTGAATTTGCAGGAATAGCAAAAGATGCTAAAAATATGCTTGAGGGTGATATAAATCCTTTAACATATGAAGTAAATGGCTATAACAATATATTTATATCTGGTGACTCTCGTCCTATGGGATTCTCTAAATCAGGAAATACAGCTAATTCAGAAGGACATTTTGTAGCAAAACTTATTGCAAGTAAGGTTAACAAAACTGCTCCTATTAAGTGGGAATCACCTACTACAACATGTTTTTCATGTGTGTCCTTAAACCCTGAAAGAGATATTTATATATACTCTAACTACAAATATGATAAAAAATCTAAATCATTTAGCTTTACAAATACGTCAAGTAGTGAAGATTGGAAAAAGGATGGAAAAGTTAATGCAGATTCTGTTTATAAATGGGCAGATGCATTGTATAAAGATATGTTCAGTTAATACTCTTTAAAGCCCTATATAATTATAGGGCTTTAAAAAACATTTATAAAGACACTTAGTAGTGTCTCTATAAAAAATTATTATTCTATTGTTTCGTTAACAGTGTCAACAAAAAGTTTTTGTGCATCATATAAAACTTTTTTAGATGGTGCATCTTTTATATCTAAAGAACTAATCCAGTTGTAAACTGATGGGAATGCCATATTTACAGTATCTGAACCTTTTTCTTTATACATATAGAATGTACAAGGTGCAAATGCTCCAGCTTCCGGATGTGTTTTTGCTACTTCAAAAATAACAGGTATTTTACAAATTGAATATGCATCAAAGAAATCATACTTATTAGTATCTTGCAAGATACTATTTTCACCTAATTTATTAAAACCAGCAATTACAAAACCACCAGTCTCAAGTGAACCTTCAATCTCTTCTTGGAAACCTTCTAGTTCATCTTCAACAGCATCAGCAGCTACATCTTCCATTTCCCAAGAAAATCTAGTCACAAGCTCTGCCTCAGGTTTTAAGATTTTATAAGATAATTTCTCAAAGTGACCATTTGGTAAAGCTTTTTTAAGTACATTTTTCACAGAATTACTTAATTCAATCATATGTTTATTTGTTTTAGAAATACCAGTAACTTTTGCCATACCATCTAATGATATAGAAGATACAGAGATATCGTTTGAATCTGTATTTGTGTAAATTGACATACTTAATGGTGAAATCAATGCAGCATCTGGGTTAACCTTAATTAACTCAGCTGCTAAATCATCTTTATGTAAAACAATAAGATGATAAAGTTTATGATTCGTAACTTTATATTTTGAATCAAAAGCTCTATTCATATCATTATTAGTAGTTATATAAAAACCAGCATCTTTAAATGCTTTTTCAATTGATTGTGGCGTAATTTTAGCATTAGAATTATCAGCAGTATATATCTGGATATCTTGTGCTACAGCACTTGATATAAAGATAAATAATACTACTAGACTTTTAGTTAAAAAATTCATTATTCCTCTTCCTCTTCTTCATCATCTTCATCGTCTTCATCGTCACCTTCATACATTTCTAACTCTTCATAAGCTCTAAATACATTTCCTGGACTAAGTAGATAATATAGATCTTTATTTCTAAATTCTTCAAGAGTAACATGTTTTGTAATATCATCAGGATGAATTTCTTCTTCAATACCTTCTAATACTCTATCTTTAATATAAGTAAAGTATTGAATAGATTCATCTGCAGCTGTTCTATCTGTAATAAAACCGTGTCCTGCAACTAAATGATTCCAGTCTCTAGCTTTTATTGCTTTAAGAGCATTAAGTTGACCAATGATTAGACCATCTCTATTAGATGTAACCCTACCGTTCATAACAACGTCAGCAACTAAAACAACTTTTTCTTCTGGTAAATATAAGAACCAATCTTCTTCAGAGTGAGCATATCCAACTTTTACATATTCCATTTTCATACCAGAAATTTCAAATTCTGTAGTATCTTTAAAATGTTCATCAACTTGTACTAGTGTTGTTTTTCTAATAGCATCTTGATATAAAGTTTTAATCATTCTAGTTTGCATACCTGGGTATTTTTTACCATCAATTTCTCTTGGACCATAATAGTTTGCATTAATAGAATGTGGTCCTATAATTTTAGCACCATGAACTTCTTTATAATAATTATTACCTAGCCAGTGATCATCATGTTCATGACTAATAATAACAGTCTTAACAGGAAGTTTTGCAATCTTACTCATAGCAGCATAAGCTTGTTCAGCAAATACATACGAAGGACCACTATCCCATGCTATCCACTCAGTATCACCTTGTATATAACAACTGTTAGACATATCTCCAGCATTTTCTTTTGTTGGCATTTCCATGGCACCAAAGAAACACCAAACTTTATCACTAACTTGTACTGGTTTTAAATTATAATCCCAATCTGGACCAGCACCATCTCTCGTAGGTACCCATTCATTAAGAATAAAATTTCCATCTGCATCAAGCTTATGTGGATCTGTAATTGTAACTGATTTATTAAAAATGAATGGACTTGCAATAACAAATATTACAAGCGCCACTATAGATAATAAAATACTTGATTTAATTTTCATAAGTATCCTTATTTAATTTTTTTCTTACCTGTTTTTGTTTTTCCAGTATGGTCAGTAAGTGTAAATACTAATTTATCACCCTTTTTTGCTCCTGTAAATGTAAATTTAAGAAGAGGATTTTCAGACATAAATCCACTTGTACTTGCTTCAAATACAATTTTATCATTAACAGTAGCTACGATTCTAGAAATATATTCTACAGGAACTTGTTTTTTCTCTGCTTCTTCTTTATCCGCCATTAGGCTTCTAAACATAGCTTTTACTTTTACTTTACCGTTTTTTACTTTTGCTTTAATTTTCATTTTTGCCATTTTATTTCCTTTGTATTTATATTTTTATTTTATTTTGTTTTATTTTAATATGTTAGTTGTGGGATGATTAAATCAACCTCCACAACCACCAATAGATACATCTACTTCTTTAGCAGTAGTTAATAATTGACCATCTCTAGTTTTTGCTACAATAGTAATAACTGCAGTTTGTCTCATCTTAATTCTAAAAGAATAATCTACTTTTTGACCTTCAGGTACAGAGAATACAACCGTAGCTGCTCTTGGATTTGCATCTTGGAATAATGCAATAGTTTCAATATCTAATTTACTTGTTAAAGTAATCGGAATTGATCCACCATTTTCAGCTAAGTCTGGTGCTTTCATTTTAATCTTATCAGATTTTTTTAATCCAGCTGATCCAAACATCTCTTTAATTGCATCAACAGACTTCTCTGCTTCCCATGCTTTTGGTTTTGTAGTTCTAAAGTCTACTGCTCTTAAGCTTGTTACTGGTGCAACTGCTAAAGCTAGTGCCGCAGCACTTAATCCAAAAAATTTTCTTCTATTCATCATTTTATTTTCCTTTGTTTTAGTTTGACTAGATTTACTAGTGTTTTTTATTTGAATCTACCATAAATTCAACAATTTGTTTAATTTCTGTATTTGTTAAGTCCATATTACCACCTTTTGGAGGCATTCCACCCATACCTTGGATAGCATTATGAACAACTTCAGCAAAACCTTTTTCCATTACATCAGCCCATGCATCTGTATCACCAACTGCTGGTGCACCCATTGAATCAGTAGCATGACAAAGCTTACAAGATTCATTGTAAAGTGTCTCTGCTTTTGAAACACTTTTGTTTTCAACTACAGGAGGAAGATCTCTTACCGTTGAATAAGGAGGAACAACATCACTCATCTCGTACTTAATTTTTACAACTGAAGCTTCTGTTTTTCCATCTTTACCACCTGGATCTTTACAATCAGTCATACATCTTGTACCAGAACCAATATTTTTAGCACGATCAGCAAAGAACGCTCTAATATCTTCTTGTGCATTTGGACCATCAATATTTGGATAGAATCCATCTCTATTTGGAAGAGTAACTTTCATAAGTTTTTCTTTATTAAGTACATATTCCTCATCCATCTCTACACCATCAATCTCAATACCATTATTAGCTAATAAATAAGCAGTAATAGCATAAGTTTCACTATTTGTTAAACTTTTTGGATGTGCATATGGCATAGCATCTCTAATATATGTAAATAATGTAGTTGCAACAGGCCAATAAGTACCAACAGTTCTTTTTGGTGCATCAGTACTTCCATATACTCTTTGATTTTTAAGAGTTATAACTATTCCATTTTCATCTTTATCTTGATTACCACCTGTTAACTGAGGGTAACCATTTCCACCAGCACCAAATTCACCATGACAAGATGCACATTGCGCTTCATAAAGTTCATCACCAAGTTCAACTGATCCCTCACCTTCAGGTAAACCAGTACCATCTGGTAATGCATCAACATCCCATGCTTTGATCTCATTTGCAGTTGCTTCTCTACCAAAATTAACACCTTTAGTACTTTGCTCATTATATTTATAAGCAGCATAGTTACCATTAGCTCTTTTGTAAGTTACACCACCGTCAATAGCAGTTTTATTTTTTATTTCATACTCTCCAACAGTCGCAGGTGCAGCTATTGATACAGAAACTAATAAAGCAGATGTTGCTATTGCTTTTATTCCATTTGTAATTGATTTATGATCTAACTTGAACATTTGTCACCTTTCCTTTAGCATCAACAGCCCATGTATGTATAGCATTTCTGTGGTAAACACCTTCAACACCTACAACTTTTTTCTCTTGATTTACAGTTGGTTGAACATTATCAGAATCATCATAAGAACGACTTTGTAATAATAATGGCTTACCTTCATATCTATACATGTAACTAAATCTTGTCCAAGCTTTTGGAAGAACTAAACCTTTAAGATTTGCTTCTACCCAGTTTTTACCACCGTCAAAACTTATATCTACACCCTTGATAGTACCATGCCCAGACCATGCAAGACCTTCAATTTCAACTAAATCACCTACTTTAAGATCAGTCCATGGATATTCAGGACATGGTGAAGTAATTACTGAGTTTGTCTCATTTGCATAGAAATGTTGAATAGCTTTACCACTTGCAGTAAGTGCAGTATACTTAGAAGTTTCCTCTTTAGCATACCACGGTTTATCACCAAATTCTAATCTTTTTAACCACTTAACACAAAGATTCGCTTCCCAACCCGGAGCTAATAAACGAACTGGGTAACCCTGCTCATCTCTTAATGCTTCACCATTCATAGCATAAACAATCATAACGTCATCTAGTACTTTTTCAATTGGTAATGTTCTACTCATCTCTGAACCATCACTACCTTCTGCTAACATCCATTTAGCTTCAGGTTTAAGTCCTAATTCATCAAGAATAGTTTTTAATCTTACACCTGTCCATTCAGTACAACTCATCATACCTCTTACAAACTGTAGAGAACCAAACTGTGGACCTTTCCACTCAGCTGCACCATTTGAAGGACATTCTAAAAAGTGAATTCTTGTTTCACTTGGATATCTCTTAAGTTGATCAAGAGTAAGTACAATAGATTTTTCTACAAGCCCATGAATCATTAATCTAAATTCATTTGGATTAATATGTGCTACACCATTATGTGTTCTAGTAAAGTGTAATCCATTAGGAACAATAATTCCCTCTAACTCATGTAAAGGTGTCATAGAAATAGCTGCATGCATATCTCCAGCTGAAGACATCAATGCAGATGTTCTTCTTACTACATTATGCTCATACTTAGATGGTAAACCATACGGATTAAAGTTACACTCATCTCCTAAAGTTGTACCCCATTTTGTGTGGTGAATAATATTTTTATCATCTAGATCTGATCCAAGAACTGTTGATGGAGCTATAATACTAGCTGCAGCAACGGCACTTACAGATGCTGTTTTTCTGAAAAAATCTCTTCTACTAATAGATGTTGATTCTTCTAACATTGTTTTATTCAATTTCTCTCCTTTTATTAAATTAATTTCTATAGCTATTTATTCTTAAAATAATTTGCTAAGCAATTTGTTCCACATTATTTGTTAATTCAAATATTAACTTTTTTCTTTCATAAGATAAATTATTAAGAATCTCTTCCCCAACAACTTCTCTATCTTGCCATTCAGATTCCTCATGAATATTAAAAAACTTTTTAAAATAATTATAGTGAGCATCACTACTTGTTATTTTGAAGAAATAAAATCTAAAATAACCTATATCATTAATAGCATTTATGGCAAATTGCTTTCCTTCACTATTAGGATAAACATCTTCTTTTATCCAATTAATGAAAAAATCAGATTCTTTGAACCAGTTATATAAATCTATATCTACACCTTTTAGAAGATTAAATGTTTTCTCTTGTTCTTCATTTAACTCTAAAGTATAAACATTTTCATCAATGTCAAACTTATCTTGATCCTGATCATATACTACTAATTCAAATTCTACTTGCATAAATAAATCCTAAGCTTTTCCAGAAAGCATACCGTACATAGTCATAGGCTTAAGTGCGTAAACTTTCATTAACCAGAATACCCATCTTTCAACTAACGGATCTAGAGGGAAAGAAGGTTTAGGTGAAACACTCCAATCGAATTCTGCTAACATAACTGTACCTATACTTGTAATTAATGGACAAACTGTATACCCATCATATTTAGAAGTAAGTTTCTTACCTTCCATTTGTGCAATAAGGTTATCTACAAGAACTTTATATTGTTTTCTTACTGAACCACCTGTTTTACCCATTGGTACTTGAGCAATATCACCAATAGCAAATATATTTTTATATTTAATATGCTGAAGTGTCTCTTTATTTACAGGCACCCATCCTGCAGCTGAACCTAAATCAGATTCTCTTATTTCTCTTGGAGCAATTTGAGGTGGAGAGATATGTAAAAAGTCATATGGTACTCTTATTTTTTCATGCTTAGGAATAACCTCAAAATCTTTCATAATAGGATCCCAAGGACCTTTTTCCTGCCATTTCGAATCAAATACAGCAATTTTATTTTTAGCATCTACTTCAATTAAATTGTGTCTATAGTGCCATTCAAAACCTTCTCTTTTAAATTGCTCTAATATTGCATCATGGTATTCAGGTACACCAAACATTGCACCACCATTTGGATAGAAAATAAGTTCTGCATTTTCTCTAGCCCCTGCTTCTTTTAATCGAGAGTTAGTAAGATACATGATTTTCTTTGGTGCACCACCACATTTAATTGGTGTACTTGGGTGAGTAAATAAAAATCTAGTTTTTTTACCAGACTTAGCTTGAGCTATATATTTTTGCATTTGCTCCCATGTTTGCGTAGCACCTTGACCAGTATATATAGAACATAAACCGTCATCACCTAAAACTTTAAGAAGTTTTGAATTATCACCAGATGAATAAACACGACCAGCTTCTTCTAAACCTTTAATACTTTCAAAATCAAGCTGTAGACCAGTTGCAACGATTAAATAGTCATAAGATATTACTTGACCTTTTGCAGTAGTTAGTTTATTATTATTAGGATCAAAATCTATTGCTTTATCTTCAATAACTTTTACACCATCTGGTATAAAGTCATCTCTCTTATAAGCTATTTCACTCTCATCCCAAATACCTGCACCTACTAGAGTTTGTCCTGGTTGATAAGATGCAGACAATGCTTCTGGCTCAATAATAGTGATATCTGGATCAGTCATATTTAAAGTTAATCTTGCGGCTGTTGATATACCAGCTAATCCACCACCAACAATTACTATTTTACCTTTAGCTTTAGATGATTTTACAGCTTCTGTTTCAGCTTGAGCACTTGTTGCACCACCCATTAAAAAAGTTGCACTAGAGATACCTGCTAATTTCATAGCATCTCTTCTGCTTAATCCACTTTTAGATAAATCTTTATCCATCTCTGATAACATATTGTCAATATATTTATTATCCATAATTATCCTTTTATTTTAAATTATTAACATATTTGGCAACTGCATCAATTTCTGCCCAAGAAAGATCAACTGTAACGCTTCTCATTAAAGAACCATAACCATATTTATTATGAGTTTGGTAATTTTTACTTTTAATACCACCCCTGTAATCTTTTAAATCTTTTATTAATGCATTTGTATCTACACCTGCAATCTCACCATATTTAATTCTAGATGAACCTTCATAACTTGTTTGCTTACCATTGTCTCCATGACAACTAGAACATTGTTTTTTATAGATAACATCACCTTTTGGTGCTAATAATAATCCAGTTTTATATATAGGAGCATTATTAGATGCAAATAAAGTAGTACCTACTACTAATATAGATAGCATAATCTTTTTCATTTTTGACCTCTCAATAATTTATGTGTAATCATTGTAGAGTAAACAATCTTATGTAAAACTAAATCTAATATTAAATTTTATTAATAGTATGATAATTATATATTATTTAAGTCTAAACTTTATTAGTAAAGTGCCTACATATAGGGGCATAATAAATAGTTATGTTAAATATAAGTATAATATTTACTCATTTATAATTAATAATAATTTTTATATTACCAGTCATTTGTATGTCATGATATAAATAATAATTATATTAACTAATTCAAAAAATAATGTAGATAATAAAAGTAAAGGAATAAATGAAGCTTTTAGTTTATAGAAAGTACTATAAAGATAATTTTATGTAAATAATTTTACCATTCATCATCTTCTAGTTCTAATTCTTGAATAAATGCTTCAAGGTCTATTTTTTTATAGCTTTTAGATGATATATACTTTATCTCTTTATAATATTCTTCAACATTTCTATAACCTATAGATTTATACAAGACATCTCCATTTTTATTAATATAATATGTTGCTGGATATGCAGGTACTTTCATAGATTTTGAGAACTCTTTATGTGCACCTGTAAAATTCTTAAATCTAACTATACCTTGATCTTTTGTATATATATCAACTAATAAAAAGTCTTTATCTAATTCATTTAAAATTTTTTGACTTTTAAAATTCTCAGAAAGCATTGTTTCACAGTAATTACAAGATGGGATATGGAAAAAAATCATTATTAATTTATCTTCATTAGATGCAATATTCATTTTATTATTCATATCAATATCAGTATTGGCAATAGCCATACCTGCAAATAATAAAATAAATACAATTTTATTAATAAAAAGCATTGGTAGATCCTTTGGTAATAACTTCAGTCTATATACTAACATAAGTATATAATAAGTGACTTGATGATATCTTACATTTATAAAATAATAGGAAATAAGTATGACAAGAAGAGATATACTAAAAGCTTTAGGTTTACTTGTATCTACTACTGCTACAGCAAGTATCACAAAAAATAGTATTATAAAAAAATCCAACCCACAAAGAGTGGTTATTGTTGGTGGTGGCTGGTCTGGTCTTTCAATTGCGAAAAATATAAAAATGTTATCAAAAGAAACAGATGTTCTATTAGTTGAGCAAAATGATAAATTTATTTCTTGTCCTATGAGTAATCTCTGGCTTGTAGATAAAGTTAGCTTAGAGTATTTAACTCATGATTATGAAGAAGCAGCAAACAATAATAACTATACATTTTTAAATGCAAAAGCTTTAGACTTAGATAAAAAAAATAATATTTTACATACTACTTCTGGAGATCTAAACTATGATTATATTATATTTGCTCCAGGTATTGACTATGATTATTCATTTTTAACAAATAATAATTTAGTTTTAGAAAGAAGATTAAGACAAGAATATCCTGCTGGTTTTAAACATGGTACAGAACAGCTTACACTTAAAAATAAAATACAAAATTTTAAAAATGGAAATTTTATTATGACAGTACCTGCAGGAAACTATAGATGTTTACCTGCTCCTTATGAAAGAGCTTGTTTAGTAGCAGATTATTTTAAATCAAAAAATATAAATGCAAAAGTTATTTTACTTGATGAAAATAATGACATTACTATTAAAGAGCATGGATTCCACACAGCATTTGAAGAATTATACTCTGGTTATTTGGAGTATTATCCAAATTCTAAAATAGAATATATTGATTTAGATGAAAAATTTATAGAAACAGAATTTCAAGAATTTTATTTTGATGATGCATCATTTTATCCAAGGGTTAAAGGTGCAAAAATATTAGAAAAAGTTGGTATTGCAAAAGATACAGTATTTAATAGACTTGAGGGTAATATAGATGGATTAACATATCAAGTCATTGGAGAGGAAAATATCTTCATATCTG
Organism: Campylobacteraceae bacterium; assembly: GCA_018662405.1. Lineage (GTDB taxonomy): Bacteria > Campylobacterota > Campylobacteria > Campylobacterales > Arcobacteraceae > JADHTT01. The sequence goes on from JABJGE010000004.1 coordinate 16,986, forward strand.
GAGATGCTAGACCTATGGGATTTTCTAAGTCTGGTAATACATCAAGTACAGAAGGTTTGTATGTAGCAAAACTAGTTGTAAATAAAATAAATAATAATTCACATATATCATGGGAATCACCAACAACTTTATGTTTTTCAGCAGTATCTGTTAATCCTGAGCAAGCAATATTTATAAATTCACAATATTCATATAATAAAAAAAGTAAAACATTTGGTTTTGCAACTCCAAAGACTAGTGAAGTATGGAAAGGAAATGAGGGTTTAGAAAATGCAAAAGCCCAGTATAACTGGGCAGATGCAATGTATAAATATATGTTTAAATAAAACTATATCTATTCAATAGTTGAATCTATTGTTGATTCAAGTAAGTTTTGAGCATCAATTAAAGGCTCTAGAGAAGATTCATCTTCTATATTTGTAGTCATTACCCAGTTATAAACAGATGGATAAGCCATATGAGTTACTTTTTCATCTTTTTTCTTATACATATACATAGTACAAGGTGCTAATGCTCCAACTTCTGGATATTTTTTATGTACAGGATATATAACTTCTAACTTACAAATAGAATAAGTATCATAAAAATCAAAATCTTTTATACCATTTGATTCAAGATCTTCATTGATTGGAGTAAAACCAGCAACAATAAATCCATTAGATTCAATCTCACCTTCCATCATCTCTTGATAAGTTTCTTTTGACTCTTCAATATTATTAGATTCATTATTCATAACAAATTTAAATTTCGTAACAATTTCACCATCAGGTCTTACAATTTTATAATTAAGATCCTTAAATGAACCGCTTGGTAAAGCCTCTTTTAAAGCTTTTGTCATATTATTACTAAGTGCTATTAGATTAGGATTACTTACAGGTACTCCTGATATTCTAGACATACCTTCTATTGAAAGTGATGATATATTTATAGTTTTACCATCTTTTGAAAATACAGAAGTACTAAGTGGTGATAAAAGTCCAAATGCTGGATAATCTTTTATAAGTTTTGCACTTAGTTTAGCGTTATATACAAACATTAATCTATACATACTGTAATCTGTTCCAGCCGTAGGAATTTTTTTGCCAAATCTTCCTTTAAATGCCTGATTCATATCATTGTTTCCACTAATCATAAATCCATTTGCTTTAAATGCAGCTTCAATACTCTCTTTTGTTATTTTTTCACTATTTTGTGTAGTAAAAATTCTAACATCGTCTCTTACCTGTGCTTTTTTAACAGTTTTTGCTCCAACATTTGGAGTAGAGATTTCTTGACTACAACCACTAAAGAACAATACTAAAGCTGAAGTTACAGTTAAAATAACTATATTTTTCATTTATTTTCCTTTTATTATCTTTTCTTTTTTCTTGATGTAAGCTCAACAGATTTTTTATAAGTGTTACCTTTTCTATCTGAAGCTGTTATTATAAGAATATCACCTTTTTCAGTTTCTTTTCTTGTTACACCATTATCTATTTCTCTACCTGATAATTTTTTACCAACTTTAAAAGAATTAGATTTAAATTGAAACTTCAAAATAGGATTTTTAGAAAAAAACTGACTAGTAGATATATCTAATACAGTTTCCTTACCTATTTTACCAGTAATATGAGTAATGAAGTTTGCATCATCCCTATTACCTGTTTTAGTTTTAGCTTGGTTATAAGTCATCATAGGGTGACTAAATGCCATTTTAGCTGTTGCTATATCATTCTTAATTTTAATTTTTACAGCTGTTATTTTATTTCTTGCCATCTATATTCACCTATCCTTCACATCCGCCAGCAGCAACTTCCGTTGTTACCTTGTTCATATAAATTCTACCATCTGTTCCTTCTACTAGAACCATAATAGTACCACTTGCACCCATCTTAATCTTTGCTTCATATTTTTTTACATCATATATATTTACATCATAAACAGCAACTGCACTTTCTGGGTTTGCATCTTGAAATAAAGCTATAGTTTTTGCATCAAGAGTTGTACCAAATTTTACTGGAACGGCACCACCACTTGAATTTATTTTTGGTACTGAAAGTTTTACTTCATCACTTTGTATTACATCTTTTACACCATACATAGCTTTTGTAGCATCATCAATAGTATGTGCTTCCCATACTGAAGGTTTTGACTTTCTGTAATCTTCAGCACTTAAATTCATTGGAATTACAGAAAGTGCTACGGCACCACCTGCAAAACTTAAAAAATCTCTTCTATTCATCTTCATCCCTTAAAACTTTAACATATAGTCAACAACTTGTTTAAACTCATCATCATTTAATGATGAACCACCTTTTGCTGGCATACCCATATTTGTACCTTCTAAACCATTTTTATATACTTTAGAAAGACCTTTTTCTAATAATGATGCCCATCCAGCTTTATCTCCTGCTGCAGGTGCTACACCTGTTGCATGACACATAGCACAACTAGCATCATATGCAGCTTTTACATCAAAAATAACTTTATGAGATGCATTGTCTTTTTTAACAGGTAAATCTCTTTTAACTGCCATAGGTGGTTCAAAATCTGTAATACCACCATCAACTCTAACTATGTTATCTGTTTGTTGACAATTTGACATACAAGGTTCTTCACCTTTTTTAAGTCTAATAGCACCATAGTTATCTGGATTTTTATAAAATTCTCTTACATTTTCAAGACCATTTGCTCCATCTATATCTGGAATAAAACCATTTCTATTTGGCATTTCTATTTGTAAGAATTTCTCTTTATTTAACTTATATGTCTCATCAACTATCTCACCATTTACTTTCATACCATTAATATAAAGCATATATGCTGTAAGTGAATAAACTTCATCATCAGTTAATGTTTTAGATTTAGTATGTGGCATAGCATCTCTTATATACCACCACATAGTACTAGCTACTGGCCAATATGAACCAAATACTCTAGAAGGTCCCTCTGCAGTAGGATTTAACCATCTGTTATTTTGTAATGTTCTTTTGATCTCTTTAGCTTTACCAGCTGATAATGCTGGATATCCACCACCACCAGATCCAAAGTCACCATGACACATCATACATTGAGACTCATATAAAACTTCACCTTCATCAACATAACCTGTCCCTTCTGGTAATCCTTCATTTAATCCATTTATATCTTTATCCCATGCTTTTAGTTCATTTGCAGTTGGAACTCTACCGTGATTATAAGCAGCTTTAATTCCACTATTATTTTTTGATACATCTGAATTTTTGAATACTTGTGTATTTACTTTATATGGTCCTGTTTGTCCATTTGAAATTGGATAATAAACACCACCACTTATATCTTTTTTTGCATTCCAAAGTCCATTATATGCAGAAGATTCAATATCTTTAGCCTGTCCTGAAGTTAATAATGTTACAGAAGCTACAATAGAAGCTGCTATCATTTTATACTGTTCTGATTTGAACATGTTTTACCTCCCCATTTGCTGTTACTTCCCAAGTTTCTACAGCATTTCTATGATATACAGACTCTACACCCATACCTTTTGTTTTATCCTTACCAAAATTCTCTTTTGATACACCATTACCAAATACTTCTTGATCAACTGTAGGTTGAATAAAGCCAGCATCATCCATTGCTCTAGATGTAAGTAATAAAACTTCACCTTTTTTGTATGTATGCATAAAGCTCCATCTAGTCCAACATTTTGGAAGAACTTCACCTTTAATATGTGCATTAACATAATTGTTTCCACCGTCAAATGATAAATCAACTCTAGTAATAGTACCCATACCAGACCACGCAAGACCTTCAATTTCAATTACATCACCATCTTCTAAATGTGTCCAGTCTTTTTCACAACTTGGACTTACTACTGTAGAATTTACTTCATTTGCATAGAAATGTTGTATTGCTTTACCAGTTGGTTGAAGTGCAGTATATTTAGATGTTTCCTCTTTTGCGTACCATGGTTCGCTAGAGAATTCTAATCTTTTTAACCACTTAACACATAAGTTACCTTCCCAACCTGGAAGAAGTAATCTTAATGGATAACCTTGTTCAGGTCTTAATGCTTCACCATTTTGACCCCATACAAGCATAGCATCATCAAGTACTTTATCAATTGGTACAGATCTTCCCATCTCAGAGTTGTCACTTCCTTCTGCAAGCATCCATTTAGCTTCAGGTTTAATACCTAAATCTTCTAGAATAGTCTTAATATAAACACCTGTCCACGATGCACAAGCCATAAAACCTTTTGCAAATTGAAGAGAATTATATTGTGGTCTTCTCCACTCTTGTCCACCATTAGCTGGACACTCAATAAAGTGAGTTCTAGTTACTCTTGGATATTTTTTTAATTGATCAAGTGTTAATACAATCTCTTTATCTACCATTCCATTAATCATAAGTCTAAACTCATTTGGATCAATATGTGCAGTACCACCATGACTTCTTGAGAAGAATAACCCATTTGGTGTAATTATACCTTCACTTTCATGTATAGGTGTAACAGCAATTGATGCTCTATAATTACCAGATGCTAAAAGTTTTGTATTTCTTCTAGTATTATTATGTTCATATGCAGATGGAATACCATATCTATTTTTTGTAACAGGGTCTCCCCATGATTGTCCCCATTTTGGATGATGCATTATTGCTTGATCATCTTCACTTGCCAATGCTTTTACTGGATCTAATACAGATGCAGCAGCAATTGCACTTACAGATGCAACTGTAGCTTTTTTAAAAAAGTCTCTTCTACTAATTGTAGAATTTGTTTCTTTATTCGGTGTCATTTTTCCTCCATTATTTTTGATGATAGAACAATACTAAAAAGATTTATCAAATTAAATATTATTTAGTATTTAAAATTTATATTTAAGTCTATACTAATATAAATTTTATCATATGTAATTTTAACTTTTTTTAACTATAACTATACTTAAAATTATACGTACAAAGCCTTTAGATATTGACTTATATTACTTTTATATAATAAATATAAACAAAAAAGAATATTTAAAATAGATCTTTTAGTCCTTGACAATTAATTCTAATTATATTAAAATAACATAATAAATAATTATAGTAAATTAACTTATGGAATTTATAATGACAAATAATATTGGGAAAGTATTAAAACTTTTTATATCACTAGATGGTACTTCAAATAGAGTACAAAAAGATAACATACGCGTTGATAAAAATGGTGTAGTATTAGATAAGTTTTATAATAAAGATATAAACAGATCAATACTACTTACATCTAAAAAAGCATATGATATGGTTAAAGAAAAAGATATACGAATTAAATATAGTGCACTAGGTGAAAATATATTAATAGATTACAATCCATATGATTTACCTATAGGTACAAAAATAAAAATTGGTCAAGTAATTTTACAAATTACTCAACACTGTACTTTATGTAAAAGTTTAAAAAATATAAATGACTGTGTACCTTCATTATTAAAGGAAGACAGAGGTGTATTTGCTAAAGTAATTGAAGAAGGTCTTATATTTAAAAAAGACACAATTTCAATTATAGACTAAAATATTAAAGGTAATTTAGCCAATTATTTAATGAAGCTTTTTCATTAAATAGATTTGTTGGATTACCATGACCTGTATATACAGTTAAATTATCTTCAAACGACAATACTTTTCTAATACTTTCTTTCATATCCTCAGGATTTGAATATGGAAAATCTACCCTACCAATACTTCCTTGAAAGATAAAATCACCAGCAAATAAAGTATTTTTTATTTGTATAGCACTACATCCAGGTGTATGTCCAGGGAAGAAATGAAATTTAATTTCAATTCCTTCTAGATTTATAATCTCATCATGTTCAATTTTAAAATCAGCAATACTAGATGGCGTACCTTGATCAAATGGATCATCTTTAAGCATAAAGCAATCATCCTTTGGACAATAAATAGGTATTTTTAATTTATTATTCAATTCTTTATTTGACCATACATGATCAAAATGACCATGTGTATTTAAAATAGCTATTGGATTTGTAGTATTATCAATTACCCATTGTGTTGCACCCATACCTGGATCAATAATAAGATCTTTTCCATCAATAGTAACTATATAACAATTTGTTTGGTAGTCACCCATTGCTTGTGATTTTATAGTCATAATTATATATTACTTGCTATTATTGTACCCATCTCTTGAGTATTAACAATTTGTTTTGCATCAAAAGCAGCTAAATCACCAGTTCTAATTCCATCAGCCATAGCTTTTTTAATAGCATTATCAATTGCATCTGCTGCTTCAATTTCATCCAAAGAGTATCTAAGCATCATAGATGCACTTGAAATTGTTGCGATTGGGTTTGCAATACCTTGTCCAGCAATATCAGGTGCCGAACCATGAATTGGTTCATAAACAGCTGTTTTAAGTCCAGTAGATGCAGATGGTAATAGTCCAATAGATCCACTTAACATTGATGCTTCATCTGATAAAATATCACCAAAAATATTTCCAGTTAGTACAACGTCAAATTGTCTAGGATTTGCTATTAACTGCATTGCACAATTGTCAACATACATATGTGATAATTCAACTTCTGGATATTCAACAGAAATTTTTTCAACTGTATCTCTCCATAATTGAGAAACATCAAGAACATTAGCTTTATCAATTGAACAAACTCTCTTATCTCTCTTCATTGCAAGTTTAAATGCAACATGAGCGATTCTTTCAATCTCTTCAACTGTATAAACCATAGTATTCCAACCTTTAGTTTCAGTTTTACCTTTTGGCTCTCCAAAATAAATACCACCAATTAATTCTCTTACCACCATAATATCAACACCTTTGATAACTTCTGGTTTTAAACTACTTGCATCAACTAATTCATCATATACTACAGCTGGTCTAAGGTTTGCAAATACACCCATCTCTTTTCTAAATCTTAAAAGTCCAGATTCTGGTCTTAACTCTCTTGAAAGATTATCCCATTTTGGTCCACCAATTGCACCAAATAAACATGCATCAGAATCTAGAACACCAGCAATTGTTTCTTGAGGTAAAGGATTACCTGTAGCATCTATAGCACAACCACCCATTAGGTATTCTTTATATTCAAAATTAATATCATATTTTTTTGAAACTGCATCTAAAACTTTTATAGCTTCATCTACAATTTCTACACCGATTCCATCACCTTTAATTAGTGAAATATTATAATTTTTTGACATTAGTTATTTTCCTTTGCTTCTTTTGCTGCAAATTCCATTAATCCACCACAAGAGATTAATTCTTGCATAAATTCTGGAATTGGTGCAAATTTATATTCTTTATTTGTTGTAATATTTGTAACTGTTCCATTATCTAAATTTACAGAAACTTCATCACCTTCAGTAATCTCACAAGCTTCAGGTAATTCAAAAATTGGCAATCCCATATTAAATGCATTTCTATAAAAGATTCTTGCAAAAGTAGGAGCAATAATTGCAGAAACACCTGCAGCTTTAAGAGCAATTGGAGCATGTTCTCTACTAGAACCACAACCAAAATTTTCACCAGCTACAATTATATCACCTACATTTACTTTAGAACTAAATGAAGGATCTGCATCTTCCATAACATATTTTGCTAAATGTTCAGGATCACTACTATTTAAATATCTAGCTGCAATAATTAAATCAGTATCAATATTATCACCAAATGTCCAAACTTTTCCGTTTATTTTATTATTCATTACATTATCCATTTTTGTATTTTCATTATTTTATCTAAAATATTAATATTTTGGCTGAAAAAATATCATTTTTTAATAAGATTTGGGTATAATACGCGAATATACAAATGAGCATTATAGCTCTTTGTTTTCAAAAGGTATAACACTAATGGCTATAAAAGATTTAACTAAAACGATCGAAAAATTATTTAAAGAGCATAAAGATTCAGTACTTACGTACGAAAGACTTATCTCAATTTTTCCAAAAGCACCTACAAAAGCAAATAGTAAAAAAATAATTGCTTTAGCACAACTTTTTAATGTAACGCTAATTAGTTCAAGAGATTATGCAATTGAACTAAAAAAAGAAGAAATTAGAAAAAAAGAAGAAAAACGTCAGAATATGGCTGCTGGTGATGATACAGATAAATATAATCTTCTAAAATCAAAAGAACTATCAGAATGGAGTAGAAGTGATTCTCCTGTGAGAATGTACTTAAGAGAAATGGGTAAAGTACCATTACTTACAAAAGAAGAAGAAATTGAAATTAGTATGAAAATTGAACATGGGGAAGATGCAATTCTAAATGCAATTTGTTCAGTACCATACTTAATTGACTTTATCCTAGACTATAAAGAACCACTTGTAAATCGTGAAAGAAAAGTAAAAGAATTATTTAAAAGTTTTGATGATGAAAAAAGTGATGAATCTGAAACAGAAGAAATTATTGAAGATATAAATGATGAGGAAGAAGAGGATACTAAGAAAAATAAAAAACTAGACAAACGATCTGAACAAATTATTTCTGAATTTAAAGTTTTAGAAAAAGCAAAAAAAGATTGGTTAAAGTTTACTTCTAAGGATCCAGAATTAAGTGATGATGAGATTGATCAACTTAATTATACACTAGCTGTATCTCATAAAAAACATGACATTAAATCAGCACTTATGGTTTTAGCACCTACAAGTAAACTAATAACTGAAATTGTTAAGACAATGGAAACAGCTCTAAGTAGTGATGATAGTTATGATGTAGAACTAAAAAGATTAGAATATAAGCTTCCTCTATTTAATGATACATTAAAAGAAAACCATCAAAAAATTCTAGATAGGATTACAAAACTTACAAAAATAGATATTATTGGAATGGTTCCTGAAGTAACAATGGTAAGTACTTATATGGAAATTAAAAAACTTTTCCAAACAAAAGAAGCAAGTGCTGGTGGTTTTGATTTAGAAGAACAAGAATTAAAAGATATTCTTGATCAAATTAAAATTGGTAAGAAAATTACAGATGAAGCTAAATATAGAATGGCTAAATCAAATTTAAGACTTGTTGTATCTATTGCCAAAAGATATACAAATAGAGGTCTTCCTTTCTTAGATCTTATCCAAGAGGGTAATATTGGACTTATGAAAGCTGTTGATAAATTTGAGTATAAAAAAGGTTATAAATTCTCTACTTATGCAACATGGTGGATTAGACAAGCTATTTCTAGAGCTATTGCAGATCAAGCAAGAACAATTAGAATCCCTATTCATATGATTGAGACTATCAATAAAATTAATAAAGTAATTAGAAAAGGTCTTCAAGAAAATGGTATTGAGCCAGATACAGCAGAGATAGCAAAAGCAGTTGATCTTAGCGAAGAAAAGGTAAAACAGGTAATTAAAATCACAAAAGAACCAGTATCTTTAGAAGCACCAATAGGTAGTGAAGATGATGGTAAGTTTGGTGATTTTGTACCAGATACTAATACTCCAACACCTATGGATAATATTATGGCAGATGACCTAACTGGTCAAATAGATAATATATTATGCCAATTAAATGAAAGAGAACAAGCTGTTGTAAGAATGAGATTTGGTTTATTAGAAGACAATAGTGATAGAACACTTGAAGAAATTGGAAATGAACTTAGTGTAACAAGAGAGAGAGTTAGACAAATTGAATCTAGTGCAATTAAAAAACTAAAGCATCCTAAAGTAGGAAAAAATCTTAAAAATTACGTAGAAAGTTAATTCTTTCTCGTAATCTTTATAAAATAATAAAGTTTTATACTTTATTATTTAAAACTATATTATTCCATCCATTTTAAGTAATGATGTAACATCTGGTTTTCGATTGGCTAATTGAAAATATAAATCATTCATATCTACACTTCCGCCCTTACCTAATATCAAATCTTTATACTTTAATGATAACTCCTCATTAAATGTACCATTTTCAATAAATAAATAAAAAGCATCTGCACTTAATACTTCTGCCCATTTATAGCTATAATATCCAGCAGCATATCCACCACCAAATATATGTGCAAATCCATTTTGAAATTTATTATATCCTGGAGGAATCATTACTGCAATATCATCTCTAATAGCATCTAATAAAGACTGAACCTCTTCACCTTGATATATTTTCTGATGTAATTTAAAATCAAATAGTGCAAATTCAACTTGTCGTAGTGTTGCTAATGATGATTGAAAGTTTCTTGCTCTTATTAACTTATCACACATATCATCACTTATAATTTCATCTGTTTGATAATGTTTAGCAAACATCTTTAATACATCTTTATCATAAGAAAAATATTCAAGGAATTGAGATGGAAACTCTACTACGTCCCAAGCTACACCATTAATACCACTTACAAATGGCTCATCAATATTACTTAAAAGATGATGTAAAGCATGACCCATTTCGTGGAATAATGTCACAACATCACTGTGTCTTAATAATGATGGCTGAGTAGAAGTAGACGCTGGAAAATTGCATACAATATATGCAGTTGGTAAATTAACTTCACCATTATTTAAATATCTTGTATGCCAGTTATTCATCCAAGCACCACCACGCTTTTCTTTTCTAGCTTCAAGATCTATATATATTCTTGATTTCTTTATATTATTTTCATAAATATCATATGCTATTGCTTTTTCATGCCAAGTTTTAACATCAATTTTTACAAACTTAATATTTAATAATTTATATAAAAATTCAAATAAACCATCTAATACTTTGTTAGATTCAAAATATGGTCTATAAACTTCTTCATCTATATCATATTTTGCTTTTTTTAATTTTTCACTATAGTATGCTAAATCAAAACTATTAAGATCAATAATACCATCAAGTTCTAATGCTAATTCTTTTACTTCATTTAATTCATCATCTGCTTTTATTTTGGCTTTTTTACTTAAGTCATTTAAAAATGTTATTACATCACTTTCACAAGATGCCATTTTTGTACTTAATGAGTATTGACTATAATTATCAAATCCAAGAAGCTTTGATTTTTCATTTTTTTGTTTTAAAATATTATCAATTATATTAGCATTTTGAGGGGCTCTTGAAGTATATGCTTTATATATTTCTTCTCTTTTTTCTCTTGATGTACCATAAGTAATATATGATAAATAAGAAGGCATCTGAAGAGTGAATTTCCACTTTTCAATTCCATTATCATCAGTAAAAATAGCTGATGATAAATCAGATTCTGGAATCTCTTTAATATCATCTTTATTATCAATAATCATTTCAAAATCATTTGTAGCATCTAATAAATTTTGAGAAAACTCTTTACTTAATTCACTTAGACTTAGACTTAATTCTTTTAATCTATATTTTTTTGTATCATCAAGACCACATCCACTTAAAGAAAAATCTCTAATTTCATTTTCACAGACTTTAATTTGTGCATCAGTAAGTTTAGAAGTATCAATTTCTTTAAAAGCAGAAAATAATTCTTCATTTTGACCAAGCCATGTTCCATATTCTGAAAGTATTGGTAAACATTTTGAATATACTTCTTGTGTTAATTCACTATTACATACACTATCAAGATGAAAAGATGGAGTAATAAATACATCAAGTTTTTCATTTAATAATTGATATGGAAGTACAAAATTATTATAATCTTTAGATTTTATATCTAAAAGAGTATTAATCTCTTTTAGATTTGAATCAACAAGTTCTTGAAGATTCTTAGGAATTGTTTCTAATTGTTCTATATTAAAACTATCCATCAATATTAACCATATCATATAGTGCATATTTGATAGGTGATGTATTAAGATGTATTACAGATGAAATTGGCGCAACAAAGTATGGCAAAGTAGTATCATACTCAAAAGTAACATCTTCTTTATTCTGCATAAAGAAATCATACTCTTTATTCATACTATATAGTTTATTGTTAGTAATATTTAATCCAATACCCTCTACAAACTCTTTTGTTTTTTCATTAACTGTATCTTGATCAAATGAATCTGTTTTAGTTAATGCAATTGCAAACTTTCTTGTACTTAATTCTGGAGAGAACTTTTTAACTTCTTCTTTTAATACATTATACTGATCTAGCATCTCTCTATAGTTTGCCATATCAATCATAAATAAAAGTGTTTTTGTTCTTTCAATATGTTTTAAAAATTCTAATCCTAAACCTCTTCCTTCACTGGCACCATCAATAATACCAGGAATATCAGCCATCATAAATGAATTATATTCACCTACATCAACAACACCAAGACTAGGGATTAATGTTGTAAATTCATAATTAGCCACTTCAGGATGTGCATTTGATAATGTAGAAATTAAAGTTGATTTACCAACATTTGGATATCCAACTAATCCAACATCAGCAATAAGCTTTAATTCTAATCTTACTAATACATCTTGTCCTGGAAGACCTGGCTGATGGTAAGTAGGTGTTTGATTTCTAGAGTTTTTAAAGTGATAATTACCCATACCACCTTTTCCACCTTCTATAAATTGAACTTGTTCACCCTCTTCTAATAAATCAAATACTAACTCATTTGTTTTAACATCAATTACTTGTGTTCCTGGTGGTACCTTAACAATTAAAGATTTTCCAGATTTTCCAGTAGATCTACTACCTTCACCTGGTTTACCATTATCTGCTTTAATTCCTCTTCGTCCTTTGAACCAAGATAATGTATCTGTATTATTATCTACTTCAAAGAATACAGAGCCACCTTTTCCTCCATCTCCACCATCTGGACCACCTTTTACTACAAACTTTTCTTTTCTAAAAGATGTACACCCTGCTCCACCACGACCTGATGATAGTGTTAATTCTACTTTATCTACAAACATAATTTGCCTTTTCTTTTAATAGTTGAAATAAAAAAAGGCACTATAGCAAATCGCCACAGTGCCTTTTAGTATTAAGATATGTACTTCTTATGAAGCGTAAACAGAAACTTTTTTTCTATTTTTATCTTTTTGCTCAAACTTAACTTCACCGTCAATTAATGCAAATAAAGTATGATCTTTACCCATTCCTACATTATTTCCAGCGTGAACTTTAGTTCCTCTTTGTCTAATAATGATGTTACCAGCAATTACTGCTTCTCCACCAAATTTCTTAACTCCTAGTCTTCTACCAGCTGAGTCTCTATTATTATTTGTACTACCTTGACCTTTCTTGTGTGCCATGCTATCTCCTTACGCTGCTATTTTAGTAATTCTAATCTTAGTGAAGCTTCTTCTGAAACCTCTTTTTAATTTAGAATCTTTTCTTCTTCTTTTCTTGTAGATAATAACTTTCTTATCTCTACCTTCAACAATAACTTCAGCAGTAACAGTTGCATTTGCAACGTCTTTACCAGTCTTTAAAGCTCCATCATTTACTGCAATTACATCAGTGATTTCTACAGCTTCTTTTGGTTCTTTACTTAATTTATCAACATTTAAAATATCACCTTCAGATACTTTATATTGTTTTCCACCACATTTAATAATTGCGTACATTTGTTGCCTTTATTTTAACCTGTCTAGCAGGTCAGTTTTTATTTCCCGAATTATATGAAAATATTCTTTAAAGTTAGCTTTATAATATCTATAGATTAATGATAATCTGACATTGTTGCAATTAAATCCATCTCAACTAAAGCATTTTTTGGTAAAGTTTGTACTGCTACTGTACTTCTTACTGGTTTATGATCACCAAAGAATTCTGAATATAGTACATTTACAATTCCAAAATCATCCATATTTTCTAAAAAAATATTTACTTTAACTACATTATCAATAGAACTTTCATTGTCCTCTAATATCGCTTTTAAATTTGATAATACTTGTCTAGTTTGCTTTTTAATGTCATTTGAAATCATTTTACCTTCAGGTGTTAATGCAATTTGCCCTGATGTATATAATAATCCATTTACTTTAACAGCCTGTGAATACGGTCCTATTGCAGATGGTGCATTTTTTGTATTTAAAAATTCCATTTTCAATCCTATATATAAAATTATTTGAAATTATATCTAATTAATCTTTATAAGTTAAATGGTAACAAACCACCCTTTCGTAGAATTTGAATATTTTCTTGAATCTGTCGTATAGATATAGCTTTTTTCTTAAATTCCATTGTTACATCTAATTTTACATACTGAAGTTGTCTTGTATAAAATCTAACTAAAAATGCATTTAATTGGGATTTTAATTCATCTTCATTATATATTTTAATTTCATCTTTTAATGATATGCCAATTAATACAGAATTTTGAGGATCATTTAATAATAAATTAAATTCATTCGCATGGAAATCAAACATCATAATATCTAAGGTATTTAGAATTAAATCATATGCTCTTGATGATTCTAATGCAGTTTTTATTATATTTAATTCAGCAATATCAACAGTAGATAATTCAACATGTTGAGATCTTTGATGATTATTAGTAGCTGTACGAATATGTTTTGCATTAATATCTAGCTTTATAGATACATATTGTTTATATTCATCTTGAATAAGGTTGTTTAAACTATTTAAATATTCATTAATCTCTTGTAATGCTTTTTGCTTATCTAAAGGATTTAATAAATCATGGCTTGAAGCAATCGTATCAATTACAAATGGTACAAATGGTTTTGGATTTGAAAAAATTCTATTAAGTTCTTCAACATGACCATCTTTAACCATATCTGCAGGATCACATCCATCTTCAAATATAACAACACCACCTTCATAATTTTCACGGCTTAATAATAAACTAGCTTTATATGCAGCATTTAATCCTGCTTTATCACCATCATATGCTACAACAACCTTAGGATCACCCCTTTTTAATAAGGGTAAATGTTCTTGAGTTAGTGCAGTTCCTAATGTTGCAACAGCATTATCAAATCCAGCTTGGTGAAGCATAATTACATCCAAATATCCTTCCGTTACAATTATTTGATTTTTCTTAAATATATTTTGTGATGCTAGATTATATCCGTATAGTAATCTTGATTTATTAAATATTTTTGTTTGTGGAGAATTAATATATTTTGCATTATGACCTGTAATTGTTCTACCACCAAATCCACAGATTGAACCATTTGCAGTATATATAGGGAATGTTATACGCTCAATTTGTCTAGCATATAATCCATTCTCACCATGATCTATTAGTCCAAACTCTTTTGCATCTGAAAGATTTAGCATATTTTGCTTTAAGAATGCAATGGTTTCTGGAGATTTTGGAGCATAACCAATATTGAATTTTTCTATAGATGATTCCCATACCCCTCTATCCTGAAGGTATTGTGAAGCAATTTTATTAGAAGGAAGTAACTTAAGATAATATCCATTTAGTTTTTCAACTACAGAAATATCTTGTTTTTTGTAATTTGTATTTTCATACTCTAAATTGAAATTATACATACCAGCTAATTTTTCAATAGCTTCTGGATAAGTTGTTTTTTCATATTCCATAATAAATTTTATAGAATCACCACCTACTCCACATCCAAAACAATGATATATTTGTTTTTGAGGACTAACTACAAAACTAGGTGTATCTTCGCCATGAAAAGGACAACATGCTTTAAAATTTGCACCTGACTTTTTAAGTTGAAGGAATTGTGATATTACATCTACTACATCTAGTGTAGTTTTAAGGTTTTCTATGGAATTTTTAGCTATCATAGATATATTATAGCTAATAATATTTAAATATTTATAGGAAAAGTAAAATATGTTTTTGTCTTATCGTGATCCTCTATTTGGGATTATTGTATTTTTTGTTTTGTTATTTGTTATATCAGCACTTACTTACCTTTTTGGCTTATATAAAGAAAAAAAATCAAGAAAAGAATATAGAAAATTATTAGAAAGATTTCAACTAGGTACATTAAAAGAAGATGACTATATCCATCTTTACAAAACATATAATTTACCATTTGATTCTATTATATTACTTGCATCTACTTTTTTAAAACAAGGGAACTACAACAAAGCAATATCTGTATATTTGGCTTTATTGAACGTTGTGGAAAATAAAGTTCAAAAAGAAGAGTTACTTGAACTTTTAGGAAGTACTTACTTTAAGGGTGGTTTTTTACAAAGAAGTAAAGATATATTTTTAAAAATATTAAAATTCTCTCCTAGAAACACTAATGCATTATATAATTTATTATTAATTTATGAAAATCTAAAAGACTATAATGGTGCATCAGATGTGATTAATGTATTAGAAGAATTATCAAAAGTTTCAGACGATGAGAAAGTTTACATTAATACTCTAAAAATAATTTCTGATCCCATACAAACTTTTGAAAATATAAGTTTACAACTATTAAAAATATTAGATAAAAATACTTTAGTACAACGATTAGTAGCTAAATATCTTATTCATTATAATAAAAGTTTATTCTGGAAAAATACTAATAAATTTAATCTAAAAGAGATAAAAGACCTGCTTTGGTATCTAGATTTTAATGATATTGATTTTGACATCGTATTAAAAGATAGTTTTTTAACACAATTATATACTGCTAAAGGTTATATTACTGATGCAACATCAAGTAATATATTTGAACTAGATGTATTGATTAATTTGAATAAGATAAAGTTAAATAGTGCAAATTTAACATTTTCATTTAATTGCAAAAAATGTAAAAAAACTCACCCTGTTTATGAATCAAGATGTCCAAATTGTCATAGTATACTATCATTTAATTGTAATTCTAAAATTGTGAAACCAATGTCACATGACATATCAAGCTATATGTAAGGTAATAAATGAAAAATATTAAAATATATAGTGATGGAAGTAGCCTGGGAAATCCAGGACCCGGTGGTTGGGGTACGATATTATCTTTTAATGGCCATACTAAAGAATTAAGTGGTTGTGAAGATAATACAACAAATAACAGAATGGAGTTACTAGGGGCAATAAAAGGCTTAGAAGCAATAAAAGAACCATGTAATGTAGAAATAATCAGTGATTCTACATATGTTGTAAAAGCTATCAATGAATGGTTAAACGGTTGGGTTAAAAAAGGTTGGAAAAATTCAGCTAAAAAAGATGTTAAAAACTCTGATCTTTGGAAACAGTACATAGAGGTTTCCAAAGGTCATAATATTATTGCAACATGGGTTAAGGGTCATAATGGCCATGATGAAAATGAACGATGTGATATACTAGCTCGTACTGCAGCAGAACAATTACAACAAAAACTAAATTAAAGGAAAAACAATGAACAATTTCACAGAATTAGAGAAGTGCTTGGATTATGATTTTAAAGATAAAAATCTGATAATCGAGGCCCTAACACACAAAAGTTTTAAAAAACCATATAGTAATGAACGATTAGAATTTCTTGGTGATGCTGTACTAAATTTAATCGTTGGAGAATTTTTATATAATAAATTTCCAGATTCAAATGAAGGTGAACTGTCAAAAATGAGAGCAAGCCTTGTAAATGAACAAGGCTTTACAAAACTTGCAATTCAAATTAATCTTGGTGATTACATATTTGTATCAAATGCAGAAGATAGAAATAAAGGTAGAGAAAAACCATCTATTTTGTCAGATGCTTTCGAAGCAATTATGGGTGCTATTTACGTTGAATCTGATCTTGATACTGTAAAAGAAATCATTCTTAGGTTATTAGACTCAGGATATGATAATATTAATCTTGATAATCTTTTTAGTGATTATAAAACAGCACTTCAAGAAGTTACACAAGCAAAATTTGGATCAATACCTATTTATAAATTAGAAAGTGCTACAGGACCTGATCATAAAAAAGAATTTGAAATTTCAATATGGATTGATGATGAGTGCTATGGTAAAGCCATAGGTAAAAGTAAAAAGATTGCTCAACAAGCAATTGCAAAAATCGCTTTAGATAAAATACATAATCAAAAAGACTAAAGGTAAATATAATGCAAAATAGTTTTGGTTCAAAATTCAGATTTACTACATTTGGTGAGTCACACGGTAAAGCTTTAGGTGTAATAGTTGATGGTGTACCAGCTGGCTTAAAAATTAATGAAGATTTTATTCAATCAGAAATGGATAGAAGAAAGCCAGGTAAAAGTAAATTTGAAACATCAAGAAAAGAAGGTGATAAAGTAGAAATATTAAGTGGTGTTTTTAATAATATTACTACAGGAACTCCTATTTCAATGATTATTTTTAATGAAAATCAAAAAAGTAAAGACTATTCAAATGTAAAAGATTTATTTAGACCTGGGCATGCCGACTTTACTTATTTTCATAAGTATGGAATAAGAGACTATCGAGGTGGAGGAAGAAGCAGCGCAAGAGAAACCGCTTGTAGAGTTGCTGCTGGTGCTATAGCAAAGTTAATGCTAGATCAACTTGGAATAGAGGTACAAAGTGGTATATGTGAAATAGATGGCATCAAAAGTGAAACTATTAATTTTGAAGATTCAAAAAATAGTACTATTTTTGCTCTAGATAAAACAATTGAACCTCTACAAAAAAAAGCAGTTGAGAATGCTTTAGAGTCACATGATAGTGTTGGTGGTGTAGTATTTGTCAAAGCCTCTAATGTGCCTGCTGGTTTAGGTGAACCTATGTACCATAAACTTGATGGTCAGATTGCAAATGCAATGATGGGTCTAAATGCAGTAAAAGCTGTTGAAATTGGCGATGGTATTGATGCTTCAAGAAGTAAAGGTAGTATTAATAATGATCAAATAACATCACAAGGATTTAAAACAAATCACAGTGGTGGTATACTTGGTGGAATTAGTAATGGTGATGATATAATTACTAAAGTATATTTCAAACCTACACCATCTATATTTATTGAACAACAAACAGTTGATACAAATAATAATGATCAAACATATTTCCTAAAAGGTAGACATGATCCTTGTGTTGCTATTAGAGGAAGTGTTGTATGTGAATCAATGATGGCACTTATTTTAGCCGATATGGTACTTTTAAATATGAGTTCAAAAATGGATAATATTAAAAAAGTATATAAGAAATAAAGGCATTTTTTTGAAATTATTATTTATTTTATTATTATCTTTCATATCATTATTTAGCTCTACTATAGAGCATAAAGTATGGGATAAAGGTGAATCATTATTAACTTTTTTTAAAAAAAATCATATTTCTAAAGATGTATATTTTAATTTATCAAAAACAGATAAAGAATTATGTAGTGAAATAATTGCTGGTACAAAATATCATATTATGATTAATGAAAATGATTCTATAGATCAAGTACTTATACCAATAAGTGAAGAGATGCAAATACATATCCAAAAAGAAAATGTGGGATACTCTCTTGATATAATTCCTATTGAATTTACTCAATTTGACCAAACAATATCTATTTCAATAAATAGTTCACCATATAAAGATATTGTAGAACAAACAAATAATAAACTCCTAGCAAGAGAACTTTTAAGATCATTTAAAAAAAATGTTCCCTTTAAAAAAATGAGAAAAGGCAATCATGTTGTTATTCATTTTTCTCAAAGAGTACGATTAGGTCAATACTTTGGTGCACCAAAAATAAAATCTGCAATGGTAGAGGTAAGAAAAAGAAAATATTACATCTTTAAAAATGAGAAGGATGATAGGTACTATGATGAAAAAGCCAGAAGTATGACTAGCTTTTTCTTAAAAGTACCACTAAGATATAAAAGAATATCTAGTAAATTTACATACAAAAGATATCATCCTATTTTAAAAAAATATAAAGCTCATCTTGGAATTGATTATGCAGCCCCTACTGGAAGAAAAATATTTGCTGCTGCCAGTGGTAAGATTATCCATAGAGGTCGTAAAGGTGGATATGGAAAAACTATTATTATTAGACATAAAAATGGATATAAAACACTTTATGCACATCAATATAAATTTGCTAAAGGACTTAGAGTTGGTAGCTATGTAAAACAAGGTAGACTTATTGGATATGTTGGTAGTACAGGACGAAGTACTGGTCCTCATTTACATTTTGGATTATACAAAAATGGTAGAGCAGTAAATCCAAATAAAATAATCAGAGTTACAAAAACAAAACTTAAAGGTAAAGTTAAAAATAAATTTGTTAAATTTGTTAAATTACAAAAAATAATGTTAGATAAAGCCTTAGGTGAAAATAAGAAACCTTTAAATTTTGATAGTTTTAAAAATAACTATCCTATTGAAGATAAATTAGGAGTGTAAATGCTTGAAAACATTATCAATAATTCAACACAACTATTAGAAAATATTAAAGAACTACATCCTAGTGATATATCAAAAAGTCTTATTAAAATATATAAAGATAATAGTGATGAGTTTTATACTACATTACCTTTAATACCTAAAGATATTTTAGGAGAAGTACTTTTAGAACTTCCAGAAAATATTAGAGACAAAGCCTATTCAAGTTTAAGTATTGAAAAGCTTGTTGATGCAGTAGAAGCAGTTGAAACAGATGATGCTACAGATATTATTCAAGATATTGAAGATATTGATAAAGCAAAATCAATATCTATTCTTTCAAACTTAGAAAAAGAAGATCAAGAAGATATTGCTTGGTTAAAAAGATATGATGAAGAAGAAGCTGGTGCATTTATGCAAACAGAACTTTTTAGTGCTAAATTAAATGAGCCAATTAAAGATGCGATACATAGACTAAAAACTGCAAAAGAAAATAATGAATTAGAAAATATTCACCAAGTTTTTCTTATAGATGAAAATCAAACTTTAATTACATCTATATCACTTGAAGATCTAATTATTGTTGACTTTAATATTACATTTCAAGAATTATTAGATAATAACCCATCACATCAAAAGTCATTTCATATAAAAGCAGATGATCATATTGATGAAGTAATTAAACTTTTTGAACAATATGATTTATCTGTTGTAGCTGTTACTGGTTATCAAAATAGACTAATAGGTAGAATTACTTCTGATGATATTATAGATGAAATTGAAAAAAATGCTACAGAACAAATGTATCAATTAGCAGGTGTTGATGAACATTCACAATATGATGATGATATTATTACAACAACAAAGCATAGAGGTACTTGGTTATTTATAAATTTATTTACAGCTATTGCTGCATCATTAACTATTGGATTATTTGATGAAATACTAACACAATATATTGCATTAGCAATATTAATGCCTATAGTTGCTTCAATGGGTGGAAATGCTGGTACTCAAACACTAGCTGTCATGGTAAGACAATTAGCACTTGGAACAATTGACTTAGAAAATAGTAAAGAAGCTATTAAAAAGGAAGTATCTGTTGCTTTAATAAATGGATTTACTTTTGCTGTAATTATGGGTAGTATCGCTTCTATTTGGTTTAATACTAATTTATTAGGAATCGTAATAGCATTATCAATGATAATAAATATATTAATAGCTGGATTATTTGGTACTTTAATACCATTGATATTAAAAAAGTTTGAAATAGATCCAGCAATCGGAAGTACAGTAATTCTTACAACTATTACTGATATTGTAGGATTCTTTAGTTTCTTAGGACTAGCATCTCTTATTTTATAAGACAAGAGTTATATTAATATAGCTCCATCAATTGTATTTGACACTACCCATTCTAATTCATTAGTAGAATTTATTTTTACAATTACTTTAGAATCATACATATAATCATCTGCAATTTTTTGAGCTTTACAACTTAAATCTTTTTCAACTAAAATATATTTAGCATTTAATAAGTTTGAGTAAATTAATTCATTAATATTGGTAACTTTTACTGCATATGATACATTATTTTCATTACAATATTTCATTAATGACATATCATAATTAAAAGACACTACATTATTTGACTTTGTATTTACTATATCTTCTTTTCGGACAATATCAACAAGACTATCACTTGAAATATTAATATCCCCTAATAAAATCATTTTAAGCACTCTTTAGAACAATAATATTGTCCATTACTAAGTATTGCTTCATTTTTTGAAACAAATACATTACATGAAGGACATTCAACCATTGTGTCTGATATATTTTTATATTTATCATCTTTAATATTTGCTTCTCTACTTTTCTTAAAAAATACAATATATACTAAAAATAATACTACTAAAAATACAGTTATTTTAATTATCATTTACAGATCCTTTATATATAAATAATTTCTAGTTTCTGTTGTTGAAATTATTTCATATTTATTTTTATCTAAATCATCTAATTCATCCTGACAAAGGCTCCCTTTATAAAAAAGGTATTTTGTATTAGACGATACAATATTTTTTGTCAATTCTATTAAAAGTTGCGTATTTGTAACTGCTCTTGATGTAACTAAATCTACTTTAATATCTTTACAATTTTCAACTCTATCTTGAATAACTGTAACATTTTTTAAACCTAAAGCATTTTTTACAAAGTTTAAAAATGCTACTCTTTTTAATCTTGGTTCAATTAAATAACATTTAATATCTGGTCGAGCAATAGCAAGTAGCATACCTGGATAGCCTGCTCCTGTTCCTATATCTGCAAAACTTTCAAAATTATCTAAAAATTTCAAAGGATAAATAGAATCTATAATATTTTCTTCTATATCTTCATTGGTTAAACGAGTTGTAAAACTATGTACCTTACCCCATTTTTGCAAAAGTTCAATAAACTTTTCACATCTAGACAAAAACTCATCATTTAATTCTAAGTCAAGATTTTTAAGTTGTAAATCAAGCATTAAAGTAAGTGATCCATTTTGTCTTTTTTAACTTTTAAATAATCTGTATTTTCTTTTGTTTCTCCAACTTGAATTGGAAGTCTTTGGATAATATCTACCTTTAAGCTATTAAGTTTTGTAGGGTTATTTGTAAGAAGCTTAATTTGATTAATTTTATAATAATCAAATATAAAATCAACTACCTCATAAGTTCGTTCATCATCTGCAAAACCTAATTGATGGTTTGCCTCAACTGTATCTAAGCCAGAGTCTTGAAGATTATAAGCATTAACCTTATTTAATAGTCCAATATCTCGACCTTCTTGACGAAGGTATATTACCATTCCATTATGTTCATTTATGAAATCTAAAGCATAATTTAATTGTGCTTGACAATCACATTTAATACTTCCAATTGCATCTCCAGTTAAACATTCACTATGAATTCTAACCATAGGAGTTTCATCTAAAGTTTTTGTAAAAATTACTAAGTGTTCTTTTATACCCTCTTTAAAAGATTGTATTATAAATTCTCCATGAGTAGTTGGGAGTTTAGCTTGTTTGGAAACTTCTATATTCATAAGTTTTTAATTCCTATTTTGTTAATATATCAAAGATTTTAGCAAAAAAAGGCAAACAATATGTTTAAGAGATTTAGAAGATTAAGAACTAATGACACTATACGAAACTTGACAAGAGAAACTGTACTAACACCAAATGATTTTATGTATCCACTTTTTGTAAAAGAAGGAAAATTTGAAAAATTTGAAATTGCATCTATGCCAGGTGTATTTCAAATGGATATTGATGCAGTAGTTCAAGAGTGTGGTGATATGATTAACCTAGGTCTTACCTCTGTATTATTGTTTGCTATTCCTGAAGTTAAAGATAGTGTTGGTAGTGAATGCTTATGTGATCATTCTTTAATTTCTAGAACTATAAAAGCTATTAAAGCAAAATACCCACAAATGTATATCGTTACAGACTTGTGTTTTTGTGAATATACAGATCATGGTCATTGTGGTATTATGGATCCAAAAACACAAAGTGTTGATAACGATGCAACATTAGAAATATCAGCACAACAAGCAATAGTACATGCAAAAGCAGGTGCAGATATGATTGCTCCAAGTGGAATGATGGATGGAATTATAGAAGTATTAAGAGAGGCATTAGATAAAGAAGGTTTTATAAATCTTCCTATAATGTCATATTCTACAAAATTTGCTAGTGCATTCTATGGTCCATTTAGAGATGTTGCTGAGTCAACTCCAAGTTTTGGAGATAGAAGAACATATCAAATGGATGTAGGAAATAGACTTGAAGCTATTGAGGAATCACTTGAAGATGAGAGACAAGGTGCAGATATACTTATGGTAAAACCAGCTCTTAGTTTTTTAGATACTATTAGAGATATTAGAAACAATACTAATTTACCAATTGCTGCATATAATGTAAGCGGAGAATATGCAATGCTAAAACTTGCTGGACAACACGGACTAATTGACTACGATAGAGTTATGATGGAAAAACTTTTATCTATGAAAAGAGCTGGTGCAAATATTATTATTACATATCATGCAAAAGAAGCATGTAAACTATTGAAGGAACAATAATTAAATGAGACACTTTTTAACATTAGCTGATTATTCTAAAGAAGAAATTCTAGATATTACAAAATTAGCAATCCAAATCAAAAAAGAAACTAAAGCAAAAATATTTAAACCATATATGCCACATAAAACACTTGGTATGATTTTTGAAAAAAGTTCAACAAGAACTAGAGTAAGTTTTGAAACAGGAATTTATCAACTTGGTGGAGTTGGGTTGTTTTTATCTTCAAATGACATTCAACTAGGACGAGGTGAGCCAATAAGTGATACTAGTAGAGTTATTTCAAGAATGGTTGATATGATCATGATTAGAAATGATTCTCAAAAGGAGCTAGAAGAGTTTGCATCATATTCAAAAGTTCCAGTAATAAATGGACTTACAGATATGTATCACCCTGTACAATTAATGGCTGATTATCTTACAATTATTGAACATGGCTTAGAGAATAATATCAAAGCTACTTATATTGGAGATGGTAATAATATGACTCACTCATGGCTTATGCTTGCTGCTAAACTCGGATTTGATTTATCTATTGCTACTCCAAAAGGATATGAAGTAGATCAAGAAGTATTAGATAAAGCACTAGGATTTGCTAAAGTGAGTGGTTCAAAAATCACAATTACAAACGATCCTAAAATTGCAGTAAAAGATTGTACAGTTGTTACAACTGATACTTGGGTATCTATGGGTCAAGAAGATGAAAAAAATCAAAGACTAAAAGACTTTGAAGGATTTATCGTAGATAAAAATCTAATGTCAATGGCATCTAATGATGTAATATTCTTACATTGTCTTCCTGCTTATAGAGACTTAGAAGTAAGTGAAGAGATATTTGAACAAAACAGTGAAACTATATTTAGTGAAGCAGAAAATAGACTTCATGCACAAAAAGCCATTATGGTTTGGCTAGATCAAAAAAGGGATGAAAAATAAATGATTGACTTTACAAAATTTGAGAAATACTCAAAACCAGGACCTAGATATACTAGCTACCCTACTGCACCAGAATTTAATGAAAATTTTACTGAAGCAGACTTAATTCAAAGATTTAAAAGTCAATCTAGTGATAGACCATTATCTTTATATATTCATGTTCCTTTTTGTAGAAGTGCATGTTATTTTTGTGGATGTAATGTAATATTTACAAGTAAAGAAGATAAAAAAGTTAAATATATTGAATATTTAAAAAAAGAACTAGCAATTCTAGCTAAGCATCTTGATACTAATAGAATAGTAACTCAAATGCACTTTGGTGGAGGAACACCTACATTTTTAAGTCCTGATCAATTAAAAGAGGTTTTAGACTCTCTTAAATCTACATTCCCTAACTTTTCACCAGATGCTGAAGTTTCATGTGAAGTTGATCCAAGATTTTTTGAACAAGGTCATATGGATGTATTGAAAGAAGCAGGATGCAACAGACTAAGCTTTGGAGTACAAGATTTAAATCCACAAGTTCAAAAAACAATTCATAGAATTCAGCCACTTGAATTAACAGCAAAAGTTGTACAAATAGCAAGAGATGCTGGAATAAATTCTGTAAATATTGATTTAATTTATGGACTACCACATCAAACAAAAGAAACATTTAGACAAACAATTGAACAAATAGTTACTTTAAATCCTGATAGACTTGCGGTATTTAATTATGCTCATGTTCCTTGGATGATGAAAACTCAAAGAAAATTTGATGAAACAACATTTGCACCACCATCAACTAAGTTAGAAATCTTAAAAGATACTATTGCTTACTTTGATGAACATGGATACAATATGGTTGGTATGGATCACTTTGCAAAGCCAGAAGATGAGCTGTTTAAAGCTATTGAAAAAGGTGAATTACATAGAAACTTCCAAGGATACACTACAAAAGGTGGTGCTGATTTAGTTGGAATTGGTGTGACATCTATTGGTGATGGAGTTGATTACTATGTACAAAACTTTAAAGATTTACCAACTTATGAAGAAGCAATTGATGCAGGAAGATTACCTGTATTTAAAGGTTTTTCTTTAAGTGATGATGATATTTTAAGACAATATGTAATTATGGAACTAATGTCTAACTTCTCACTTGATATTAAAAGAGTTGAAAAGAAATTTAATATTGTTTTTAATGAATACTTTAGTGATGCTGTTGCAATGCTACAAGAGTTTAAGGAAGCAGAACTTATTACTATAGATGATAATCATATTAAAGCAAATACAACTGGTGCTATGCTAATTAGAAATATCTCTATGACATTTGATGCATATTTACATAAAATACCAGAAGATAAACGAAGATTCTCTAAGACAATATAAATATGAGTGTAGTGGAAAATAATAAATTTAACTTTACAGCAATTAGTGATGATTGTATTAAGTGTGGAAAATGTAAATCTGTTTGTCCTATATTTGAAATAAATCATGATGAGACAACATCTCCAAGAGGTTTTATTGATTTACTTGGTGCTTATAAAAGAGATGAACTAGAACTAGACAAAAATGCTAAAGAAATTTTTGAAAGTTGTTTTTTATGTACATCATGTGTAGAAGAATGTCCAAATGATCTACCAACAGATATGATAATTGAACAAGTTAGAAATGATATACGAAAAAAATATGGTATAGCTTGGTATAAAAGAGCATTTTTCTTTCTTTTAAGAAATAGAAAGGTTATGGATTTATTAGCAAAAATGGGATGGGTATTCCAAACTTGTGGATTGAAAATAAATGCACAAAATCAAAGTAGTAAATTAAGATTAAATCTTCCAATAGAGATGATTCAAGATAGAACACTACCATTTGCAGATAAAAAGTCATTTTTAAATACTTATCCAGAGAATATTAATGTAGAAAATCCTAAACAAAAAGTAGCAATTTTCATAGGCTGTATGGGAAACTATGCTTATACAAATGTGGGAAAAGCTCTACTTAAAATCTTAGATCGATTAGAAATTAATGCTATGATTCCAAAAAAACAATTATGTTGTAGTGCACCTGCATATTTTACTGGTGATTTTGATACTGTTGATTATCTTGTAAAAAAGAACATTGAATATTTTGAAACATTTATTGATGATGTCGATGCTATTGTAGTTCCTGAAGCAACATGTAGTGCTATGATGAACATTGACTGGGTTCACTATCTTCATGACCAACCTGAGTGGAAAGAACGAGCAGCAAAACTAGCTCCAAAAATATTTATGGCTACAAAATGGCTTGAAAACAATACTAAATTAGCTGACATATTAAAAGAAGACGGAAAGCAAATTGATGATTTAATCACTTATCACGACCCATGTCATGCAAAAAAAATGCAAGGTGTACATAAAGAACCTAGAAATCTTTTAAAACAAAATTACGTACTAACAGAGATGAGTGACCCTAATCAATGTTGTGGATTTGGTGGTGTTACTATGCAATCAAATAACTATAAATTTGCAAAAGCAGCAGGTGCACCAAAAGCAGCAATGATTAATAATACAGGAGCAAAAGTTGTAAGTGCTGAATGTAGTGCTTGTAGAATGCAAATTACGGATAGCCTAGGTCGAACAGATTCTGATGTTATATTCAAAAACCCTATCGAATTAATTGCTGATGCTTTAAAATAATGGAATTCTGGCAAAATATATATTCACATTTTGATCCTATAGCTTTTCACTTAGGATCAATTGCAGTACATTGGTACGGTATTATGTATGCACTAGCTCTTTTAATAGCTATTTATTCTGCACATTGGATAATTAAAAAAGATAATATAGATCTTCATAAAGATATACTTGATAGCTATATACTATGGGCAGAAATAGGTGTAATATTAGGTGCTAGAATTGGTTATATTCTTTTCTATGATACTCATACATATTATTATTTAACTCACCCATGGCAAATTTTCAATCCATTTATAGATGGTATGTATGCTGGAATATCTGGTATGAGTTATCACGGTGCATTAATTGGATTTATTATTTCTACTATTATATGGTGTAGAAAAAATAAAATATCATTTTGGTTTATGACAGATATTGCAGTCTTAGCAATACCTATAGGTTATATCTTTGGTAGAATTGGTAACTTCTTTAATCAAGAGCTTATAGGTAGAGTTACTGATGTACCTTGGGCAATATATGTAAATGGAACATTAAGACACCCCTCACAACTTTATGAAGCAATACTTGAAGGATTATTTGTATTTATTATTTTATATGTATATAGAAATAGAAAAAAATTTGATGGTCAATTAGCATTAATGTATGTAGGACTTTATTCATTTGCAAGGATAATTGCAGAATTTTTCAGACAACCAGATATTCAATTAGGATTTATATTAAATACATCATGGCTAACTATGGGTATGTTTATTTCAATGATATTTGTAGTTTGTAGCTTTGTGTGTTTATTTTATATTATGAAGAATATAAAAAATAAGATAATTTAATAACTATCTATCTTTATATGGATCTTCAATATATTTCATTTCAATAGCCATCTCTTCTATCTTATTTTGAAGTAAGTCTAATCTCCAATCATGGATTTTAGCAAACTTTTCTATCTCTTCTTTTCTTTGTTCTTCATTTGCTTGAACAAATATTCTTCTCATAAAAGGCTTAGGTATTTGTATTGCAATTAATTGAAAATAGTTCTCTTTACAAGATCTTGAACAAAATGCTTTACTCATTGCTATTTTCTTTTTACAAAATGGGCAGTGCGACATATATAACTCCAGGAAACTATTATAAGTTCCATTTTTTTGGGATTATATCATAAAA
>JABJGE010000042.1 GCA_018662405.1 Campylobacteraceae bacterium
CAAAATGGTATGGATATAGATAAAGAAATTGATGCTTTACCAAAAACATATTCAACAGAAGAGATAAAAGTATATACAACAGAAGAAGAAAAATTTCCTTTAATTGACAAAGTAAAAGAGCTTTTACAAAAGCCAGAAGATGATTTTCCAATTATCAAAGATATTATAGATGTAGATGGTGTAAGAGTTATATTTGAAGATGGTTGGGGATTAGTTAGAGCTTCAAATACTACACCTGTACTTGTAACAAGATTTGAATCTACTAATGAACAAAAAGCTAAACTTTATGAACAAAAATTAAATGAGCTTATTAAAAAAGCACAAGAGAGTTTATAAAACTCTCTTTATATTATAGTTTGTTTTAAAATTGAAATATCTTCTTTTTGTAATATTTCATCATTCTTAACAAACTGTTCAATCTCTGCTAAAGAGTATTTATTTGAATCATAAATAAATACAAAACATTCATCACCAATTTTTAGATAATTATTTTCTCCAAAATCAGTATAGCTTGTAGCTCCAATAGAGATAATCATTTGTGTTGGGTAATCACAACTTTTTAAATGAGAAGATAAATCTTCTAGAGGTCCATTATCTTGTTGTTCATTTAGTTTTTTAATAATCCAATTTTTTAACTTTTCATAAAAATAATTATATGTAATTACTGCCGAATCTTGACCATACATATGAGTAGTACCATTTCTTTTAATAAATGAAGCAATATGATAACTATCCATAATTCCACCATGTTCAAATTTATCAATAGGAATTATATGTGATGAAATTCCTTTTGTTTGCTCTGCCCAATTTTTCTTTTGGCTTATTTTAGAAGCACCTTCTTTTCTAATTGTTGCATCATTATATGCAGTAAAATAGTTTGGAACTAAATCAATAACTTTAGTACCATCATATTTTAATTCACATATAAGGCCAACCTCTGGTTCCATTTGTAAATTATCGTCATGTCTTGGATAAACTAAAGTATTTGATGATAATGGATATGTTCCTAAAAATGTATCACTATTAGGTAAATAAAATGGGAATATACCTTTAGGTGCATTTTCTTCTTCAACAACAACATTTACAAAATCTGCTGCTTCTCCCGCTTGATCTAAATGATGTGCAAAGTTACCTGCTATACCAAATCCAATAAATTCTTTTAAATGATCTTTACTCATAATTTTAATACCTTTAGTTATAATGTGTATATTATAGCATATGAAAGAAGTAAAACGAATATGAACGAACAAATTAAGTTAGGTGAAATTAATACACTTAAAATTTTAAGAGAAACAGATAATGGACTTTATCTACAAGCATTAAATGAAGAAGAAGTATTACTTCCAAATTCATATGTTACTAAAGAGATGGAATTTGATGATACTATTGAAGTATTTATATATACAGATAGTGAAGATAGACTAGTATCTACAACAACAAAACCTTTAGGAATGAAGAATGAATTTGTATTTGCAAAAGTTGTTGATGTAGCTAGATTTGGAGCATTTGTAGATATAGGACTTCCAAAAGATTTATTAGTGCCTAGAAATAAACAAAAAAATCCATTTGAAAATGGAGATAGAAGAATTATTAGAATTATAGAAGATGAAGAAACTAATAGACTTATTGGGGTAGAAAAAATCACATCTTTTTTATCTAATGAGACAAGTCATTTTAAAAGAAATGATGAAGTGAGTATCATGATAATTGCACATACTCCTCTTGGATATAAAGTAATTATTGATAATAACTATGAGGGTGTAATATATAAAAATGAAGTATTTGAAAAACTTCATACAGGAGATATAAAAAAAGCATATATCAAAGCTGTAAGAGATGATGGAAAGGTTGATGTATCATTACAACCAATTGGAACAAAAGAAAGTACAGATGCTGCTACAGCTAAGATAATTGAGCTTTTAGAAAAAAATAATGGATATTTACCATATACATCAAAAAGTGATCCAGATGCAATTCAAAAAATATTTGGACTAAGTAAAAAGAACTTTAAAAAATCATTACAAACTTTGATATTAGAAGAAAAAATAGAATTAGTAGATAATGGTATAAAAATAAAATAGATGGCTAGAAAAAAATTAAAATTTGTAGACCTTCGAAAGAAAAATTTAGAATTCTCAAAAGATAATATTACTTATAAATTATTATTATTTAGAGCTGAAGCTCAAAGTGTAGATATTGCTATTTATGAAGATGGTAAGTTTATAAAAGAAGATGAGATGGCATTTGCTCATATTCCTAAAGAATTAAAGAGGCTAGTTAAGCCTCTTTAGTAAATTCGCGTTAAATTTTGATTTTTGGAATAATGCTTAAAATTTGTAGTTAAGACCAATAAATAACGATGTCATTTTTTCAGCTTCTATAGATGCTTCTAATACAGCATTAGTTAATGAATAAGTACTTGATCCAATAGTTCCAGATTCAGTAGTCGCCACTGTAGAATCAGTTAATTTTGCATTACTTCTACTATGTCTTAAACCTAATTCAAATGATAAGTTATTATTAATTTGTTTAAGTGCTCCAACTTGAATACCATATTCAGTACCAGTGTTGTTATATCCTAAAACATCTAACTTCCCTTTCCCAATATGTGCTCCTAAATATGGTTTAAATCCATTTATATTTGAATCTAAAAATCTTTCATAATTTAAAGTAGTTGATTTATAAGATATACCATCAACATCATATATATCTCCTGATTGTATATAATATCTTGCATTCGTATTAACTATACCAAATTTAAAATTTATATTTGCATCTCTATCTGAATCACTTACGCTAATACTATCACCGGCAGTATATGATGTCCCATCAACTGTAGCTGAACCAGAAGTTATACCTAATGTAATGTTTTATATGAAATTAACTCAACAAGATATGGCAAGAATACTAGATATAGATGCACGAACACTTAGAAATTGGCGAAAAAATAAGCCGAAATTATATGATATTGTTATGAAAGGTTTTGCTGTGGATAAAGCTATTGATGAGAGCAAGAAGAATTATGAAAATCTTAGGGATATGGTGGGGACTAAAAATAGTTGATTTTTATCTATTGACATAGTAAATATTATTTGATATAATTTATATGTAACAAAATGAAGTCCTTAGATAAACTGATTATTTATCGTTTAAAGGGATGTTAAAAAGGGCAGGGGTTAAACTCTGCCTTTTTTATTAGTGGGAACTTTATAAGTTAAGCGGTGGAGCTTTTATGAAAGGCTTCATTTTGACAAAGCTAATTATTACCTTTGTAGTGGTTGTGTTTATACTCGTAGTACCACTTTACTAAATCTACAATAGGGGAAACTAATCATTTCCCCGCTTCTTTTGTTTTACCTACCAATCCTGCTTCTTCTAAAAATGGACTATGTATAAAATCCATCTTTTTAATTTTGTCATATTTAGCATAGCTTAGGTATAAAATATCTTTTGCCCTTGTAACTGCCACATAAAATAGTCTTCTTTCTTCTTCTAAGCTACCACCTTTACTCATAAGAGTTCTATTTGGAAATCTACCATCCATAAGATCAATTACATAGACTTCTTTAAATTCTAAACCCTTACTAGCATGAATAGATAATAAGTTTACACCTTCGCCTTCACTTAGCTCTCCTCCACCTAAAATCATAGCATTTATAAATTTTTGTAGGTTTGTATGATGAGTTGATAGGTGCTTTAATATTTCAACTTTTCGTGTCACTTTAAATAAAGCAGTTTTTTTAATCTCTTCATTAATAGATCCATCTTTTTGTTTTGCACGAAGTGTACAAATAGAGTCACAAATATCTTTAAAAAATTGATGTTTTTGAATATGAGATATCATAGATTTCGGATTTTTAATTCTTTTTAGTTCTTTTATAATTTTATAAAATTGAAAAAGAAAACTAGCCGAATCAAGACTTAATTTTGGATGTTTTAAAATTGGATTACTTAAAAAATCTTCATCGAATCCAAGTGGCTTAAATCTTCCTACACTTCCTAATTCTATAAAATCATCAAAAAGCCCAAGTTGAACATTTTTAATTTTATCACTTTTGTATGGATTTTTAATCTCTTCATCTGGATACATAAGACCATCTATTAAACTTCCATGACCTAATTTAATTAGAGCATCAAAAATTTCTTTTGCTATTGCTTTTCCAATATTTTTACCATATTCTATTAAATGAATAAATGCCATCATATCATTATGATTTACCATTAAGACAATCATATCAAGGATTGCTTTTACTTCTCTTGCATCAAAAAAGCTATGACCACCTTTACGCTTTGATTTTATACCAAGATCTCTTAGGTTTGCTTCTATACCATCTGCTGTTGAATTATTTCTATATATAATAGCAATCTCTTCATGTGGAGTTTGTGTTTTTAAAATATTGTGTGCAATATAATCATATTGATCATAAAGCTCACTAAATGTTAAAAGTTTTGGATTGTAATTAGGCTCGGTTCTTACAACTTCTAATTTTTTTTCATACAATCTATCATTATTTTTTATTACTTTTGTTGCAAGAGAAAGAATAGGGGCTGTAGATCTATAGTTCTTATTTAGAGTGAATACTTTTGTATTTTCATATCTCGTGGCAAATGATGAGATAATACCTATATCTGAGCCATTAAATGCATAAATACTTTGATCATAATCACCAACACAAAATAAACTATTTGATTTAAATGCATTAAGAAGTTTACCCTGTAATGGATTTGTATCTTGATATTCATCTACAAGTATCTCATCAAAAGTAAAATTATGTTTTGAGAGTTCTTTAATCATTAATAATAATAAATCATCAAAATTTACATAGCCATATTGTAGTTTTAATTTATCAAATTCGTCTATTACATCTTGATATATTAGTGTATATTTTTTTTGATCTTCATTTTTATTTCCAATCCATTGTTCGAAATTTTCATCATAAGTACTATTTAAAAATAAAGAATATAAATCATACAAATAGTTTCCATCATATGGTGGTGACTTTTCATCAAATTCTGGAAATACTCGTTTTTCATAAATTGATTTAAAAAGTGTTTTTAATTCTCTTGGACTTTTTAGTGTTATTTTTATATTTAATTGTTTTAATAATTTATAACTAACACTATGAAATGTACCTGACATAATAGCTTTTGCTGTTGTTTCTCCAAAGTACTTTGCTACTCTTGCTATCATTTCTGCAGCTGCTTTATTTGTAAAGGTTAAAAGTAAGATGTTTTCTGGTTTTGAGCCTGTATTTAAAAGATGAGCAATTCTTCCTACAATAGTAGATGTTTTACCTGTACCAGCACTAGCAATAATTAGATTATTTCCATTTTGACAAGTTGCTGAGTTAAGTTGTTCTGTATTTAGATTTTTTAATGGCATTAATTATAAGGGAAGATTAAAGCAATAAGAAAAGAATCTTATTGCTTTTTGTATTATGCTAGATAATTAGCTATATTTTGAGAAAGTTGTTCTTTAGTGAATCCGAATTTTTCAAATAATTCATTCGCTGGTCCACTTTCACCAAATCCAGTCATACCAATAACATGATCAGCAAATTTATAGTATTCCATAGCTGTTGCCATTTCAACTGCAATTACAGTATGTGATGGATTAATAATAGTATCAATATATTCTTTATCTTGTTCACATAAAAGATCAAAACAAGGAACAGATACGATATTACATTTAATACCTTTATCTTCAAGTACACATGCAGTTTGTAAACATAACATAACTTCACTACCAGAAGCCATAAGTGTTACTGTTGCATCATCTCTTTGTGTTAATAAATATCCACCATTTGATACATCACCATGTACTTTTGTAGGCTTTAATGTTTTTAACTTTTGTCTTGAACATACAAATGCAGTAGGTGCTGACATAGTTAATGCTTTTTCCCAACATTTTACATTTTCAGTAGCATCAGCAGGTCTAAATGTATAAAAGTTTGGAATTGCTCTAAATTGAGATAATTGTTCAATTGGTTGATGTGTAGCACCATCTTCACCAACACCAATAGAATCATGTGTCCATACAAAATGTTGAGGAATATTTGCTAATGCAGCAACTCTAGCAGCTGGTTTTAAATAATCACTAAAGATAAAGAATGTAGCAGAAAATACTCTGTATAAACCATATAAGTTCATTGCATTTGCCATTGCTGCCATTGAGTGTTCTTTAATTCCAAAATGGATATTTCTACCTTTTGGAAAATCACCAAGACCAGTTAATTCAGTTTTATTTGAAGGTGCAAGGTCAGCACTTCCACCTAAAAATGATGGTACAGCTTTTGCAATTGCATTTAAAATTTTATGATTTGAATCTCTTGTTGCAATCTCAGCAGTTTCACTAAAATCTGGATATTGAACTTTTGAATAATCAGGATTTAAAAGAGCATTTAAAGTTTCATTTTGTTCACTTAAAGGTAAATCTTTTCTAACAAGTTTACCCCAAGCTTTACTTTGTAATGCACCAGTTTCAGTTTTATCAAATGCTGCTTTAACTTCAGCTGGAACTACAAATGATTCTTCTGGATTAAATCCTGCTTTAGCTTTTGAAGCTGCTAATTCATCATTACCTAAAGGAGCACCATGTGTATGGTGGCTTCCTTCCATAGTAGCAGCACCTTTACCAATAGCAGTTTTAGCTATGATTAAAGTCGGGTTAGAAGACGTTCTTGAAGAAGTTAATGCATTTTCAATAGCATCAAAATCATGACCATCAATAGTAATAACATCAAAATTAATAGCTTCAAATCTTGTCTTTACATCTTCACTCCATGCAATTGAGATATCACCTTCAATTGTAATGTCATTTGAATCATAGATTAATGTCATATTAGAAAGATTTTGGTGACCTGCAGTTGAAAGTGCTTCATAAGAGATACCTTCTTGTAGATCTCCATCTCCACATAAACAATATACATGATGATCAATTACATCTGTATGCTGAGTATTTAAAGAAAATGAAGCATATTTTGAAGCCATAGCGAAACCTACAGCATTAGCAATACCTTGTCCTAAAGGACCAGTAGTAATTTCTACTCCATGTGTATGACCAAATTCAGGATGACCTGGAGTTTTTGATCCAGTTTGTCTAAATTGTTTAATATCTTCAATTGTTACATTAAATCCCCAAAGGTGTAATAATGAATATACCATACTTGAAGCATGACCACCTGAGAATACTAATCTATCTCTATTTAACCATGAAGAATTTGCTGGATCAAGTTTTAAATGTTTGCTTAATACAGTAACAATATCAGCCATACCCATAGGTGCACCTGGGTGTCCAGAGTTTGCTTTTTGTACCATATCTGCAGCTAAAAATCTAATTGTATCTGCTTGTTTTTGTAAAAGTGTATTTGACATTTTAATACCTATTTAACTTTCTCTGTATATTCACCAGTTCTAGTATCACATTTAACCATGTCACCTTCAACAATATGGAATGGAACTTGAACAACTGCACCACATTCTAAAGTAGCAGGTTTTTTACCACCTTGAGAATCACCTTTAAAGTTTGGTGGAGTTTCAACAACTTTCATATTTACAGAAAGGGGTGCTTCAACTGTGATTGCCTCACCTTTAAAGAACATCATATCTACATTCATACCATCAATAATCCATTTTTCTGTATCACCAACTTGTTCATAAGTAAGTCCAATTTGATCATAAGTAGAAGTATCCATAAATTGAAGCATCTCACCATCATCATATAAAAACTGCATAGTTTTTTGTTCTAAATCAGGAGTTCCAAATTTATCACCAGCATGGAAAGTTTTTTCAATTGTTTTCCCGTTTAGGTAGTTCCAAATTTTACATCTAACAAATGCAGCACCTTTACCTGGTTTTACATGTGCGTAATCTGTAATCTTGTATGGAATACCATCAACTTCAATCTTTAAACCTTTTTTTAAATCACTCATTCCTAATGCCATAATAATACCCCTTATATTTTTACGAAGCAAACAGATGTTGCTGCTTCTAAATTTTCTAATTTTGTAAGTGTTTCTTTTGTCACTTCATTATCTACTAAGATTACTGCTAATGCTCCAGCATCATTTCGACCTAATCTAAAGTCAGAAATATTAATGCTACTATCACCAAGAGTTTTACCAACTTCTCCAATTACACCTGGTATATCAGAGTTTGTTACTAAAATCATTTTTCCAGATGGTTCAATATCCATTATAAAGTTATTAATTGCAATAATTCTTTGTACATCTTCATTAAAGATTGTACCACTTACACTGTTTACACCATTTGTTGTAGTAATTTTAACAGTTACTTTATTTTTATATCCACTATTATTTGCTACTTTTGAAGCATCTAATTTAATATTCTTTTCATCTGCTATAAATGTAGCATTTACATAGTTTATTTTTTCATTACTAAGAGCAGTTGTAAGTGCTCCTACAGTTGCAAATGTATTAAGAGAATCAAGGTAATCACCAATTTCACCTTCTGCCTCAATTTTAATTGATTTTATAGCTGATTTATCCATTTGAGCAATTAAGAATGCCATTTTTTGAGTTAACTCTAAATAAGGCTTTACAAATGCTGGAATTTTTGATTCATCAATTGGTAAATTTAATGCATGAGGATAACCAATACCTCTAGCTGCTTCTATTGCATTTTCAGCTGCTTGAGTTGCAATTTTCAATTGTGATTCTACTGTATTTGCTCCTAAATGAGCTGTAACAATAATATTTGGTAAATCTAATAATGGATTATCTATAGCAGGCTCCTTATTGAATACATCAATACCAGCCATTGCAATTTTACCAGATTGTAAATTATTAAATAGTGCTTTTTCGTCATAAAGACCACCTCTAGCACAGTTTATTAAAATAACACCATCTTTCATTTTTGCAATTTCTTCTTCACTAATCATACCAAGAGTTTCTTCGTTTTTTGGCGTATGTATAGTAATGATGTCACAATCTAAAATATCATCAAAGTTTGTAGTATATGTTACATCTAAATCAGTTGCTTTACTAGAGTCAATATATGGGTCATATGTAACTACATTCATCTCGAAACCTTTTGCTCTTAATGCAACTCTATGTCCAATATTACCAAACCCAATAACACCTAGTTTTTTGCCAAATAATTCTTGACCATACCAGTCTTCTCTTTTCCAAATTCTTTGATCTTTAAGTTGAGCATGAGCATAAGGCATTTTTCTCATACAAGAAAGCATATGTGTCATTGTAAGTTCAGTAGCAGCTAATGTATTTGCAGTTGGAACATTCATAGCAATTACACCTTGCTTGCTACATCCTTCCATATCTACATTATCATATCCAACACCTGCACGTACTACTGCTTTTAAATTTGTAGCAGCATCTAAGAACTTTTGATCTACATCTGTAGAGCTTCTTGTAATACAAACATCAGCATCCTTTATTACATCTAATAATGCTATTTTATCAATATCTGCAGCATAAACATAGTTAATATCGCTAGTAGTTTTTAAAATCTCTAAACCACTTTCGTGGATATGGTCACATACAACAACTGTGTGTTTACTCATAATGGTTCCTTGTGTGAAAATTTATTTTTAAGTTTTATATTAAACTAAAAATAAGTATATATGTTTAGTTTAATATAAATAGTGACGAAGGTTCGTCACTATTTGTAAGTTTTGATTATTTTCTTAATTTGTCTTTTAGTGCATCACCAAAAGTCATTGAAGTATCATCATTAACAGTTTTTAATAATTCTCTTTCTTGTTGAGATTCTAATCTTTTAATTGATAATCTAATTTTATTTCTTTGAGTATCGATATTTACGATAACTGCTTCAATCTCATCACCAACATTAGCTTCATCTTTTTCGAATGGTCCGAAATCTTCAGTTCTAACTAGTGCATCAATTTTATCAGTAATTTTTACAAACATACCGAATTCTTTGAAGTCTTTAATTGTAGCTTTTACAATAGATCCTACTGGGTTAGCATCTTGGAATGCTTTTACTGGAGAATCAGTTAAGCTTTTTGTGCTTAAAGAAATATTTTCTTTATCTCTATCAATTCTAATAATTTTAACTTCAACTTCATCACCTTTTTTGTAAAGATCTTTACAGTTTGAGTTATTATCCCAGCTAGCTTCTTCATTATGTAATAGTCCGTCAACTTCACCTAAATTAATAAATGCACCAAAGTCAGTAACAGTTACAACTGTACCAGTCATTACATCACCAGCTTTATGAGTTGCTGTGAAGTTTTCAAATGGTTTTGGAAGTAAAGATTTTAAAGAAACTCTTAATCTTCTTTTATCAGCATCTAATTCAAGAACTTGAACATTAATCTCATCACCAATTGTTAATACGTCTTTAGGGTTTTTAAGATTTTTGTTCCATGAAATTTCAGAAATATGAAGAAGACCTTCTACATCATTTCCTAAATCTACAAATGCACCATAAGATTCAAAATTAGAAACAGTAACACCAATTGTATCACCAGCTTCTAATTGATCTCTCATTTCATCCCAAGGATTAGAAAGACAAGCTTTAATAGATAAAGAGATATGACCTTTTTTATCATCATATCTTAGGACTTTAACTTCTACATGATCACCTTCTTTGTAATAAGAAGAAGGATTTACAGGACCTTTGTAAGATATTTCATTATAGTTACATAAACCATCAATACCACCAAGGTCAATAAACATACCATAGCTAGTAATCTTTTTAATTGTTCCAACTACAGGCTTGTCTTCTGCCATGATTTTTTTGATTGTTTCTTCTTTTAATGCTTGTTTTGCTTCAAT
Organism: Campylobacteraceae bacterium; assembly: GCA_018662405.1. Lineage (GTDB taxonomy): Bacteria > Campylobacterota > Campylobacteria > Campylobacterales > Arcobacteraceae > JADHTT01. The sequence continues at coordinate 10,779 of JABJGE010000042.1, forward strand.
AAGAACTTTTCTAGAAATTACAATAGAGTTTTGTTCAGCATTTACTTTTAATACTTTTGCTTCAACTTTTTTACCAAGTGCATTATCAGCTTTTAAATAACCATGTCCCATTGGCATGAAGTATTCTAAACCATTATCATCTTTAACAGTGAATCCAGCTCTTTTTTTAACATAAGTAACTACACCGTTAACAATAACGTTTTCTGGCTCTTCTCCATGTTCTTTAAAGAATGCATCTACAAGTTCTTTTTGTAAAACTTTTTGATGTGAAATTGAAGGTCTTTCCCCTCTAAATCCACTCATCATCACTGGTAAAGTATCACCAACGTTGTATTTTAATTCACCGTCAGCTGTTTTGATTTCAGAAAGATTAATTGAACCTTCGATCTTTTGACCTACATCAACTAAAACATTATCTTCATTAATCTCAACGATTACACCATCTACTACAGTATTAGTTTGTGTCTTTTTTTCACTCTCCTCAAACATTGCTGCGAAGTTTTCATCTTCACCTATTTCTATATCTTCAATTCTCATTGTTTCCCTTTTTACGTATACGTATTAATATTAAGGGTTGATTGTATCTAAAATATGCTTAAAGTTTTTCTATTTGATTAACTACTTTTTGTATAATCCAATCAGGAGTAGATGCACCTGCTGTTACACCACAAAGATTTTTATTATTAAACCATTGTGAATTTATATCTAGTTCATCTTCAATAAGATAAGAGTTTATACAGTAGTCCTGTGCAATATTTAGTAATTGTTTTGTATTTGATGAGTTTTTACCACCAATAACAATCATAATATCTACTTTTTGTGCAAGTTCTTTTGTAGCTGCTTGATTTTCAAATGTAGCATCACAAATAGTATTAAATACTCTAACTTCTTTATATCTTAAAATTAGTTTATTTACTATTTGTAAATATATTTCTTTTTTTCTTGTAGTTTGTGCAACAGTAGCAATTTTTCCATATTTAAATACAATGTTATCTAAGTCTGATTCATCTAAAACTACGTGTACATCACTTATATCTTTACCGTAACTCTTTACTCCTTTAACTTCTGGATGATTTTCATCTCCAAATATTAAAATAGAGTATTCTTCTTCGGACATATTTTTCACAATTTGTTGAGGAGTTGTAACAAATGGACAAGTTGCATTTATTATTTTTGCATCTTTTTTCTTTAATTGTGTAAGATCATTCTTAGGAATACCATGTGTTCTAATAATAACAGTATCATCTTTTTTAACTTCACCTAGAGTGTTATAAAGACCAACATCATAATTGTCTTGTAGTCTATTTATTTCATTTTGATTATGAATTAGAGGACCCATTGTTGAAGCATTTTGATTTTCTTCAGCTATTTTTATAGCTCGTTTAACTCCAAAACAAAATCCATAATGTGTAGCTAATTCAACTTTCATATTAAGCTCTTAGGCTTTCTAATATCTCCATAAAATTTGGAAATGACGTTTCAATACATTGTGTATCTTCAACTTCCATATCACATAATAGACCAGCTATAGCAAAACTCATTGCAATTCTATGATCGCCATGAGAATTGATTGTAGCTTTATTTAATGTAGCATTCCCCTCTATTGTATAGCCATCTTCAAATTCAGTGAACTTAACTCCACATAATCCTAAAGAATTAACAACAGCAGAGATTCTATCACTTTCCTTTACTCTTAATTCTTCAGCATTTTTTACAGTACTAGGACTACTAGCAATGCTCATAGCAATAGATAAAGCAGGAAGTTCATCAATAAGCCATGCAATATTAGATGATACTTCTACTCCATGTAGCTCATTATGCTCTACAATAATATCACCAAGTGGTTCATATACGTCTTCTGTTTGAATATATGTAATTTTAGCACCCATCTTTTCTAGTACTTTATAAGCTTCAATTCTAGTAGGATTTAAAGTAAGATTTTTTAAAGTAACTTTAGACTTTGGTGTAATTGCAGCAGCTACAGCAAAAAAGAATGCTGATGAAGGATCAGTTGGTACTGTAATATTTAGAGGTTTTAGTGGCTCTTTTATTGGATTAATTTTAATCCATCCATCTTCTTGTGTAGATATATTTACTCCCATACCACTAAGCATTCGTTCTGTATGGTCACGACTTAAAAGATTCTCTTTATAAAAGCTAGGCTCATCGCCTCTTAATGATGCTAATATTAAAGCAGATTTTACTTGTGCAGAATCAATTGGAGAATGATATTTAAAAGATTTTAATTTTCCACCTCTTATATGCAATGGAGCTTTATTTCCATCTTCTCTTCCATCAATTTTAGCACCAATATCTCTTAATGGATTAGCAACTCTTTTCATTGGTCTAGATCTTAAGTATTTATCACCAGTAAGTACAAAACTACCTTCTGTACCAGCTAATAATCCAGCGTATAATCTCATACCTGTACCAGCATTCCCACAATCAAGTATATCATCAGGTTCAGTAAGTTTTTCTGGTGGAGTTATGATTATAGTTTTCCCATGATCTTCTATTGTAGCACCTAATTTAGCAGCAATATTTAGTGAATCCATAGTGTCTTCTCCACGAAGATAGTTTTGGATTGTAGATGGTTGATTGCTTAGTAAACTAAACATAGCACATCTATGTGATATAGATTTATCACTGGCAATATTATCAATTACAATATTAAATGGTTTTAATAGTTTACTTATACTTAATTTATCCATACTTACATATCCTTTTTAATTTATTTGTTCCTAATCCCTAAGACCAATATTTAATTTATCTTTTAGTTGTTCTAAAATTTTACTCATAATAGAAGTTATCTCTTCCTCTTCCATTGTTTTATCTTGAGATTGTAAAACAAATTTTATAGTAAGAGATTCATTGTTTCCTAATTTTTCGTCAGAATATATATCAACAAGATTAAACTGTTTAATTTCATTGATTCTTAGAGCATTAATCTCTTTTTTAATTAATCTATATTCTAAATCTTTTGGTGCAATTACACTTAAATCTCTTTTAGAAGATTGATATTTAGATATATCTGTAGCTTGAATTAAATTGTCATTAATTAAATCAAAATCAATTTGAGATATAAATGTATCTGCAATATTATAATCACTAGCAACACTTGGATGTAACTTAGATATAAATCCAATAGTTACTCCATTTACAATAATATTAGCATTTTGATATGGATGAATAAAGTCATTAGTTATTTTATTCATTGGTTCTAATTCAAAATCTCCAATAACATTAGATATATTAGATGCAAAAGTAAATAAGTCCATTATTTGTGGTTTACCATTATTTGAGATAGCTTCAGATTCCTTAAATCCACTATGTACAAATGCTAATTTTTTAGATTCATTTCTATTTTTATCAAATACAACACCATTTTCAAATAATGAAACGCTATTATAACCATGTTTATAGTTATTAGCAGTTGCTTCAATTAAATTTAATAATAATGTAGTTCTAAATGTATCTAACTCTTTGGTAATAGGATTAGTAATATCTAACTTTTCAGATACAGTTTCAAATCCATATTTTTTAAGTTTTTCTTTTGAAGAGAATACATAAGAAATAGATTCATAGAAACTATTTGAAATAGCCTTTAATCTGATTTTATTCTTTTTTACAAGAGATTTAGAAGTACTGTTAATACTATTCATCTCTTTGATTTCTAAAGGTTTTGCTTTAATATTATCAATTCCAATTATTCTTACTATCTCTTCTGTAACATCAGCAATATTTTTAATATCATGTCTAAATTGAGGAATAGTTAAACTAAGAACTTTATCTTGAGCTACTTTAATCTTAAATCGTAAAGATTCTAAGATTTGTATAATTCTTTGAATTTCAATCTCTTGTCCAATGATAGCATTTATTTTTTTAACTTGGATTGTTAATATTTCTGGATTTTTTTCTGTTATAAAATGTTTTGAACTTTTATGTATTAATACTCCAGAGTTAGATAATATTGTATGTAAATATTCACTACCTTCGTCTATATTTGATTCACTACCTCTTGAACTTCTGTAGTATATATCTTCTGTTTTGATTTTTGTATCATAAACTTTTTGTGAAATATAGTCTGGATCTATATATGAAGATGATAATATAATTTTTCGAATATTATCACTATCTTTTTCAACTATAATATCATTTGTACTAATACCAATTGTAGAAATTTTTTCTTTTCCATAAAAAGATTCAAAACCATTTTCATCTTCTTTTATAATTAATTTACAAAGATCATAATCATCTTTGTCTAGCTTATGAGAAGTAGCATCATAAAGTACACCACAAGAATGTGTTGCATAAGCAGTTGCTGTTAGTATTTCATTTTTGTTATAACATGATACTATTGCAGTTCTTAATGAATATAATACAGGAAGTTTAAAGTTTGTAAAGTCAGCAGCACTAACAGTCACATTTGCTTTTAAATGAGAATCTGATGTTACATTTAAAATTTGTCCAATTGTAGTCTTAGAAAAATTAATTTTTGCCTTGAAAGACTTTATTCGTATATTGAAATAGGCACTAAGATCTCTAGCTACACCATGAATACTTAGACAGTCTCCTCTATTTGCAGTTAGTTCAAGTTCAATAACTTCATCATTTAAAAGTTCAAGAGTATTTAGATCTTGACCTAATACTAATTCTCCAATAGAATTATCAAGTTCTAAAATACCATCATTAGTAGAAGGTAATCCAATTTCACTACTACTACAAATCATACCATGAGAATCAACACCTCTAAGTTTTGCTTTTTTAATTTTAAAATCATCACCTAAGACAGTACCTACCGTTGCAACAGCTACCGTTTGACCAGCTGCTACATTCTTAGCTCCACAAACAATTTGAACCTGGCTCTCACCTAAGTTAACTTGACATATATTTAATTTATCTGCATCAGGATGCTTTTCACATGCTTCAACAAATCCGATTTTTACCCCATTTGGGATTTCAATTTTTTCTACACTATCAACCTCTAGACCTACAGAGTTTAAAGCAGAACAAATATCATTAGTACTAATATCTTTTATATCGATAAATTCATTTAACCAATTTCTTGTAATAATCATTTTGCTGACCCTTTAAATTGTTCTAGTAATCTAATATCACTTTCAAAAAGTGATCTTAAATCACCTATTTTATGAATTAACATAGCAAATCTTTCAATACCTAGACCAAATGCATAACCACTAACTTTTTCATATCCAACTGCTTTGAATACATTTTCATCAACAATACCACAACCTAGTACTTCAAGCCAACCTGTATGTGAACATACTCTACATCCACAACTCTTTCCAGTTGATGCATCTTTACAGAAGATACAAGAAATATCTACTTCGGCAGATGGTTCTGTGAATGGGAAAAATGATGGTCTAAATCTAACATCAATATCACCAAACATATGTTGTAAAAATTCAACCATTACATGCTTTAAATTAGCAAAAGATATTTGATCTTCTTTGTCTACAACTAGTCCTTCAATTTGATTAAACATAGGAGTATGTGTAATATCAAAATCTCGTCTAAAAACAGTTCCTGGAGCAATCATTCTAATTGGAGGCTTAGAGTTCATCATTGTTCTAATTTGTACAGGAGAAGTATGTGTTCTTAAAAGTTTCCCATCATTACAATAGAAAGTATCTTGCATATCTCTTGCTGGGTGAAATTTTGGTAAATTTAATGCTTCAAAGTTATGGAAATCATCTTCTACTAGAGGACCTTCTTCTACGCTAAAGTTTAAATTTTGAAAGTATGAAGTTATTTTTTCCATTGTATCAGCAACTGGATGAGTAGCACCTACTGTTCCATTTGTAGTGCTGAATTTTGTAACATCTAAAAGTTCAGCTTTTAATTTTTGATCAAGTGCTAAAGCCATTAAAATTGTTTTCTTTGAATCTATTGCAGAATTTACTGCAGTTTTTTGTTTATTTAGATTTTGTGCAAATTCTTTCTTTTCTTCATTTGGCACATCTTTCATTCTTGCAAATTCTGCAGTTAAGATACCTTTTTTACCAAGTATATCTATTCGTATTTGTTCTAAAGTATCTAGAGAATCTGATGATTCTATTTTATCTAGCCATTCTTGCATTAAGAATTTCTCCTATGTTTTATAAATTGTTTATAATTATTTTATAATATATGGCGATTATATCTAAAGGCTTATTATAGTTTGGTTATACTTTTATTAGATAAAAACTAGGAGAAAATATGTGTATTTTTTGTAAAATAATTGCTGGTGAAATTCCAAATAAAACAATACTAGAGGATGAAAATTTTTTAGCATTTGAAGATATAAATCCTAGTGCAAATATTCATGCACTTATAATCCCAAAGGTTCATATTCAGTCTTTTAATGAGATGACACCAAATATAATGGCCAATATGACAACATTTATACAAGAAGTTGCACTTACATTAGGTGTAAAATCTGATGGATATAGATTAATTACAAATATTGGTACTAATGGTGGACAAGAAGTTGAACATATTCATTTTCATATGCTTGCAGGTGAAAAGCTAGGCCCAATATATAAAAAATAAATGACTAGAAGATTATTGGGAGAATGGGAAGAACAAAGTTATGTACAACTTTGTTTTCCTCATAAAAATACAGATTGGAATGATTATCTTGATGAGATGATTCCAGTTTTTGACACTATTGCAAATATAATAGCAAAATATCAAAAATGTTTAGTATGTTTTGAAGATGAAGCTACTATTAAAAATATAAAAAATAATCAAAATATAATTTTTAAAAAAGTATCTACAGATGATACTTGGTGTAGAGATTTTGGTGCAATTACAATAGAAGAAAATGATTCTTTACAACTTTTAGACTTTACCTTTAATGGTTGGGGAAATAAATTTAACGCATCAAAAGATAATGATATAAATAAACAAATATTTAATGATACAAAGAAAATTGATTTTGTATTGGAAGGTGGATCTATAGATTCAAATGGATCTGGTGTTATTCTCACAACTAGTGATTGTTTATTAGAAAAAAATAGAAATCCACAATTTACTAAAAAGCAAATAGAGCAAAAATTAAAATTTAATTTTGGAGCTAAGAAAATTATATGGCTTAATCATGGTTTTTTAGAAGGTGATGATACTGATTCTCATATTGATATGCTAGCTAGATTTGTAGATTCTAATACAATTAGTTATGTAAAATGTGATGATAAAAATGATGTGCATTATGAAGAATTATCTAAAATGGAAGAGGAATTAAAGCAGACCAAATTTAATTTAGTGCCATTGCCTTGGATTAGTCCAAAATATTATGACAATGAAAGACTTCCTGCTAGTTATGCTAATTTTTTAATTATAAATGGTGCAGTTTTAGTACCTACTTATAGTGATAAAAATGATGAAAAAGCTTTAAATATATTTAGAGAATTATTCCCTGATAGAGATATTATAGATATAGATTGTTCTAAGATTATCAGGCAGCATGGAAGTTTGCATTGTCTTACAATGCAATACTACCATTAATTTAGATTAAGGTCTTGTTTGACCATTTCCTAATATTTTGAACTTATATGTTGTAAGTTCATTTATTCCCATTGGTCCTCTTGCATGAAGTTTATTTGTACTAATTCCAACTTCAGCTCCAAATCCAAATTGACCACCGTCTGTAAATTGCGTAGATGCATTTAAATATACACATGCAGAATCAACACTATTTAAAAAAGTTTCAGCATCTGTATAGTTTTCTGTAATAATTGCATCAGAATGATCAGAACCATATTGTCTAATGTGTGAAATAGCTTCTTTTACATTTTCTACAATTTTGATTGATAAAATATTATCTAAATATTCCTCTTCCCAGTCACTAGAATCTGCTTTATTTATATCTAGAATTGCTTGTGTTTTATCACAACCTCTAAGTTCAGTATTATACTTATCAAATTCATCTTTTAGAAGAGGTAATATAGTCGTTGCTATTTCATTATCAACTAGCATTGTTTCCATTGCACCACAAATTCCAGCTCGCCTACATTTTGCATTTATTGATACATCAATAGCTTTTTGAATATTGGCATCTTTATGGATATATGTATGGCATAAACCTTTATCATGTTTTACAACAGGAACAGAAGCATTTGAACTTATATATTTAATTAATGCTGATCCACCTCTTGGAATAATAAGGTCAACATATTCATCTTGTTTAATTAAATTTGCTACAGCTTCTCTACTACTATCTGGTAATAAAGATACAAGAGCTTTAGGAAGATTATTTTTTATTAATGCTTCTTGTAAGACTTGTGCAATAATTGTATTACTATGTAACGCTTCTTTTCCACCTTTTAAAATACAAACATTTCCACTTTTTAAACATAAAGCAGCAGTATCACTTGTAACATTTGGTCTTGATTCATAAATAATACCAATTACACCAATAGGTACTGAAACTTTTTGTATATTTAATCCAGAATCTGTAGTCCAACCTTCATGTATTTTCCCTACAGGCTCTTTTAATGCTGCAATATCTCTAATTGCTGTAGCCATATCTGATATTCTTGTTTCATTTAAAAGAAGTCTATCCATTAATGCTGAACTAAGATTATTCTCTTTCCCAGATTCAATATCTTTTTTATTTTCATTTTCAATTCTAGAAATATTTTCAAGTAATGAATCAGCCATATCGTTTAAAACTTTATTTTTAATAGCACCACTTAATGTAGATGCTATACCACTAGCATCTTTTGCATCCTTTAGAAATTGTTCCATTAATATGTCCCTTATTTTTTAGTCTTGAATATAGCTACAGCAATAATCAGTAACAGTTTTTATTTTAAGATCAAAAGACGAATTTGCTGGAACATTGAAAGATTCTGGAGTATTTAATGTTTTCCAATCCTCTCCTGGTAATTTAATATCAAGTTCACCACTCATCATTTCCATGATCTCTGCTTGAGCAGTACCAAAAGTATATTCACCTGGAAGCATAATTCCAAGAGATTGAACACTACCATCTTCTAATACGATACTTCTACTTGTAACTTTTCCATCATAGTAAATATTTGCTTCTTTTGTAATTGTTATGTTTTTTAATTCTGCCATTTTAATTTCCTTATATTTTAAATTTATTAATTTTTTTGTTTTAATTCTTTTGCTTTTTCATAAGCATCTTTAATTGCTTCGATCATTCCATGTCTAACATTTGCTTTTTCAAGTGCAGCATATCCTGCCGCTGTTGTACCACCTGGAGACATAACGCCATCTTTAATATTTGCTGGAGTATCATTTGCAATCAGACTTGCAAAACCATCAAAAAGACCAGCCACAAGCTTTTGACTATCATCTCTTTTTAGTCCAGCATTAACAGCACCATCTGCTAAACTTTCTGCTACTAATGCCAAAAATGCAGGACCACTTCCAGCAACTCCTGTAGCAATATCTATTTCATTTTCACTACTAAGCCATAAAGTAGATCCAATCTTATTAAAAATTTCTAATGCAGTATTTTTTATATCTTCATCACCTGTTACTGTTGTCATAGATTTTAAGTATGCAGCACCAAGATTTGGCATAGTTCTAATATAGCTTTTTGAATCTATTTGAGACTTTATGCTAGAAATTGTTGTACCTGCAAGTACAGAATAAATTGCATTTGCCTTTCCATTTAGCTTTGGTGCTAAATCAGGAAGAGAATAAGGTTTTACACAAAGAACAATATTTTTACCAGTAATATCTTCATCATCACTAATTAATTTTACTTGTACTTTAGGTAATTCTTTTTTAATATCATCTAAAGTTTTTTGATTTCTTCCTATCACTTCAATGTCATATGTTTTAACTAAACCTTCAATTAAGGCTTTAGCCATATTTCCATTTCCTATAAATGTTAACATCATTTATTATTCCTAATTTTTAAATATATTAAGGATAACATAATTTATGTCAAAGTTATATTTAGTCAAACTTATATTAATAAATAAGTAGGATAATTAATGAGTGAATTTTTTACAAGTATAAATAGTATATTAGAAGCTATGTTGTTTTTTGACATATTATTTGGTCTAGTTGAAGGTACTACTATTCCATTTTTAGTTGCATGGTTAATTATTGGTGGAGTATATCTTACTTTTAAAATGAACTTTGTTGGTTTTAAATATTTTAAACATGCTTATCACATTATAATTGGTAGATACAAGACAAAAGATGACAAAGGTATTATTCCTCCATTTGGATCACTTACGACTGCACTTAGTGCAACCGTAGGTCTTGGTAATATAGCTGGTGTTGCATTAGCTGTTTCGTTAGGTGGACCAGGTGCAACATTTTGGATGATTGTTGCAGGTTTTTTAGGTATGAGCTTGAAGTTCACAGAAGTAACATTATCTTTACAACATAGAGAATTCTTAAAAGATGGTACAGTTATGGGTGGTGCTATGGAGTACTTATCAAAAGGTTTGGCACAAAAAGGGATGCCAGTCTTTGGTAAATACTTAGCAATACTATTTGCAATTTTTATGATAGGTGGTGCAATAGGTGGTGGAAATACTTTTCAAGTTTCTCAAGCTGTAAGTGCTATAGGACAAGAAGTTAGTTTTTTTGATGAAAATCCAATAGTTTTTGGATTTATTATTGCTTCATTTGTAGGTTTTGTAATAATAGGTGGTGTTTCTAGAATAGCAAGTATCACAGAAAGATTAGTCCCTGTAATGGCAATTATTTATGTTGGTGCATCACTTTGGATATTAGGATTTCATTATGATAAAATAGCCTATGCATTTGGATTGATTTTTACAGAAGCATTTACATCAAATGCATTATATGGTGGAATTATAGGATCACTTGTACAAGGATTTCAAAGAGCAGTATTTTCTAGTGAAGCAGGTATAGGATCATCTCCTGTTGCCCATGCACCTGCAAAGACTAAGTATCCAGTAAGACAAGGTATGGTTGCTCTTTATGAGCCATTTATTGATACTATTGTAATTTGTACTATGACTGCATTGGTTATTATTATTACTGGTGTATATGATCCAAATGGAGCTTATGCCGGCCTAATTAATAGTAGAGAAGGGGCTGCATTAACTGCAGTAGCATATGGAACTGTAATATCATGGTTTCCAGCTATTCTATCAGTATGTATTGCTTTATTTGCATTTTCTACAATGATTTCTTGGGCTTATTATGGTGAGCGAGCATGGGTATATTTATTTGGTTCTAAATATTCTATAATTTATAAACTATTGTTTTTATCATTAACAATAATAGGGTCAGTTGTAAGTACAGATATATTAGTTAATTTTAGTTTCATGCTTTTACTAGCTATGGCATTACCAAATATTTTAGGTTTATTTATATTAAGTGGGGATGTAAAAAAAGATTTAGTTGATTATGATAAAAAACTTAAGAGTGGGGAATTAGATAAGGAAGCAATTAGGGATTAATCCTTGTATTAGAAGATTTAGTTATTAAAAACTACAGTGATATAAAATTACGTATAATTTATATGTAGTATATGAATTTTTAGGTTCTTCAATATGATACAATATCCTAATTATAATTTCAATTACACTTTATAACAAAGTAATGAAATATATATTGTATATAGAAACAGTAGGTTTTAATATTTAAAGAAGCCCTGAGGAAGAGTGTTAAAAAAATTATAAGGAAAAACTCTTCTTTAAAACTGGAGAAGTTATTGTTCTCAGGACTTTTTTAAATATTAATAATTTAAATTATTTCTGTAGAAATACAATAAAAATAACATATAAATACAAAGCAGAAAAAATGAAAAATGAAAACATGCTTTGTATTTATATATTACTTCTATTTTAAAAAGCAAGGTGAAAGGAGAGTAACACCTTGCTTATTTTTGATCTATTCTATTTTTGAGTTATAAAAACTCTATTGCTTTAAAAAAGCTAATATTTTTTGTGTATCACTTGCTACTATATCCATAACTTTTCTCTCTTCTCCACTAAAGAAGTTTTTCATTAAGCTAATATTCATAGTTGCAACATATACTTTACCGTTCTTCTCGTATACCCCAACACCACAAGGCATCATTGTAATAATATGCTTGTGTGCATCATCTTTTAATATTCTATATGCTACTTTTCCATTACAAACTTTTATATTTGTAATATTTCCAATAGACGGTTTCCCTTTACTCATAAATGATTTATTAGTATCTTTGACTGTAAGAACACTCCAACCATTCTTTTTATAGCTATCTACAACAGCTTTAACGGTATCTTCATATGATAATTTACTCTGTACTTCAGAGAACATCATACTTGACCCTTTATCCATATTAGTATAACCTATAGCTACTATTAAAATAATACCAGATATAAGTCCTGTTAAAAATTTCATTTGCTATCCTTTCTAGAAAATAAATTGTGCCCCAAATGTTAGAACCTTATTTACACCCTCACCATCTACAGTTTTATCAAATTCTGCAATATGTATTGAATATTTTTCTTTCATCCCTTTTGCATAATAATTTAAGCCTACACTTTTAATTGTTTGATTTCCAGCTGTACCATTACCATATTCTTTTGCAGTAGTAAAATGATCTGTATCTAAATCTGTTACATCAGCTTTTGTATACATTGCAGCTGGCTCAATAACTTTTCCACCTGATAATGGAATATTATATCCAGCCCTAAATGTACTAACTTTAGCTTCACCACCATCTCTAACCAAAGAATCTAACTCTCCAGAAAAGTTGAAATTTCCATAATTTGATAATACATCAACACTTCTTGAGATATTATGATTAAATTTATCAGTTTCACCTTGGTATGTATAATTTAGTCCAACTGTTGTACCATTCCTTTTCCCAAAATAATTTGTTGTATATCCTAATTTAAATTTTTTCATTTCTTCATCACCGAATGAATATGCAACTCTAGCTGTATACATCCATGAAGATTCATTTGTTGCTTTAGCTACAACATCACCATCACTAGCGGCATCATCTGCACCAGTAATTGCCGTATGGTTTGGATTAAAAATACCAAAATTATAATTTAATTTTTTATCTAATGTTAATCCGCCAAGATTTATACCAACTTCTCTACCTGGTCCTCTCCCTACTATATGTTTTCTATAGTAAAAGTTAGAAAGTCCTTTTTCATATGCATTAATTGTAAATCCAGATGTAATAGATTCTTTACCAACTTGTGGTCTAAAATAACCAAATGCAACATTTGCATATTCTTTATTAAATGAATGCTCAAAATATGCATCCCAAATATAGAAATCTTTATTAGCATTTGTATCATCATGAGGTGTTCCCATAAGAATATTATTATTACCTTTTCCTAAATTATCATATGCAAACCATACTTTATATTTTGTATCTGCATTAACTTTACCTTTAACACCAATACGACCTCTTCTGATATATAAATCACTTGAGTCTTCTGCAACATTAGAGTTGTCATCTATTGTATTCATTCCCCAAACTTGAACCATCTGAAAGATCTCCATTGAGCTATCTCCATCATTCCAAGTTAATTTTGGGCCAGCATGTGCAGCTGATGCAACTAATGCAGCAGTTGCTAGTGATAATAATATTTTATTTGTTTTCATAATTAATCCTTTTATTTATTCTTTTTGCCAAAGGTTTTATTCATCCATTTATCAAATGAACTTAACTTCTTATATTCGTCTAAACCAAGTCTTTCTGCCGTTTTTTCAAATGACTCGTCAACATAAGTCATATTATGTACATCTTCTGTAGATTTATTTGCTACCACAGATTTTGTAGTTCCTAATGCTCTAGCACCTTTTTTAATTGCCCATACAAATAATGTAATTAACATTACTAACCATACAATTGCAATTACAACTTGTACCCAATGGTTATCACTAAATAGTTGAGGAAGGAAATATGTTCCACCTACATCACTAGTACCAGCTTTAAAAGCAGCATCAGCAATTTGTGTACCAAGAATATCTGTTTCGTAATACCAATTCATATGTTCTTTATAAAATAATGTGAACGGTAAATAACCTACAGCAAAACCTGCAAATCCAACCATAGTATTTGTATATCCTAGACCAATTCTCATATATGACCTAATCTCACAACCAATTAGTAAAACAGCACCCATACCAAGGATAAATCCACCTACAGGCACACCTGCAGTTAGTGCATATTTAATACTTCCAGTAAACCCATGTTGATACTCAAAGAAACCCCATGTAATAATCATAAATATAGACACAACAACCCACATAGCTGAAATACCAACTAGTGGCATCATTCCTCTAAATAAAGTTTTTGTAATTTTTGGTAATTTAAAATTATCCATAACAGTATCATTCTTTGTACAAAAATGATGTGCTTCTGCAGTTAATAATCCACATTCAGTACCAAATCCAGATTTAGCCATACCAAATCCACCTAAAATACCAGCACCAAGAGTTAATACTACATACCAAATACCTTTATGATCAATAGCTTTACTAAAATCACTTAATACTTCAGGATTTGTAGCATCTTTTGCATACTGCAACATCTCTGGATTTAATAATCCACCAACAATTCCTACACCAAAGAATATAATAGAAAATCCTAATCCAAATTTTCTAATCCAATCTTTTTTAGGGTTATAATCAGGATCGTAACAAACACACTCAGACATATTCCCTTTATCATATGATTCTTTAGCATATTCAAGTACTTCTTGATGTTTAAAGTATTTTGCTTTACCAATAATTCCCATTAGGAAAAATCCAAACAATCCACCAAGTGACATAAATACTACAGCTACAAGTGAGTGAATATTCATCATTGGTACACCACCTAATAAGTGGTTAAGTGTACATCCACCAGCAAGTCTTGTTCCATAACTAAAGAATGCTCCACCAATAAATGCTATAAGTAGAATTTGCCAATCGTATTTAGCCCATCCTCTTGTTTCTTTTTCTAGTATAGCTACTAATAAACCACCTAGCATCATTCCAACAATTGGCCATCCTACACCAGGTACAAATGCACCACCAGTTGTAGCAACCCAACTTCCATCAGCTAACATAACAGAAGCACCGTATAAACCAGTATCAGAAATACCTAGAGCTTTACAAACCCATACTTCCATACCTCTAAACATTTTTCCAAGGTCTGTTGTTACAGTAATTGGTTTTACTACTGGTATTTCACCATTTGCCCATTTAGGAGCAAATAACCCAACCATATAAATTATCTGCGCAAGTCCAAATACAAGACCTGCCCACATAAATGACCATTGTTTTGTTAATATCTTATTCATATATAACTACTTACCAGTAACATACGATAAATTAGCTGGTTTTGTAAACTTTTTCTTTTTCATTTGAGATATAAACATATCATTTACACCATAACTCATACCTTGAGCTTGATAACCTAATATATTCATCCATGAAGAAACACTAATTGCAGCATGACCTGTCCAGCAATACTGGACAATACTTCGATCAGCTGGATAATTATTTAATGATCCATGTCCTTTTTTAGGACTAATTGTAGGCCATTTAAATTGTTTTGCACCATCTACTCTTCCAAATTTACCATATGCTTTTTTACTACCTTGATTTACAATGTAGTGTGAATTTGCATTAGCTAATAAATCTTTTGCTAATATTGTTTTAAAACCTTTATTTAAAAAGTTATCTACCCTAGTAGCTAAGATATCTTTACCAGTTGATGCTCCAGTATTAAGAGATGGATTTGAATATTTTTTAGGCTTTGAAGCATCATTCTTTGTCCAATTCTTATGTCCAATTGATTGATCTGTTTGGTGTTCTGACCATACATCAAATTTATTATTCCAACCACTCATACCAAATTTTAAAACTTTTGTTGTTGGATAACCACTAAGTCTTAATGCAACAGCTCCTGCTGCTGCAGCTTGTCCATCATGAGATACAACTAAAATATTATCTCTTGAATTTATTTTTTTTGCTGTTTTTAATATATTCTTAAATGATGTATGTATTGCACCAGCAATATGCCCATCTTCAAAATCTTCTATACCATTTTTTGGTGCAATATCACCTTCTCTAATATCTAAGATTGTATAATCTTTAATATTTTCTACAAGGACTGCTGCGTGTGGTATCCAAGTTTTTCTATCCATTACTTTATTCATGTCAAGATTATTTGTAGACATATATTTAGTTAATGTATCATATTCATTATTAGCAGAAATATTTCCTGCTAATAATGTCGAAGCTACTAAAGCTAATCCTAGTTTTTTTGAAACTTTATTTTTCATAATTACTCCAATTGTTATTTTAAACTATTTATTTTTTGGTTTTTTATAAACTTGACCTACCCAACCTTTTTTACCAGGCCAGTTATTGTCAAATTTACCTTTTACAATATTTTCATTTCCAAATGCTGCAGTCCATGCTTTCATTCCACCATTTAAAACTTTAACATCATATCCTAGTGCAGCAAGTGGTACCGCAGCTGATGCAGCTAATACACCTGTTTGAGATACTAGAACAATTTTTGTTTTTGTTTGAGGTTTTGGCATAAGTTGAATACCATCTCTAGATAATAACTTATTTAGTGGTACTTGATAAGCAGTTTGTAATCTACCTTCTTCAAAGAATGATTTATATCTAAGGTCTATAACTTTAACTTTTTCACCTTTTGCAAACCATTGCTTAAGAACTTCTGGTTCAGTTAACCATGCCACAGGATTATTTTTACCAGCAAATATTGTTTGTAATGGTTTATATACAGGATTATGATTAACTACAGGAAGAGCTTTTTTATCCCATACAGGTTGACCTTCTTTATACCAATAAACATTTTCATATCCTCTTTTTACACTCTCTACGGCTAACTTATATGATTTCCAACAATTAACACCCATACAATAAAACGCTACTGGTGTATTCTTGTCTTTTGGTAATACAGAATAATCCCAAGAATCTTTTGAAATATCAAAGTTCTTATTCTTTTTTGACCATTCAGTAAATGGCACTGACTTTGCAAAAGGGATATGACCTTCAAATTCATATTCACTGTAATGCCATCTTACATCAAATACTTCTCCACCATTATGAAATACATCCATAATATCTTGAGGTGTTGCAATTTTGACTCTATCATCTTGAGGAACTTGAGGTGTTGGAACTTTGGCTGCCGACAATTGCGATGCACCAAAAGATACCGTTAATATCGCAGCAGCTGCAACCTTACCTAATTTATTCATTTTATTCATATTTTACTCCTTAAATTTGAATATAGAATTATAGGATTGTATGAAAGTTTTTTGTAGGTAAATATATGTTAATTAAATATATATTTATGTTAATTCATAATATTTATTTTTAATATTTATTTAAGAATACAAAATAAATATTTGTCTAAAGCAATGTAGACAAGTGATTGAGGTATTTAGTATATATTATATGATAGATGTTTTAATATTGAAAAGTTATTT
The DNA here is from genome assembly GCA_018662405.1 of Campylobacteraceae bacterium. Classification (GTDB taxonomy): domain Bacteria; phylum Campylobacterota; class Campylobacteria; order Campylobacterales; family Arcobacteraceae; genus JADHTT01. Next base: position 28,211 of record JABJGE010000042.1, read on the forward strand.
AATAATAAGATAATGTAGGTTAAATGCATTATCTTATTATTATTTCAAGAATGGTTTTCTTTATTTTTAAATATCCAAAATATACTAATTATTAAGAAAAATCCATTTAGTATTCCCCAAAACTGATCTGGAAAATTTAAAAATATAATAGGATTATATGCTATTATTGGTAATATAAAAAGCGCGGTAAACCTCTTATCTATATTATAGCTTTTAAACGTGTAGTACCAAAATATTACCCACAAGATTACTTTTATAATTTCATATATTCTTATATCTATCGTAAATATTGTTGGTATTAATAATAATAACACAGCAATAACCATTAAAAAATCTCTTTTTAAATTTTTCATTTTAATCCTTTTTATATTTTATATATTTCTCTGATTAATTTAGCACCAGTTCTACTTGTATATACTTTCTCTTTTATATCAATAAAACTAATTTCATATTTAGCTTGCTCAATTATACGTAAAGAATAAATCTTCTCTGAATTAATAATTGTAGATCTATGTACCTTCAGATATTGATTTTGATTTAATATCTTTATAAATTCAGATAGACTTTTTTGTACACAATATTCTTTATCCTTGGTTTGTATCATTGTCTCAGTTAGATGTGCATTGATTATATATATATCTTCTAGTTTTATAAAAGTAAATTTATTATGATCTTTAGCGATAATTACATCATCATTGTCTTGTAGCATATCTACTTTAGAACTTAGTACCTTGTCTAGTGCTTTTTTAACTGAATCTTCAGAAATTGGTTTTAATAAAAAATCAATTGCATTAACTTTATATGAATCTACTGCGTATAAACTATATGCAGTAGTAAAGATAATAAATAAAGATGGATTTTGTAAAGATAGAATACTAGCAGTATCAATACCATTTATTCCTTCCATCTGTATATCACAAAAGATAATATCAAATGATTTAACTTTTGAAACTTGTATTGCTTCTTCTCCGGAAGATACTTTTGTTATATCAAAATATTCAAGTTCCTTTAATATGCGTTCACATCTATCGCGTGATAATGTTTCGTCATCAACTATTAAGATTCTCATGACATTCCTTTATATTAATTTTAAAATAAGTATAATTATCTTCTCTCCAATAGCTTAATTCACCATGACAATACGACTTAATAACTTGTTCTAAACTAGTAAGTCCAAAGCCTTTATTGATTTCATTAAATCCTTTTCCATTATCAGATACAATTATTTCTATTCCATTTACAGTATTGTATTTTATCTCAATATTTATCTCAATATTTTTGTCTGCAATAATTGCATGTTTAAATATATTTTCTATTAATAACTGTATTGAAAATTTAGGTATCATCCTATCCAGCATATTATTGTCTATATTCAAGTTATAATTTATTTTATTTTCAAATCTTATCATTTGAATATCAAGATAATTTGATACAAATTCAAATTCTTGTTTTAAACTAATTAGGCTATCACTTCCAAGTGAATTTCTAATAAATTTTGATAACTTAACAATAGTGATATCTGCTTTTTTAGGATCCTTATATATTAATTCACTTAATACACTTAAAGCATTAAATAAAAAGTGTGGATTTAAATTACGAGAAATATTTTTTAGTTTCATTGCAATTTGGTTATAGTTTTGCTCTATCTTTTTAAATTCTTTTATATAGTTATCTAATATAATATAAATTAAAAATAATATAATAATAAATAATAATGAATTTATGGTTACTGATATAAACATTTCATGATGTAAGTGGTAAAAATCTTCAGTAACATCGACTACATTTATAATTTTTCCTATTGTTATATTATTAAAATTATTAATAGGAAATGCATTATGTATAAGATACTTAGAGTTTTTATAGTTTACTATTTTATATTCTTGCCCTTGTAAAATATCAAGATTAGTAGTTTGAATAATATAATTAATATAGTCATTATTTCTAGGATTAAAAACAATATTATTTTCAAATTCTATTATATTTTGACTAATATTAATATTCTTTTTTAATATATTTTTTTGGTTTAATAAAAGTAATGGAATACTATTATTAAGTACATATAGTTCATTCATTAAATCAGATAAGTTACTTCCTAAACCAAGTGAACCAATATGTTCAGTATCTTTATATATTGGATTTACTACTCTAAGATAAAATCCATAGTACCCTAATTCAAAACCATAACTTTCTATCTTATGTTTATTTACATATGATACAATAGGTCTAAAAGTAGATAAGTTATCACCATACTTATCTTTTTTATGCATTCTTAAGAAAGAGGTATTGTCTGGTAAATAATAATGCATATTATTAAAGTCACTATTAATATTTTTAAGTTTATTAAAGTATTTTTTTGAATTTATGTATAAATCTTCTAGCTCTCTATTTTGAAAAGAAGAGATAAGTGATTCATCACATCTTAAATCACTGAAAAAATAATTAGCCAATTTAATTTGCTTATCTACATATAATGATATATACTTTGAAATTAATTTATTTTGTTTTTTAATATTATTTTCAATAATTTTCTTATGTTCATTATAAATAAATAATACATTTATTAATGATAATACAAATATAACTAAAGATAAAAAAATTAATGTTTTAAACTTTAAAATTTTATATGCATCTTTGAAATTTAAAATAATACACTCCTATAACTATATAATATAATAATTATAACATATACTAAATTATATATATATATATATTCCTTTATAATATAAATTTAACAAATAAAAAAGCTCCTATTAAACAATAGGAGCTTTTTTTAGATAATTAATTTTATAATAGTAAGTAATTATACTACGAAGTAGTCTCCGTCAAAACTTACCATTGAATAGTTAGTATCACGACCTAATGATTCTTTTAAATTATCAATTGAAAGATATTCTAAGCTATCTGCTTCAATAAACTCTTGTACTTCATCTTTTGTCATCATAGCATTTATTAATTCTTCTTTTGTAGGAGTATCAATTCCATAGAAACAAGGATGTTGGATCATAGGAGATGCAACTCTAAAATGTACTTCTGCTGCTCCAGCATCTTTTAACATTTTTACAATTCTTTTACTTGTAGTTCCTCTTACAACTGAATCATCAATTACAACTAATGATTTACCTTCAATTAATGATCTCATAGGAGAAAGCTTCATTTTAACTTTCATATTTCTCATAGCTTGAGTAGGTTCAATAAAAGTACGACCTACATAGTGGTTTCTAATAATTCCTAATTCAAAAGGAATTCCAGATTCTTTAGCATAACCTAAAGCAGCAGGTACACCACTATCTGGAACAGGAATAACCATATCTGCATTTAAAAGGGCAGCATCATTTTTGGCAAGTAATGCTCCCATATTTTCTCTTGCACTATATACATTTATACCATTGATATCACTATCTGGTCTTGCAAAATAGATATATTCAAATGCACATGGTCTAAATTCTTTTGTATTATCAAGCATAATTGATTCAGGTTCGTTATTATCTTTAGAGAATATTAACATCTCACCTGGTTTAACATCTCTTATAAATTCTGCATCTACAAGGTCAAAACAACAAGTTTCACTTGCTACAATATAACCACCAGATCTAAGTTTTCCTAAACTTAATGGTCTAATACCATGAGCATCTCTCATTACGAATAATTTTGATCTACTTTGAATGATAAAGTTGTAAGCACCTTTTAATTTTGGTAAAGATTTAATAATTCTATCTCTTAGTCTATTTGCTGATGATTTTGCAATTAGATGAATTAAGTTTTCAGTATCCATACCTGTTTGAAAGATTGAACCTTCATCAATTAGTCTTTGCCTAACTTCATTTTTATTTACAAGATTACCATTATGTACAATAGAAATTTCACCTAATTTATATTTAGCGTGAATAGGTTGTGCATCAAATGTAGAATCACTTCCCGCTGTAGAATATCTATTGTGACCAATAGCCATATTTCCTTTTAAAACACTAAATGCATTTTCATCAAATACATCTCTTACGTATCCTCTATTTTTTACAGTGAATATCTTCTTGCTATCATCTCCACCACTACTAATACCAGTTGCTTCATGACCTCTATGTTGCATAGCAAATAGAGCAGCACTTGCTAGCTTTGAGGCATCTTCATTTCCATATATTCCAACTATAGCACACATATTATAATCCTAAACAATCATTTATTGAATATAAACCAGGTTCTTGGTTTACAAGCCATTTAGCTGCTTTGATAGCACCTTTTGAGAAAGTATTTCTTGCTGTTGCTGTATGATTTAATTCTATAAATTCACCATCATTGTAAAAACCTGCAGTATGTCTTCCAACAATATCTCCACCTCTTAGTGCCATAACACCAATTTCATCTTTTGTTCTAGCTCCAATTACACCATCTCTACCAGAGATTCTTACTTTATCAAGATCTAAATCTCTAGCTTCTGCAGCATGTTCTGCTAAAGTTAAAGCTGTTCCACTTGGAGAATCAACTTTATGTCTATGGTGTTGTTCTACAATTTCACAATCAAAATCAGAAAGTGTTTTGGAAGCTAATGCCACAAGTTTGTTTAATACAGCAACTCCAAGACTCATGTTTGTTGCATAAAGAATAGGAACTAATTTACTAGCTTCGATTAAAAGATTTTTTTGATGCTCACTAAATCCAGTTGTAGCAATTACTAAAGGTAATCCACCACCATTTTTGATAGTTGTTTCAAGTAAATCTTCAGTAGCTACTGGTGCAGAAAAATCAATTACTACTTCTGATGCATCTAAGAATGCATTCATATCGTTTGTAATTAAAGTATCTTTTGGTACTTGTTTTTTTAATTCATCAAATACATGTAGAGCAGCTACTTGTGCTATCTCATCATTTTCTAAATCATCAATTAATAAAGAACCAACTCTACCTGTACTTCCTAGTATTCCAACTTTTAACATCAATTTCCTTTAAATTTAACCTAAATATGCAATTGCACTAAGTGCAGCTGTTGCACCATCACCAGCTGCACAAACAACTTGTTTTGGTGCTTCTATTCTAATATCACCAGCTGCAAATAGCCCTGGTACTGAAGTTTTCATAGATAAATCTACAATAACTTCTCCAAAATCATTCATATTACATATAAATGACCCATCTTCTTGCTTTAATGTTTCATTTAAAACATCACGACCTACAAATACAAATACACCTGGTACATCTAAATTAGAAATATCACCTGTGTCATTATTTTTTATTTTCATTCCTGTCATACCAGAAGTATCACCAATAATTTCATCAACACCTGAGTTTAAAATAAGCTCTATATTATTAGCTTTTTCCATATGTTCAATTGTATTTGGCGCAGCTCTAAAAGTATCTCTTCTGTGAATTACATGAACTTTTGAACAGATTTTAGATAAATAAACAGCTTCTTCAATAGCAGTATCACCACCACCTAATACAGCAACTTCTTTACCTTTATAGAAAAATCCATCACATGTAGCACAAGTACTTACTCCTTTTCCAAAGTAAGTATCTTCACCTTTTACATTTGCTCTTTTAGGAACAGAACCTGTTGCAATAATTACAGCTTTTGCTTCTTGGCTTGTACCATCTATTAATGTTAATGTAAAAATATCATTAGATTTAGTAATTTTTGTTACTTCGTTCATCTCATGTTTTAATCCAAAAGCAGAACATTGCTCAGGCCAATCTTGCATAAGATCCATACCTGTTACAACTTCTTTTTGACCAGGATAATTTTCTATCTCACTACTTTGAGTTATTTGTCCACCAGGAAAACCTTTCTCAAACATAGTAACATTTTTTAATCCACCACGAGTTGCATATAGTCCTGCAGTAAGTCCAGCAGGACCTCCACCAATAATTGCTAAATCTAACATTTTAATACCTTTTAAAAATTAAAAATGACAAGATTAATATAACCTTACCATTTTTATTTAATTAATCTAAAAATAAACTTAGATTAAAGAGTTTAATTTTTCTTCGAATGCTTGTTTTGAAGAAGCTCCAACCATCTCATCAACTTTTTCACCATCTTTAATGAAAACAATTGTTGGAATTGATCTTACACCAAATTTAACTGCTAAATCTTGTTGCTCATCAGTATTTACTTTACAGATATTTGCTTTACCTTCGTAAGCTTCTGCTAGTTCTTCAATTACAGGAGCGATCATTCTACAAGGTCCACACCATGGAGCCCAGAAATCTACTAATGAAACACCTTCTTTAGTTGTTGCTTCAAAATTTTCGTTTGTTAAGTCAATATATTTACCCATATTTATTCCTTTGTTATTTAAATTTAGAAGATTATACTCTTATAAACTTTAGGGGAAACTAAAGTGAAGAATGTACTTCAGTTTCTTTTGGATAAAATAACGAAAATACATATAAGTTAATAGGAATATATAGATGGATATTAGAAAAGAATTTTTAGAATATTTTAAATCAAAAGGTCATGATGTTGTAAGTTCAATGCCACTTATACCAGATGATCCAACATTAATGTTTGTAAATGCAGGAATGGTTCAGTTTAAAGATATATTTACAGGTGCTATACCTACACCTGCAAATCCAAAAGCTACATCTTGTCAGCTATGTTTAAGAGCTGGAGGAAAGCATAATGACCTTGAAAATGTAGGTTATACAGCTAGACATCATACTCTTTTTGAGATGCTAGGTAACTTCTCTTTTGGAGACTATTTTAAGCAAGATGCTATTAATCATGCATGGGAATTTATTACAAAAAACCTTGAATTACCGGTAGAAAAATTATGGGTAACAGTACACGATAGTGATGATGAAGCTTATGATATGTGGAAAGAGATTGTTGCAGAAGATAGAATTATTAGATTTGGTGATGCTGACAATTTCTGGTCTATGGGGGATACTGGAGCATGTGGTCCTTGTAGTGAGATTTTCTATGATCAGGGTGCTGAACATTTTGATGGCCCTGAAGATAAAATGGGTGGAGAAGGTGATAGGTTCTTAGAAATTTGGAATCTAGTATTTATGCAATATGATAGACAAAAAGATGGGACTTTAGTTCCTCTACCAAAACCATCTATTGATACAGGTATGGGGCTTGAAAGAGTAATTGCAATTAAAGAGGGTGTTTTAAATAATTTTGATTCATCTCAATTTAAACCTATGGTAGAAAAAATTGAAGCACTTTGTGGAAATAAAGCTGTAGAAAAAAATATTGGTTCTTACCGTGTAATTGCTGACCATGTTAGAGCAGTTTCATTTATGCTTTGTGATGGTATATTATTTGATAAAGAAGGTCGAGGATATGTTCTTAGAAGAATTCTTAGACGAGCAGTAAGACATGGATATTTACTTGGATTTAGAAAACCTTATATGGGTCAAGTTGTTGATACATTAGTTGATACTATGTCTGGGCACTACAGTTTCTTAAAAGAAAAACAAGAATATATAAAAGAGCAGATCACTCTTGAAGAAGAAAGATTTTTCAAAACAATAGAAAAAGGTATGAATTTATTTAATGAAGAATTACCTAATACAAAAGATAAATTTTCAGGTGAAGTTGCATTTAAACTTTATGATACATTTGGATTCCCTTTAGACCTTACAGAAGATATGCTTCGTGAAAAAGGTATGGAAGTAGATACTAATACTTTTGAAACATGTATGGGTGAGCAAAAGAAAAAGGCAAAAGCTGCTTGGAAAGGCAGTGGAGATGCTGCTAAAGATGGCGATTTTAAAGCTATTTTAGAAACTATTGGAAAGAATGAATTTGTAGGATACGATAGTACAATATCTAATACTAAAATTTTAACACTTTTAGATGATGACTTTAAACAAGTTACAACACTTGAAACTTCTGGATGGGTAATGCTAGATAAAACTCCTTTTTATGCTACATCAGGTGGACAAACTGGGGATATTGGTGCATTAGAAGCTACAGATTTAATTGTAAGTGTTGAAGAAACTTCTAAATTTTTTGATATAAATTTATCAAAAGTTACAGTAGATAATGGAATATTGAATGTAGGTGATGAAGTTGAAGCTATTGTTATTCAAAGAGATGAAATTGAAAAACATCATAGTGCAACACATTTATTACAAAGTGCTTTAAAAATAGTATTGGGTGATACAGTATCACAAGCTGGATCTTTAAATGAATCTAATAGATTAAGATTTGACTTTACATACCCTAAAGCTATGACTTCAGTACAAATTGCAGAAGTTGAAGATTTAGTAAATTCAATGATTTCTAATAATTTTGAAGGTGATGTAGAAGAATTACCAATAGAACAAGCAAAGAAAAAAGGTGCTATTGCTATGTTTGGTGAAAAGTATGGTGATACTGTAAGAGTTGTTCAGTTTGGTGATGCTAGTGTAGAATTTTGTGGTGGAACACATGTAAAGCATACATCTCAAATTGGAAGTTTTTATATTACAGCTGAAAGAGGTGTAAGTGCTGGTGTTCGTAGAATTGAAGCTGTATGTGGGCAAGCTGCATTAGAATATTCAAAATCATTTATGAGTACAGTAAGTAAGATTGAAGCAGAAGTAAAAAATAAAGATGTTGTTCTAGGTGTAGCAAAATTAAAAGAACAAATTAAAGCACTTAAAAAAGAACTTGAAGATGCGCACTCTAATGTATCAGCACCTTTAGGTGAATGTGAAATCAATGGTGTAAAAGTTGTTGTTGATATTGTAGAAAATGGTGATCTTAAAAAGCTTGTAGATGATATGAAAAATGGACATGAAAATGTAGCAATTTTTTTACTTCAAGCTAAAGGTGACAAAGTGATGATGGTATCTGGTGTAAAAGGTGCTAGTATCAAAGCTGGAGATTGGATTAAAAATATTGCTCCAATTGTACAAGGTGGTGGTGGTGGAAGACCAGACTTTGCACAAGCAGGTGGAAAAGATGTATCAAAAATAAATGATGCAAAAGCTGCAGCACTACAATATGCTCAAGATAATATTTAAGGGAAGAGTATGATTGAAACAAATATGCACTTAATTGTATTTTTACATGTAATATCAGCTGTAATTTGGGTAGGTGGAATGATAGCAATTAGATTTGCTGTTCATTATGCTACTCCAAAAATAAAAGAACCAAAAGTAAAACTAGAAATTACTCTTGAGATATTACGAAGATTCTTTAAAATTGTTTCAGTATTCATTATGCTACTTATATTAACAGCAGTAGCTATGAGTTTGGAATTTGGATTAAATAAAAGTGAATTGTCTTCTATATCACATTCAAAAGAAGCTATATATATGATTATGACAATAATATTTATATATATAGTAAAAAAACGAAATCAAGCACAACAATTTTTTAATGATGGAAATATGCTTGAATGTAAGAAACAATTACTACCAATAGCAGGATATCTTATACCTATAAATATTACATTAGGTGTAGTAGCAATTTATTTAGGAATAGTTCTTAGAGGATTTTAAAATTACAAAATTTAATTATAATATAAAAAAGGTCAGGAGAAATCTTGACCTTTTTTTATAGTTTAATAAATTAGATTTAATTATTTATTTTCACATCAACTTCAAAAGTTAAAATCTAATTATGAAAAATATAATAGTAAAAAATACTTATCTTGATAGCTTTGATAAGCTATTTTATAATTTAGAAAAAATATCACCTTTAAATGATGCAAAATTATTAAGTGCTAATCAAAGTGCAGCTAATTTAATAGATTTAAATTTAGAAAATATATCAAATGATGATATGAAAAAATTGTTAAATGGTGAAATATTATTGAATAATTCAAAACCATATTCAATGGCATATGCAGGACATCAGTTTGGTTCAAGAGTTCCACAATTAGGTGATGGACGGGCTATGAATATTGGAACTATAAATGGATGGCATTTACAATTAAAAGGAAGTGGACAAACAAAATATTCAAGGCAAGGTGATGGACGAGCAGTTTTAAGGTCATCAATAAGAGAATATTTAATGAGTGAAGCAATGCATGGATTAGGAATACCAACAACTAGAGCATTAGCGATAAATACATCTAAGCATGGAGTTCCAAGAGAATGGAAAACTGAAAAAGGTGCTGTAGTATTAAGACTGTCACAATCATGGATAAGAATAGGTTCATTTGAATTTTTTTATTATAACGGCGGAAAAGAATCTGTACAAAAGTTAGCTAATTATGTAATCGAGGAAAACTATCCTTATTTAAAAGATAGTGAAACAAAATATAAAGATTTTTATTTTGAGTTAGTTGATAAAAGTGCAAAAATGGTATCTCTATGGCAAAGTGTAGGCTTTATGCACGGTGTATTGAATACAGATAATACATCTGTAATTGGAGTTACTTTGGATTATGGACCATTTGCATTTATGGATAAATTTGAAAAGCATAATATCTGTAATCATACAGATAGCCAAGGTCGATATTCTTATGCAAATCAACCATCAATTATTCAGTGGAATTTAAAAGTTTTAGCAGTAACACTTCAAGGTATTGTAGCAAAAGAAGAACTAGATGAAATAAATGAAATGTTTATGTTTTTATATACAAAATATTATTATGAGCAAATGTCAAAAAAACTAGGATTAGTTGATGGCTCAAATACTAATTCACATAAATTGCTTGATGGACTACTAGATATATTAGAAGAATGTGAGATTGACTATACAAACTTTTTCTATATCTTAAGTATATATACTTCAAAAGATGAGGTATTAGAACTTACATTAAAAAAAGATATTTTAAATACTTGGTTTGATAAATATAATAATATTTGTCAAGAACAAGACATATCAAAAGAAGAAAGACAAGAACAAATGTCAAAAATAAACCCAAAATATGTTCTTAAAAATTATATGATTCAAGAAGCAATTGATAAGGCAAATGATGATGACTTTTCATTAGTTGAAGATTTATTAAAAGTTGCTCAAAATCCTTATAAAAATTATGAGGCTATGAATAAATATGTGAAAAATACACCAAGTGAACTTTCAAATTTAAGACTTTCTTGCTCGTCTTAAACTAATATGATATTTTGTCCAAAAGGAGTTTCAACTTCTTTTGAACTTAATGCCCAAATAATATCATACATAGGCTCTTCTTTTGGGAATGTTCCAAATCCATCTGTAAAATATATCATTAAATTAATTTGAGATATATTCTCATCGATATATATAAATGTATTTTCAAAATTAGTTCCACCGCCACCTTTTAAATTATAAGATATTTCATCTCCTGGATATAAAACATGATGCTCTTGAACCTTTGCATCAGCTATTAAAAGATCTATTTCATAGTTTGAAAAACTATTCATAATAGCATTTACTTCAGATAAAAATTTTGACAAGAGACTAGGCTCAATAGATCCAGAACTATCAATAGCAATTATAATTTTTACTTTCTCGCCACTTAAAGATGGTAATGCAATACCTTGTGAAATATATCGTTTATTTGGTGGACTAAGTCTATAATCAAACTTTACAGAATTTTCAATGATTGTATAAAGTTCATCTTCCCAAGTGATTGTATTTGAATTAATATCTGGAACTAGCATCTCAATTCCTAGAGGTAAATCACCATGAAGTTTTGCTTTTGATAATAACTGTTGATTTATTTGTTCAATTGGATCGGTGTCATAATCATTAACTTCTGGCATTTTTTCATATTTTATTTTATCAACTTTTTGAGGAGTATGCTTATCTAAATCAATCTCACCTTCTAAAATTGTATAAATAGACTCTGCACTATGTCCATCAAATAAATGATCATAATTTAATCCATCTGGCATATCTAATCCATTGTTTACAAGTAAAGAATTTATAGCATAATCTTGTGCCATTTTCCAAAGCCAATCCATACGACCTTCTTTTCTAGAAGCTGAACCAAAAGCTTGATGCATTGCCGAATTAGTAAGAATAAATGATAATTGTTCATCTGAAATATACTCAATATAGTCATCATTGTATTCGAAAAAATTTGGATTTGTTTCGAAAGTTTTTAAATCTTCATTTAGTTTTGACTTTAAAGATGATGCAATAGAACCAAAGTATGGCTGATCTAAAAGTAGTCTAGCTTTTACTTGCTCTATTCGTGTTTCAATAGTCATGTTATTGTATTAAAAACCTATGTGCATCTATCCAGTCTTTCCACATTGGATTTGATTCCACTTCTACACCTTCTTCTTGTAAATCTTTCATTAGAAGCATAGAAAATTCACCACTTAATGTAATGGCAAATGATATAACATTAGATATTTGTTCTTTAGTAGCATTTTGTTTTAATGCATAAACAATACCAATTGTAAGTGCATACATAGCAGAATTTTTAGTAGGTAAATCTACTTCTATACCATTACAAATATCTTCAATACTAGGTAAGTCGTTCATGATTTTACAATAGTTTAAAAATTCAGTAGCACTATCTTTTCCAATAGCTCCAGAGATTACATTTTCAAGTAATTCTAACTCTAGTTCCGATTTTAGTACATCATCTACATACTTCCAAGATCTTGGAGTCGCAAATGATTTTTCATTTGATTTTGGATCAAAAGTAAATAAATTTGATGGTTTATATGAAAGGTATGAGATGATTCTTTTATCTATATTTACAGAATATGCCCATTGTTTCCATGATGTAAAATCAATATCAAAATACATATGTATAAATCTATTTGCTAGTGGAGTTGGCATACGATATGTCACCCCTCTATCATTTTCATAATTTCCAGCTGCTATGATTGAATAATTCTTAGGTAAAGTATATTCACCAATTTTTCTATCTAAGATTAGTTGATATGCAGCAGCTTGAATAGTTGGTGGTGCTGAATTTATTTCATCTAAAAATAATATACCAAACTCTTCACTATTGCTGTTTGGTAAAAATTCTGGTTTTGCCCAAATAGCAGTTTTTGTAGTTTGATCAAAAAATGGAACACCCCTTAAATCTGTAGGATCAAGAAGTGAAAGTCTTAAATCTATAAATTCCATATTTGATTCTTGTGCAATTTGTGAGATTAAAGATGATTTTCCAACACCTGGGCTTCCCCAGATAAATGTTGGTATTTGTGATTTAATAAGAGGTATAAGTGATTTTTTTAGATCAATTGAATTCATTGATTATTCCTAGTGTTTTTCTTGAAAATGCTCTATAAGTTTCATTTTCTGCTATTAATGATTTAAGACTATTATCTAGTTGTAATTGCATTAAAATATGTATTGGTGTTGCTATATTTGTACTTAACGCTGTGTTAATATTAAAGTCATTTTTTAAATATAGTTTTTCTATTATTTCATTTGGTATTTGTATATTATATCCCAAAGATATATCTACATCTAAATCATTTAAATTTAATAATTCTTGATATATTTTTGCATTAAGTGATTCATTGTGAGCTATTGTAATATTATATATTTTATTATTTAGATTTAAAAATTTAGAAATTTGTTTACTTGGGCATTGATTATTTTTCAATAAATTTATATTTGAATTTTCTACATCAAATTCAAAAAGCTTATTTATCATAGTTTGGTTTAGTGAATTATTTGATGATAAATATACAATATCAATATCTTGATTTAATATCTTAATAATAGTTTTAAAAATATCATCATCAAGAGTAGTATATTGTAGTATATTTTGTGAATATTTATCATTTGAAATATATTTTTTAATATCATCAGTTGGTAAATTATTTGATTTTATTAATGCTAAAATTATTTGTTCATTTTCATTCTCTAATAGCTTATGTACAATAGTTTTAGAAATACTTGTATTTTGTGCTAAAAATATTAGTTCCCTTAAATTCCCATTTGTTAATATTTGCATTTGTACTATTTTAGAATTGTTTGGATTTAGAGCAACCACTTCTTTTAATGTTAGTGGTTGGTCTTCTTTTGCATTTTTATCACTAATTTTATAGTTTGGCATATTATAAATTACATCAAGAAGCTTTTCTTCAGTTGTTTCAAGTGCTGTATAATATACTCCAATAGGAGAGTGTTGGATATTATGATTTGTCTTGGTTAGTGTACAAAATCTAGTTGTAATAGCAGTTGATACATCACGATTGTCATCAGTATCATAAATGTCTGTATTTTCCCAATCATAAAATTTTAATAGTTTTATAAATGTTTCATTTGTAAAGTAGTGATTGTTTAAAAGCTTAATAAGCCTTTCTTTGTCTTTAGACATTTTAATAGCAATAATAACAGAATCACTATCTAAATTAGCAGAAAACTGATGCTCTAATGTTTCAATTGAAACCACTTCAATACCATCTTTTGATAATGCATATATTTTATCTTCTAAATGTATTGGAGTAAACTTACCTTCAATAATGATATCCGCTTCATCTAATGTTTCAACCATAGTAGCACTATTTTGTAAAAAGTATGTTTCTAACTCTTCTTTATCAATCTTGTCTCCACGACCCATAAAACAAATTTTTTTATTATTCATATTTAACATAAAAAGATAATATCTAATGTTTTTTAAATATATGTTAACTTGGTGAATTAAATTTAATTGTAAATATAGCACCTCTATTAGTATTTGATGCTTCTAATGATGCATTAAACTTTTCAATAATTTTATAAGACATGTATAGACCTATTCCTGTACCAGCAGATTTAAACTTTGTAGTGAAATAAGGATCAAATATTTTAGGTAATATATCATCTGATATTCCTCCTCCATTATCTTCTATAGTAAGTATATTTTGATTATTTATCGTTTTAGTAGATATGAATACTTCTCTATTTTCTATATGCTGTTCTATAAAATTGTCATTTGCATTTTGTAATATTGTAATTAATACTTGATTTAAATAACCTATATTTCCAGATACCTCAAAGTCTGAATATATATTTAGATTAATATTTATTTTGTATTTTCTAGAATTAAATTTAAAAATATTTAATGTCATATTTAAGACTTTAGATATTAATAATATATCAGAGTGATTATTGGTATTATTAAATGATGAAAAATCAGAAATTGTATTATTTAAATAATTTGTGTTTGTGATAATTTGATCTAACATATCTAGAATTTCGTTTTTATTTATACTAGCAGTATTTTGTACTTGAAATATTGATTCTAACGAGCTAGTAAGTAATAATATTACACTTAAAGGTTGTCTATATTGATGAGTAATGTTTTCCATCATTTCACCAATAATTGCTTGCCTATATTGAATATGTATTAATTTATCTTTCTCTTTTATATCTTCAAATTGTTTTACAACTTGATTTGCAAGATCATTTTGTAATTTCTTTAGCTCAGTAATGTCTGTTTGAAATCCAACCATCCTAATTGGCTTATTATTTGAGTCAAATTGAGCTTTTCCTCTATTTAAAATCCATACCCAATTTCCATTCTTATGTAGTAATCTGTAGACACATTCAAATATATCAGTTTTGCCATTAATATGATCTCTAAGTTTGCCTTTAGCATTTTTCCTATCTTTATATGGAATTCTTGATGTCCATTCACTAAAATGATTTTTAATTTCATAATCTTTATATCCAATCATATATTTCCATCTTGGCGAATAGAATATTTCATTTGTCTTTAGATCCCAGTCCCAAAGGCCATCACTTGAACCTTCAATTGCGAGTTGAAATCTTGATTCTTCTTCGAAAGCTATATTTTGAAAATATATGTTAGATATATATTGTCTATACAATAAAAATAATATTAGTATAATAACAAAAGTTGAAATAGATACTTTAAAATAAAAATCATTTTTGAAAATTTCAATGGATTTAGCTTCTTGATGTGCTACATATAATGCTTGAATATTATTTTTAATATTTCTAATAACAATAAATGTTACAGCATCTTTAACTTTATGATCATATATACTAAATGAATCAACATTAGATTTTAGTCTTTTTTTAACATCAAACTTAAATTCATTGTTGTTATGTTTTAGTTGATGTCTAGTGATACCAATATCTAATTTTGTTCTCGTATCATAGTAATAATCTTTAAAAAATAGATGTTGTTCAAAATATTTTTTATTATCTTTGGATAATGTATTATCTATTGAACTTTTTTTAGCCAAGTAAGCAATATCTGTTTTTAATGTATGATTTAAATTATTGATCATATCATTTAATCTAATAGATAATTCAACACATCCTAAATATTCATTATTTTTATCAAATAGCGGAAATATATATCTCATCGCATTTGCATATACGCCTTGCTCATAGCCTTTAAATGATTTTTTATTTTTATTTACGTAATCTATAGTATGCCGTATATTATTTAAATTATCACCAAACTTTTTTGGATTATGAAATCTTAAAAATGATGTTGAATCTGGAAGATGAAAATGAAGAATGTTTAAATTATCTTTTTTGAGAATTTTATATGATTCTGTAAGATATTTATATAATGTATCTCTATTTTTATTTTTAAATAATTTTTTAACTTCAGACGTATTAATATAAGCATTAAAATAACCTAAGGCTAATGCTTCTTTTGAAGCTAATAATATTCTATATTGATCTTTAATATTATGAGTAGAATGTTCTAAATAGTTTTCTATATTTTGGTTTTTTAAAATATTAAAATAGTTAAAATTTATAAAAGATAAAACTAAAAAGATAATTATAGTAAGTGTTAATATATTACTTTTATTATTGATACTTATCCTTTATTCTAAAATAATTATGTGAAATATTATATACCAAATAAACTTGAAAACATATCTAGATAATTAAGTTATATTTGATACAATATAATCATGAAAACATTATTATTAATAGCCATATTACTGAATGGGGCACTAGCTTCTAATTTGGTTGACTCAATTTCAATGACAATTGGAAAGAGTAAGGAAGGTCATTCTTCTTCTAAAATTTCTTTACAACACAATTTTGATAGTATACTTTATACAACTGATTCTGGATATATTGATGGTTTTTATGAACTTTCTTTTAGTAATTGGGGTACTTCAAATAATGTGAAAGTTGTATCATTTTCTCCTGTATTAATGTATAGTTTTGATACTGACTTTAAAAATATAACACCGTATATTCAATTTGGAATAGGTGGATGCTATCTTGCAGATTCTGTGGTTGGAGGAAAAGATGTATCTACACATTTTCAATTTGAAGATAGGATAGGTATTGGATTTAAAACAGAAGACTATAGGATTGATCTAAATTTTTTTCATTACTCGAATGCTGATATTGAAAAGCCAAATCCTGGTGTAGATTTTTATATGTTAACATTTGTATATCCATTAGACTATTAAATATAATATTAGAAGAAGGACTTAATATTAAAAAGCAAAATAATGAAAAATCAAAAGATGATTTACTAAAAGAATATTTTGAGAATTTAAATAAACAAGATGAACCAGAACCAAAAAAAGAACCAGTAAGGATTAGGAATATTATTTTTCCTAATGTTATGATGATGAATAAAAAACAATTTATAATAGCTTTTGGAACAATATTAGTTATTTGTATTTTATTATTGATCTTTGTTGATACTGATTCTGCAATCCCTGAGTTTGATAAATATCATGAAGATAATAAGCATTTAATTGAAAGAAGTGATTTTTATGATGATGGTGCTAGTCTGAAAAAAGATAGTAAAGAAGAATAATTAATATTTTCTAATACTTTCTTTTCATAGTAGTTAATTAATCAGTAAGAAATTTTTCTTGAAACTCTTTTAAACTATAAAGTGTTGGTTCTACTGAATGTTCTGAATTTATTATAATGGTATTAGTATCTGATGCACTTATAGAATGTGCGTATTTACCTTTGTGTTTGTGAACAGACTGCATGGAACAATGAAGAAATTCTTCTTTTGATAACTCTTGTTTAATGATGTCTAACTCTTCTTGTTCTATAGCTGATTCGTTTGCGATACATTCTTGTTTATCAAATGGTTTTATTAACTTGAATATAATATCCATCTCCATCGTTTCTTTATTTTTTACTTTGCCAGATACAATCACAAAATCATCCATAGTGTCATTTTCATAATCATCTTGAGTTAAAGCACCTCTACCATAGTATATTGTTAATAGTTCCCATTTACTCATATTTTAACCTTTTTAAATTTCATAATTGTATCTTATTGTCAATTATACTTTTCAATTTCTAAGTAGGTTTATTTTGCTAGATAGATAAATATCTTTAATTAAAGGATAAAAAAGAGATAATATTTAATGGAAAAAATTATACTAATATCTTTATTGCTAGTATTAACACTAAATGCAAATAGCTTTAAAAAAATAAAAGAGTTTGAGAATATACAAAAAAATAAAAAAGTTTTTGTGATCTTATCTATGGAGTATTGTGGATGGTGTAAAAAACAAAAAAATGAAGTAAATAAATATATAGTAAATAAATATGATTATATGGAATATATAATTATTGATAAAAGTTCTAATGCTTTTAGAAAATTGGTTTCTACTGGTAAGTTTGATACTAGATTTTTCCCTTCAAGTTCGATAATAATCATAGATGATAAAAATGAAGTTAATGATATATTTGAGTTTGTAGGTTATCAATCAGCTGATAATATAATAGAAATATTAAATGATAAAGAGATAATGGAAATATATGATAATTGAGAAATACATTTATTGTGTAAAGATTAATTTGCAGTGATGGTTTACCCATCTACTACAGTTTATTTAAAAGATAAAAATTCTTTTGTAGATTGAATATCAAGTCCAGCTTTACTACAAGCTACTTCAATGTTTTCTTGATTATCTAGTAATCTTAAAAGTACTTTTACTTTTTCTGTCTGTTTTATATTTATAATTGACATTTATTTTCCTTTGTTTAAATATGAATTAAATCATTTAACAATAGTAAGATAACAAATTGACGGGTTCTAAAAATATTTAATTGTGCTTAGTGATAGGATATTAAGTCTAGTTAAAGTGATTAAAAAAGATTGTTGTTATGCAACCAAAAGATTGATTTAAAAGTTGGTTGCGGGAGATGGATTTGAACCATCGACCTACGGGTTATGAGCCCGTCGAGCTACCATGCTGCTCTATCCCGCGATATAAAAATATTTTTGCACTTACACAATGGATGGGGTACCAGGATTCGAACCTGGGAATGTCAGCACCAAAAGCTGATGCCTTACCGCTTGGCGATACCCCAATGTGTTTGTGTGGCGGAATTATAATAGAAATTTAACATAATGTCAAGAGTAAATGGGTATAATTTTCAAAATTTAACATAAAGAGTGAATATGTCGGCAATTCAAAGAGTAAAAAATGCAATTGAAGAGATCAAAAAAGGTAACATGGTTATCATGCTTGATGATGAAGATAGAGAAAATGAGGGTGATTTAGTATATGCAGCTACATTTAGTGATGCAGCTAAAGTAAACTTCATGGCTACTCATGCAAAAGGTTTAATTTGCGTATCAGTTACAAAAGATACTGCAAATAGATTAGAATTAAATCCAATGGTTAGTTCAAATACATCATCTTATGAAACTGCATTTACAGTTTCTGTAGATTGTGCAAAAGCTAGTACGGGTATCTCTGCTCAAGAAAGAGATGATACTATTAGAATCTTAGCAAACCCAGTAAGTAAAGAAGTTGAGTTAGTAAAGCCAGGACATATTTTTCCATTAATTGCTAAAGATGGTGGAGTATTAGTAAGAACTGGACATACAGAAGGTTCAGTAGATCTTTGTAAATTAGCTGGAATAAAAGAAGAAGCTGTAATTTGTGAAATCATGAAAGAAGATGGAACAATGGCTAGAAGAGATGATCTTGATATTTTTGCCGATAAGCATGATATGGTACAAGTATATATTTCAGATTTAGTAGAATATAGATTAGCTCATGAATCATTAGTAACTGAAATAAGTGATGAAGAAATTAGTTTCTTTGGAACAAATGCAAGAAAAAGAGTATTTCAAGATCACTTAGAAAACCAACATACTACAATTGAATTTAATGAATTAGGATCTACAGAGAATGTAAAATTCCATACAGTTGCTGCTGATATAAATTTATTTTTAAATGATAGTAAATTATCAAATATGATGGAAAGTATCCATTATTTACAAGAAAATGGTGGAGTACTAATTTTCTTAGATCAAAATCTTGAAGCAAATAATATAATGAAAGACTTTGGTATTGGAGCACAGATTTTAAATAAATTAAATATTTCAAATATTAATCTTCTTACAAGTGGATCAGGGGCTCATTCTTTTGTAGGTATTCATGGATTTGGATTAACTATTGATAAAGAGATTGTAATAGATTAATTTCTAACTACATATGGCATTAATAGATCTACAAAATATAAACAAACAGTATGACATTAAAGTCATACTAAAAGATGTAAACTTTACACTTCAAGAGCAACAAAGAATAGCAATTATTGGCCAAAATGGTCAGGGTAAATCAACATTGATGAAAGTCATTACTGGAGCTGAACAAGCTGATAGTGGTGAGATTGCTATTGATAAATCTTTAAAAATAGAGATGTTAGATCAGCATCCAAAATTCAAACCAGGTTTAATTGTCCGAGATGCAATTGAAGAACAGCTTGTAGATATTAAAAAAGCTAAAAATAGATATGAAGAAATATCTACACTTTTGGCTACTGAATTTGATAATGAAGAACTCTTACAAGAACATGCAAATTTAGGTACATTTATTGATCACCATAGTGCATGGGATATAGATAATAAGATAGAAAGAGTACTGCAAGAATTTCATTTAAAAGAATATGAATTTAAAAGTATTGACCTTTTAAGTGGTGGGGAACAGCGTAGAGTTTCTCTGGCTGGTTTAATTTTAAAAAAACCAGATATATTATTATTGGATGAGCCTACAAATCATCTTGATGTATATATGGTTGAGTTTCTTGAACAAATATTATTAAAAGAAAAATTCACATTATTATTTATATCTCATGATAGATATTTTATTGATAATATTGCTACGGGAGTAGTAGAAATTGATAATGGAAATCTAAGAAAATTCAATGGTGGGTATAAAAAATACTTAGAACAAAAAGAACAATTAATTCTAAATATGCAAAAAGATCATGAAAATTTAATTCGACAGCTTAAGGCTGAAGCTCATTGGATGCAACATGGTGTAACAGCTAGACGAAAAAGAAATGAACGAAGAAAATCAGAATATTTTGAACTAAAAAAACAAGTTAAATCAAATCCTGGAAAAATTAAAAAAATGACGGTTGATTTACAAAGAGAGCAAAAATCTTTTAATCATGGTGGTGTATCTCAAAATAAAAGAAAAATGCTTTTTGAACTAGATAATGTTCATAAAAAACTAGGTAATAAAGTACTGATAAAAGATTTTACAGCGAGAATATTACAAAAAGACACTATTGCAATTGTAGGTCCAAATGGATGTGGAAAATCTACAATATTAAAAATATTACTTGGTCGAATGGATATAGATAGTGGTAAAATTAAAAAAGGTGATTTTAAAGTAGGGTATTTTGATCAGCATAGAGAGATGCTAAATGATGAAGATACTATTGTAAATACATTTTGTCCTAATGGTGGCGATCAAGTGCTTCTTAATGATGGAAGATATATGCATGTATTTGGATATCTTAAGAATTTTCTATTTCCAAAAGAATATCTTACTAAAAAGATTGGTGCATTAAGTGGTGGAGAAAAAAATAGAGTTGCTTTGGCATTGTTGTTTACAAAAAGTATAGATGTAATGGTACTAGATGAACCTACTAATGATTTAGATATCCCGACAATTAATATTTTAGAAGAATATTTAGTTAATTTTCAAGGTGCATTAGTATTTGTATCTCATGATAGATATTTTGTAGATAAAATTGCTAAAAAACTATTCGTATATACTGGTGGTGGAGAGATTATGGAAAGTTTCCAACCATATACAGAATATCTTGAAATAGAAAAAGAGATTAAAGAATTAGGTAATTTAGAAAAAGATATCAAAAGTGAAATCTTAGAAGAAACTGTTCAAGAAGAAGTTACAAATAAAAAAGTAGTAACAAAACTTACATACAAAGACCAAAGAGAATATGATAATCTACCTAAAGAGATTGAAGAGTTAGAATTTAAAATATTTGATTTAGAAAAATGTGTAATGGATCCACTTTGTTTTGAAGAAAAAGGATTATTAGCAGTTTCTAAAGAATTGGATGATGCAAATAAACTTTATGAACAAAAAGTTGAAAAATTTTTAGAACTAGAAGAGTTAGTTGAGAGTTTTAACTCTTAAGAATAATATAAAGTATAATCTTAAATAAAAGGAATAATATGAGCTTAAAAGAACAATTGAAAACAGATATGAAAGATGCTATGAGAGCAAAAGAGATTGTAAAAAGAGATACAATTAGATCTATAAATACTATGATTAAACAAATTGAAGTTGATGAAAGAATTGATCTTGATGATGATGCAGTTGTTAAGTTAATTCAAAAAGGTATTAAACAAAGAGAAGAAGCAATATCTCAATACAAAGAAGCAGATCGTAATGATTTAGTAGATGTTGAGCAAGCTCAAATTGATATCTTTAAATTATACCTTCCCAAACAACTTACAGATGAAGAACTTGAATCAATGACACAAGAAATTATAAAAGAAGTTGGTGCTACATCTATGAAAGATATGGGAAAAGTTATGCCTGTATTAAAAGAAAAAGTAGGTACAAGTGCAGATGGTAAGAGAATGAGTGGAGCAATTAAAAAGCTTTTAGGCTAAAAGTATTGCAATCTGTCATATTTTTAGTATATTTTAATTTAATTGGTTAAAATTCCACTATGAATATGACAAAACAACAAGAGGATATTTTATCTTCTATAAATAATTATAAATCTATCAAAATAAATGCCTTTGCAGGTACTGGAAAAACTTCAACATTACGATTAATTGCTAATGAACATAAAGAAAAAAAGATATTATATTTAGCATTTAATAGTGCAATTAAAAATGAAGCTCAAGGCTTATTCCCTAATAATACATCAATAAGTACAACTCATGGATTGGCATATAGTGCAATAAAAAATAATACAAATATAAATCTTTCAGAACTAGTAAACTATAGAGCAATAGATATATCAAAAAGATTTAAAATTACATATACAAAAGCGATAACGACACTTAAAATATTTGAAGCTTTTTGTAACTCATCAAAGCTAGAAATTAGTAAAGATGACTTAGAACATAAAACAGCACAATTTATGTTTGATAGTATGTGTGATGGAAGTATGAAGCCTACACATAGCTTCTATTTAAAATATTATTTCTTATTACTAACTCAAAATAAGATTCAACAATTTAAATATGATGTTGTAATGCTTGATGAAGCACAAGATACAAATGATGTTACATTAGGAATATTTGAAGCTTTAGATGTAGATACTAAAATATATGTAGGAGATCAACACCAACAAATATATTCATTTCGTGGTAGTAAAAATGCACTTAATAAAATTCAATGTGATAAGGAACTATATTTATCATGTAGTTTTAGGTTTAATAGTGATATTGCATCATATGCAAATATATTACTAAGTAATTTTAAAAATGAAACAGTAGCTATAGATACTCTTGATTCACAAGATAATGATATTCAAACCCATGGATTTATATCTCGTACAAATGCTACATTAATTGCAACTATTGCAAAAAGAATTGATGATAGAAAACCGTTTGTAACTATACGAGAACCAAATGAAATATTTAATTTAACATCTGAGGTCTATTATGCACTTAATAATCAAAGAGATGATATTAAAAGAAATAGATTTTTAAAAGATTTTAGTGATGAAGAAGAGATGGCTGAATATGCTAAAGAGGTTGATGATTATGAATTAAAAACAGCAATAAAGGTTGTTAAAGAGCATAAAGAAAAGATATTTGAATTTAAAGATATTGCACAAAAATTCTATAATGCTTGGAAAAATAAAAAAAATAATGGCTTTGAAAATAGAATTAAAGAAATACTATTTTTAACCACTGCACATACAGCAAAAGGTTTAGAGTGGGATGAGGTAATTATTGCAGATGACTTTACAGACTTTGCAGATATTATTGCAGACTTGGAATGTGACAATTTAAAACAATATCAAGAACAAAAAGAATTTTTAACAAATCAAGAGTTAATTGATGAGTTTAATTTATTTTATGTTTCTATTACTAGAGCAAAAAAGAAGTTAATAAAAGATAGTGAAAATTTCCATTATCTTATGGCTACTGATATTGAAAAGTTATTAGATCAAAGAATTAAAGATACACAACAAGATGTTAAATCTATGGCAAGAAATAAAAAAGTAAAAATATCTAAGTTAGAAAAAGAAGATAAACAAGCAGTAAGACAAGTAAAAAATGCAGAAGCAGGTAAAGCTAAGAATAGTGGTTTAAAATGGACACTTGATGATAGAATAAAAGTAAAGAGTATGTTTAAAAAGAATATGTCTATTGGTCAAATAGCAAGAAAACTAGAACGAACTGCTGGTGCTATATTAGGTGAACTATTTAAAAGTGAAGTGATAAATAAGGATAATCAGATAAAATTATCCCAAATGTTAAAAGAGGATCCATCAAATGCAAATAAACAGAGTATACTTTAATCAAAATGAACCAATAAACTTTAGTTTTGTTCAAAATGTTGATGACTTTAGAGTTGATGAAATTGGAATTAGTAAATATGTCAGTCATGGTAGATTTGCAATATGTAAAATTAAAAAAACAAATATCACTACATGGGATATGATTAAAGAGCTATCAATACAATTAAATATCAGTGAACAACAAATAGGTTATGCTGGATTAAAAGATAAAAGTGCAACAACTACACAATATGTAAGTATACCTGCACAAATAGCACAAAATATTAATGTATTTAAACATAAAAATATACAAATTGAAGATTTACAATATAGTGATTCTTCTATTCAAAAAGGTGATTTAGATGGAAATAAATTTACTATTAGATTACATAATATAAATCCAGAAGATCTACATAAGATATATCAAAATATATCACATATTCAAAAACATGGCTTACCAAACTATTTTGGATATCAGAGGTTTGGATTTGATGATAAATTTGAAAAAACACAAGCAGTAGCATATGGTGAAGAGATTATAAAAGATAAAAAGCTACAGCATATGTTAGTTTCAATTTATCAAAGTTATATATTTAATTCATGGTTAGTAAAAAGAGTTGAAATATCAAAAGAAAATGGATTAAAAAAATTACAAGAATTAGATGGCGATATATATGACTATAAAAATAAAGATATTATTACTGGAATAATGCCTGGAAATAAAATTCCTAGAGCAAAAAAAGAAGCAGGTAAATTAGAATCTGAATTTGATGATGAATTAGTTGTTGATTTTAAAGGATATAGAAGAGCAGCAGTTATTAAACCACAAGATATAAAAAATAAATTTGATGCTAAAGATAATTCTATGTTATTAGAATTTACATTACCAAAAAGTTCTTATGCCACTGTATTTGTAGAATGTTTAGCTAATAAGAATTTTGGATATTAATCTTTTAAAATAATACCAAGGGGAAGTTGTAAAGAAAGACTTTCAAATTCCTCTTTACTTGCACAAAGAGTTAAAATAACATCAGATGTAAATTCTTTCTCTTTTATAATAATTTTCTCTTGAGTTAGAAGATATTCGATTTGCCCTAACTTATCATAATTAATAGTTAAGGTTTTTGTGGCAAGTTTTTTATACTCTTTAAATTCACTATTTTCTAATACTAAATTCACTGCATCTCCATAAGCCCGGACTAATCCACCGGTTCCTAATCGTATCCCACCAAAATATCGTACAATTATTACTGCGCTATTAATAATATCAGAACCTCTTAAAACACTTAATGATGGCTTTCCCGAAGTTCCTTTGGGTTCTCCATCATCACTTGAGTTTTCTACAATTTGATCAAATTCATTAAGATACCGATATGCATATACAAAATGTCGACCCTTTGGATGTTCTTCTTGTAGTCTTTTCATCATTGAATTGAATTGATTATAAGGGCATATATGTGTTATAAATTTTGATCGTTTGATTTCTAAAGTATAGCTAAACTCATTTTCAACAAATTTCAAGTAAAATCCTCCTATGAGATTAGATATATATATAACACAAAATTATAATATTCAAAGCCGAAATAAAGCAAATGAATTAATTAAAGCAAAAAAAATAAAAGTTAATGGTGACATTATAACTAAAGCATCATTTAAAATCTTAAGTGATGATGTAAAAATTGAAATACTAGAAGATGATTTTTATGTAAGTAGATCTGCATATAAATTGAAATATTTTATAGAGGAATTAGCAGATAAAATTTCTATAAAAGATAAAATAGCTTTAGATATAGGTTCATCTACTGGTGGTTTTACACAAATACTTTTAGAAAATAATATTAAAAGTGTTGATTGTGTTGATGTAGGATCAGATCAATTACATGAGAATATTAAACATGATGATAGAATATCTATGTATGAAAAAACAGATGTAAGAATATTTGATAGTTTAAAAATATATGATATTGTAACCTGTGATGTATCATTTATTAGTATTCACAATATATTAAATGATATAAATAGATTAGCATCAAAAGATATAATTATTTTATTTAAGCCACAATATGAAGTTGGAGCAAAAGTAAAAAGAGATAGAGCTGGTGTAGTACAAGATCAGAAAGCTATAAAAACAGCAAGAGATAAGTTTATACTAACAACAACATATTTAAAATGGAAATTAGTTTATTCAAGCCAAAGCCAAGTTGAAGGTAAAAATGGGAATTTAGAGGAGTTGTTTTATTTTGAAAAATAATATTACAAGTATTGCAATTGGTGGCTTTGATGGTATGCATAGAGCTCATCAAGGCTTATTTAAAAATCTTGATGAGAATGGTGCTATTGTTGTAATTGAAACAGGATATGCAAATCTATCTCCAAAAGAATATAGAGAAGATTATACTTCTTTACCTATATTTTATTATCCACTTGAAGAGATAAAGCATCTTCATGCAGATGAGTTTATAGCGTTATTGATGAAACAATATCCAAAATTAAAAAAGATAGTCGTAGGCTATGATTTTCATTTTGGTACAAAAGCAAAATATTCTACAGATGATTTAAAAAGATTATTTTCTGGAGATGTTACTGTTGTTGATGAAATTACATATAAAGACATAGCAATACATTCAAGAATTATAAGAGAGTTTTTAAAAAATGGTGATATTAAATTAGCAAATGAACTTTTAAATAAACCATATAAAATTCAAGGTAATAAAATTCAAGGACAAGGTCTTGGTAAAAAAGAATTTGTACCTACAATTAATCTTGACGTTAGTGAATTTTTATTACCAAAAGAAGCTATATATTCTACAAAAACAATAATAGATGGTAAATCTTATGAATCAGTTTCTTTTATAGGACATAGAGTTACTACAGATGGTAATTTTGCTGTTGAAACACATTTATTAAATACGGATATTAGTAGTATAAATTCAAAAGTAAGTATAGAATTTTATGAGAGGATAAGGGATAATAAAAAATTTGAATCTTTTAAAGATTTAAAAATACAAATTTTAGATGATATCCAAAAGGCAAAATTGTATTTTAAAAAGTAGTATATATGAAAAAAATTATAATATTAATAGAAAATAGTATATAATCCACCTTATGAATAAAGATAAAGTATTTGAAAAACCAATTGTAAAACAATTTGAATTTGATGAAGAGGTAGCAAGTGTATTTGATGATATGCTTGATAGATCAGTACCATATTATAAAGAGAGTTTAGATCTTACAATAAACTTTGCACTTAAATATTTAGAAGAGGATGATAAAGTTTGTGATTTAGGGTGTTCAACAGCATCAACTTTAATTAGCCTTGCACAACATTCAAATAAAAAACTAAATCTTATAGGAATAGATAATTCACATGCTATGCTTCAACGAGCTAAGAGAAAAACAAACGCTTATGGATTAGATATAGATTTTATATGTGATGATATTTTTAATGTATCGTTAGATAAATCTAAAGTAATTATTTCAAATTATACTTTACAGTTTATACGACCATTACAAAGAGAAAAGTTAATACAAAAAATTTATGATTCTTTGGATGATGGTGGAATATTTATATTTAGTGAAAAAGTAATATCTAATGATAAGGTATTTAATAAACATTGTATAGATGAATATTATGACTTTAAAAAGACACAAGGTTATAGTGAATTTGAAATTGCTCAAAAGAGAGAAGCCTTAGAGAACGTATTAATTCCATATAGTGAAGATGAGAATAAAAATATGATTAAAAATGCTGGATTTAAAAGCTGTGATACAATTTTTAAATGGGTAAATTTTGCTACATTTATAGCAATAAAATAAGGATAATGAAGATGTTAGAAATAGGAACTAAAGCACCAGAGTTTTGTATACCAAATCAAGATGAAGTTGAAATATGCTTAAGGGATTTACTTGGTAAATGGATAGTATTATATTTTTATCCAAGAGATAATACTCCAGGATGTACTACACAAGCTTGTGATTTTACTGCACAGCAAGATACTTATGAAGATTTAGGTGCGGTTATACTAGGTGTTAGTCCAGATAGTCCTAAAAAACATCAAAACTTTATTGAGAAAAAAGATCTTGAAATTACACTTCTTTCAGATGAAGAGAAAGTTGTTTGTGAAGCATATGGAGTTTGGCAATTAAAAAAGTTCATGGGTAGAGAAAATATGGGTGTAGTTAGATCAACATTTATTATTAATCCTGATGGAAATATTGCTGCAGCTTGGGAAAAAGTAAGTGTGAGAAAAAAGCGCAAGAAAAATGGTGAGACTATTGAGACATTACATGTTGATGAAGTTAGAGAAAAATTAGAAGAATTAAAAAAAGCATAAGGAGATAGTATGGGTAGAGCATTTGAATATAGAAAAGCAGCGAAAGAAAAAAGATGGGGAAATATGTCAAGAGTATTTCCAAAATTAGCAAAAGCTATTACAATGGCCGCAAAAGCAGGAGTTCCAGATCCTGAAATGAATGCGCCACTTAGAACAGCAATTGCAACTGCAAAAGCACAAAATTTACCAAAAGATAATATTGATGCAGCTATTAAAAGAGCAACTGCAAAAGATGCTGCAAATCTTGCTGAAGTAAATTACGAAGGTAAAAGTGCAGGTGGTGTACTTGTATTTGTAGAGACGGCAACAGATAATACTACAAGAACTGTAGCAAATATAAAAGATATATTTAAAAAAGCAAAAGGTAGTGTTGTACCAAATGGATCTTTAGAATTTATGTTCGATAGAAAGTCTGTATTTGAGATTAAAAAACCAGAGATGGATATTGAAGAACTTGAATTGGAGATGATTGACTTTGGTTGGGAATCTTTCGAAGAAGATGAAGAAGTAATTTATGTATATGGTGATTATACAGACTTTGGATCTTTAACAGAAGGATTTGAAAAACTTAGTATTGAAATATTAAAAGCGGATCTTCAAAGAATACCTAATAATCCAAAAGAAGTAGATGATGAGCAAATGGCTGATCTTGAAAAGCTAATTGAAAAATTAGAAGATGATGAGGATGTTCAGACTGTATATACTAATTTAGCTTAGTCTAAATTCTTTGAAAGCTTGAAGAATTTCTTTAAGCTTTTTCTCTCTTTATACCCAATAGCATATGATATTTTATCAAGATAATCTAAAATTTCATATGTAGAAATATTTGCTCTTTTAGCATATTTTTTTAATATATATTGTGGGATTCTTACTTTTGTTCTTACAAAATTATTTGCTAATTTTGTAATATCTTTTCCATTTTTAGTAAAGCATAATCTTGCAAATACAAATGGTAAATCATATTTATTATTCCATTCTTGTGCTAAATCTATAAAGTCATCATTAGTATTTTCATAATAATATTTTAAAGCCTTATCTCCAATAATTATTTTACCTTCGCATTCTAGAACACGAGCTAATATATTTGAAGTATCTGATTGGATATCTTTTGTATAAACTCCAGGAATTGATAAAACAGATAAAACATCTTTTTTAGCAACAATTCCTATATCTGTAGATTTTTCTTTTTGTGATTTAATACTAGATATAAATGCACCATCAATTCTTCTTTTTTTAAAATCTTGATTAATCTTTGATGGATAAGATTTTTTATAATTTATAATAGCTTTTGTCTGTGAAGATGATATATTCTTTTTTACATATATATAAAATGGTAATAAATTTATAAAGTCAATTTTGGCAAATATCAATATCTTAACCTTCTAGGCAATATGCCCTTTAATTTATTTTATGTATAATATCTTAAAATTATTAAGCAAAAGGTAAAGTAATGGTTACTATTGAATTCTTAGGTCCTATTGGAAAAGATAATATGAGTGTTGATATAAATAACTTATCACAATTAAGTGCAATATTAAAAGAAGAGGCTGATGTATCTACATGGCTTGAAAGTTGTGCAGTTGCTGTAAATGATGCTCTAGTATCTTCAAAAGACATATCTCTAAGTGATGGTGATAAAGTATCATTATTACCTCCAGTTTGTGGTGGATGATAATGGATGCTTCAAATATAAAAGTAGAATTATTTGATGGTGATTTACCAGTAGAGCAAATTACAAATGCATGGTATGATCAATTTAGATTATCAAATTATGGTGCTATAATTACATTTGTAGGTGTTGTAAGAGATGAAGATGGGATTGATGGATTAAGCTTCGATATATATGAACCAATATTAAACTCTTGGTTTGATGCTTGGCAAAAAAAAGCAAATGAAAAAAATGCAATAGTATTAATGGCACATAGTCGTGGTGATGTATTAAATCATACGAGTAGTTATATAGCTGCTGTTTGTTCTCCTAAAAGAAGAGTGGCATTAGAGATGATTGATGAGTTTGTAGAAGATTTTAAAGCATCAGCTCCAATATGGAAATATGATATTATTAATGGATCTAGAGAATATGCTGAAGATAGAAGTACAGCTATTTCTGGTGCAGGTTTATTAAACTAAAATATGAGAATAGATTTACATAATCATACAACACTTTGTAATCATGCTGTAGGTACTACAGATGAGTATATAAAAAGAGCTATAGAATTAGGAATAGATGTATATGGTTTTAGTGATCATGCACCTGCAAAAAATGGATTTGATCCAAAGTATAGAATGCAAGAATCATCTCAAGAAGATTATGAAAGAGAAGTTTTAAATTTAAAAGAAAAATATAAAGATGATATTAAAATACTTTTAGGATATGAAGTTGATTTTTTAAAAGGTGATTATCTTTTAGATAGTGTTCTTAATTCAAAAGTAGATTATCTTATTGGTTCAGTGCATTTTATACCAGAATCAGATCCTAAATATTCACTTTTTAATTCTAATTTCTGGGGCTTTGATAATCCTGAATTTATAGATCAATATGAATCAAAAGATATTGATAAAATTTGGGAAGATTATTTTGAAGCTGTTACTCTTATGGTAAGAAGTGGAAAATTTGATATTGTAGGTCATCTTGATCTGATAAAAGTTTTTGGGTTTATGCCAAAAAAAGATATAAAATTAATAGCTTTAAATACATTAAAAGAGATTAAAAAGTCAAATATGGTTCTAGAAATAAATCCAGCAGGTTTAAGAAAACCAGTTAAAGATCAATATCCATCAAAATCACTTTTAGAATTAGCATATGAATTAGATATACCTATAACATTTGGGAGTGATGCTCATAAATTAGATGATATTGGATTTAAATATAATGAAGTGATATCCTTAGCTAAGGATATTGGATATTCTAAATGCATTACATTTGAGTCTAGATCTAAAGAATTGGTTACTTTCTAACCAATTCTTTAATAAAAGTTTTTATTATTTTAGATACAATTATTACATTAAATATTTAAGGAGACTTTACATGGGTAAATTTGTAAATAACACAGCAGAATTTTTTGAATTTTGTGAAAAAAATGAGGTTGAATTTGTAGATTTTAGATTTACAGATATTAAAGGTGCTTGGCACCATATTAGTTATAGAATGAGTGCTGTAACTCAAGGTCAATTAGATAATGGTATGCCATTTGATGGTTCATCTATTGAAGCATGGCAACCAATTGAGAAATCAGATATGATTCTTAAGCCTTCAGTTGAAACTGCATTTATGGATCCGTTTACTGCTGATTCAACTGTAATTGTTATTTGTAGTGTTTATGATATCTATAAAAATGAAATGTATGCAAAATGTCCAAGATCTATTGCAAAAAAATCATTAGAATATTTAGCAGAAGCTAATGTTGGTGATGTTGCTTACTTTGGTCCAGAAAATGAATACTTTGTTTTTGAAGATGTTAAAGTTAAAGATACTCCAAATGAAGCACATTATTATGTTGATACTGAAGATGGTGAGTGGAATACATATAAAGATATTGATGGTGGAAATATGGCTCATATTGCTGGAACTAAAGGTGGTTACTTCCCGGTAGCTCCTATAGATAAAGGTGTAGATATGAGAGCAGAAGTTATGCAACTTCTTGAAGAAGTTGGATTAACTGTAATTCTTGGTCATCACGAAGTTGCACAAGGTCAACATGAGATTGGTATTGTTTATGATACTTTAGTTGAAGCTGCAGATAATGTTCAAAAACTTAAATATGTAGTAAAAATGGTTGCACACTTAAATGGTAAAACAGCTACATTTATGCCAAAACCAATTTTTGGTGATAATGGTAATGGTATGCATGTACATCAATCAATTTGGAAAGATGGAGAAAATACATTCTATGAAGAAGGTGCATATGGTAACCTTTCTGATGCTGCTAGACATTATGCTGGTGGTGTATTTAAGCATGCTGCTGCAGTTGCTGCATTTACAAATGCTTCAACTAACTCATATAAAAGATTAGTACCTGGTTATGAAGCACCAAGTATTTTAACTTATTCTGCTCAAAATAGATCAGCTGCATGTAGAGTTCCTTATGGAGCTGGAGCACCTGCTACTAGATTAGAGATGAGATTCCCAGATTCTACTGCAAACCCATATTTAGCATTTGCTGCACTTATGATGGCTGGTATTGATGGTATTAAAAATAAAACTGAACCAATGGGTCCAATGGATGAAGATTTATTTGAATTATCTTTAGATGAGATTAGAGAAAAAGGTATTCCTCAAATGCCTGCTACTTTAAGAGAATCATTAGAAGGTTTAATTTCTGATAACGATTTCTTAAAACCAGTATTTACTCAAGATATGATTGATACTTACCAACATTATCAATTCGAAAGACAAGTTTGGCCTGATGAAGCTAGACCAACAGCATACGAGTTTAAGTCAACTTATTCTTGTTAGTCATTTAATCTTTATAAGATTAGAAAGGGAGAGGTGTTTTCATCTCTCCCTTTTTTTGTATAGTTTGTTTTGAATTTTCATTTGGAATATCTGAAATATTTGTAAAGTATTCAGTCTTGCCATTAATATTACTAGTAAATACTTCTTGTGGTTGTTCAAATTTTCTTTGAATCTCAGGATGTAGTTTTAACCATTTTTTATAAAAGTAGGAAAATACAGGTGCAGCACTTCGTCCACCAGTTTCACTTCTTCTCATAGGTTTATTATCATCATTTCCATACCAAACAATAGTTTGAATTGTAGGTGAGTATCCGCAAAACCATGCATCAATATTATTATTTGTAGTACCAGTTTTTCCTACAGTTTCAAGTCCATTAACTTTTGCTTGCCTACCTGTACCTCTTGTAACTACATCTTTTAATATAGAAGTCATTAAAAATGCTTGACCAGGTGTCGTAATATATTTACTTTGTGATTCAAAGGTAATTACTTGTTCATTGGAATCTGTAATAGAAGATATGAGATATGGTTTATTTTGAATACCTTGATTTGAAAATATTGTGTATTGTTCACTAAGATTAAGTGGTGATATTCCAAAACTTCCAAGAGTAATAGATAAATCAAATGGAATATCTTCAAATCCGTAGTATTTAAGTCTATTATATAATATATCAATTCCCATTTCTGTTACTAGATTAATGGTAGCTAAGTTTCTTGAGTGAATAAGTGCTTCATTAAATTTAATTAAACCTTTAAAATCTTTTTCATAATTTTTTGGTTGCCATGTTTTTAAATCTTCTTTCTGTCCATAATTATATGTTCTACTAATATCTATAAGATTTGATACTGTAGAATATCCAAGATCAAGTGCAGTTTGATATAGAAAAGGTTTAATAGATGAACCAGGTTGTCTTCTACTTTGTGTTGCTCTATTAAATGAGGATTTTCTATAATCTACACCACCTACTTGAGCAATAATTCTACCTGTATTATTTTCTAAAATTACTATTGCTCCATTAAGTGTTGCAGTATTACTTTTTTCTGTTCCATTGTACTTATCTCTTTTGATTATCTTTTTGTAACCAAACTTTAATGCCTCTCTAGCAATACTTTGTGCATTTAAATCAATTGTAAGATCAACTTTGTATCCACCATATTTAATATCTTTTACACCTTTTTTTAATATTTTTAAGGCACTATCAATAATATATGGAGCCTTATTAAGACTTAGTGTTTCTTTATAAATAGTTGGTACTTCTGTAATAGCTAGATTATATTCATCTTCGTTAATCCATCCAAGTGTATTTAATCTTTTAATTACTTGATTTGCTCGTCCAAGAGCATGTTTTAGATTTTTTGTGGGATCGTAAAAGCTTGGAGCTCTAGGAAGTCCTACTAGCATTGCAATCTCTTTTAGTGTTAGTTGATTTAATTGTTTATGAAAATATCCTATAGCAGCAGTTTTGATACCATAATATCCATGTCCAAAATAAACTTGATTAAAATATCTCTCAAGTATTTCTTCTTTAGTTAACAATGTTTCAAGTCTTAATGATAATAATATTTCCTTTATCTTTCTTATAATCTTTTTTTCTCTACTTAATATCATGGTTTTTACTAGTTGCTGAGTTAAAGTACTCGCTCCCTCAACCAATCGCATAGATTTAATATCTTTTACTATAGCCCTTAAAATAGCTTCAGTATTTATACCATTATGTTCAAAAAACTGTGTATCTTCAATAGCAACTAACGCTTCAATAGCACGAGCAGGAAGTTCATCAAATTGAGTATATAAACGATGTTCATTATCAAATACATTTGCTATAAGTTTTTGATTTTTATCATAAAATTGTGTAGTTAGTTTTGGTTTATAATCAATAATCTTATTTATATCAAATCTTACTTGTGAATATAAATACATTAGCCATATTAAAAGCATAATACCAAGAGCTAATCCAATTCCAAATAAATATTTTAATATTCTCATATTCGAAATTCTCTTGAGTTAAAACTTGATTTTATTAAATTATTTGTATATTCGTTAGAACTATTCTGTAATACATCTGATGTTTTGCCTGACTCTACAATATAACCATCTTTTAAAATTATGATATCTTCACAAATATCTTTAATAGAGGTGATATCATGTGTTACAAATAATATTAAAAACTCTAATTTATTTTGTAAATCTTTGATAAGTTTTAATATTGTTTGTTGAGTATCTTTATCTAATGCAGTTGTTGGTTCATCTAATAATAGGAGCTTAGGTGTTTTACTAAGTACAATTGCAATTACTACTCGCTGTAGTTGACCTCCACTTAATTGAGATGGAAATTTATTTAATGTATCTAAGTCAAGATTTACAAGTTTGATCATATGTAATTGTTGTTCTTTATTACAAAAAAATTGATCTTTAATTTTTGTAAGAGGACTTAATGATGTAAATGGATTTTGCGGAATAAATCCAATATTATGATGATTCAAATCAAAACTGGATTCATATTTAAATGTAGATTTAAGATTTGATGGTATGAGTTGTAGTATTGATTTAAGTGTAAGTGATTTTCCACTACCACTTTGTCCAACTAATGCAGTTGAACTAGTAATAGTGAAGTTGATATCAACTAAAATATTATCATTGTTAGTAATATATAGTTTTTTAGTATAAAGGTTCATCCATCTCTTCTGGAATAGGTAAATTCATTAATTTTAATACAGTAGGTGCAATATTATTTAGACTACCATTATTGATTTTATCAACTCCATTTGCAATTATAAAACAAAATACATCACCAACGGTATGATTTGTAAGCATATCTCCATTTTCATCTTTCATTTTTTCACAGTTTCCATGATCACTAGTAATTATTACATTATAGTTTTGTTGTTTAGCATTGTCTAGTAGAATTCCTAATTGAGTATCTACACATTCAACAGCTTTTATTCCTGCTTCAAAGTCTCCTGTATGACCTACCATATCTCCATTTGCAAAGTTAACTACAATGAAATCTTCATTATCATTCATAGCATTTGATACTGCTTGACAAACTTCTACTGCACTCATTTCAGGCTTCATATCATATGTAGCTACATTTGGACTTGGGATTAGTACTCTTTTTTCACCTTTTAATTCATCTTCAACTCCACCATTAAAGAAGAATGTTACATGAGCGTATTTTTCAGTTTCAGCAGTATGAACTTGTGAAAGACCAGCTTTTGAAATTACATCACCAAGTGTATTTTTTGGAGCCTCTTTTGGAAACATTACATCAAGTGGAAAGTTTTTATCATATTGAGTAATTGTTGCAATATTTAAATTTTTATGATTTTTACTAAACTCATTAAAGTTAGAATCAGCAATTGCTTTACTAATTTCTCTTGCCCTGTCACTTCTAAAATTACAGAAAATAACACCATCACCATCATCCATACCTTTGTAATCTTTTATAGAAACAGGTTTAATGAACTCATCTGTAATATCTTGTTCATATGAAGATTTAATATAGTCAGCAGCACTTAGATCAGTTTTATTTGCAGCATCTACAATTGCTCTATATCCTGCCTCTACTCTTTCCCATCTAGTATCTCTATCCATTGTATAAAACCTACCACCTATTGATGCTATTTTGATTTTATCATTACAAATATTTTCTATTTGCTTTATATAAATTGGTGCAGAAGTGGGAGATACATCTCTTCCATCAGTGATTAAGTGTAAAGCAACATTATTTCCTTTTGCTTCAATAATTTGTGCGATACCGATGATATGATTAATATGAGAGTGAACTCCACCATCACTTAATAAACCAATTAAATGAATAGTATTTGAATTTTCTACTACATTATTCATTACATTATTTTCTTCTATAGATTTATCTTCTATAGCCATAGTAATTTTTACTAAATCTTGATATAAAACTCTACCACTACCAATAGTCATGTGACCAACTTCACTATTACCCATTTGCCCTTCAGGAAGTCCAACACTCAATCCATGAGTATGTATAAGTGAATTTGGAGTATTTTCAAATAGATAATCATAAGTTGGTTTATTTGCATTACAAAATGCATTATATTTACATGAGGAATTGTGTCCAATTCCATCAGTAATAATTAAAAGTGTTTTGTTATTATTTTTCAATTTATACCTTAATAATTTTTTAGTTACAATACAATTATTATAGCATAAAAAGGTTTTTATTTGTTTTACTGGTTTTATAGACATCTTGATATTAATATTTTTCAGTATATATCAATTAGAGCAGGGATAGCATTTTTTATAGCATTTGTTTTGACATTAGTTTTGATGCCAAAATTTATTAAATGGGCACAATCAAAAAAACATAGTCAACCTATATATGATTTAGCTCCAGATTCACATAAACAAAAGGTAGGAACTCCTACTATGGGTGGAGTTATATTTGTTTTTTCTACATTAATAGCAGTAATACTTACTGCAAAATTAAATAACTATTATGTTATTGGAGCAATGATTTCAATCTTTTTATTTTCTCTTATTGGTATAAAAGATGATTTATCCAAAATTCAAGAGAGTAAAAATGATGCAGGTTTATCTGCAAAAATGAAATTAGTCATGCAGTTTATAGCTTCAGGTGTTGTTGTTTGTTTTTTATTTTGTGCAGATCATTCTACGACTTTATTTGTACCATTTAATAAAATAGCAGTTTTTGATATGGGTTATATAGCCATTATATTTTGGATGTTAGTTATGGTAGCTACATCAAATGCAGTAAATTTAACAGATGGTTTGGATGGACTAGCAACAGTACC
>JABJGE010000041.1 GCA_018662405.1 Campylobacteraceae bacterium
AGGTAAGATAATGAGAAGAATCTTAAGATCAATTGTAAAAGGTGAAAAAATCACTCAAGATACATCAACACTTGAAGATCCTTCAATTGTTGGTACTATTGAAAATATAGTAAATAAGTAGTTTTTTAACTGCTTATTTATTTTTTAAAAAATAAGAGTCAATTCCATTAGCAATACCAGTTGCTAATGTATTTTGGTATGATGAAGTATAAAGTCTTTTTGATTCCCTTGGATGTGATATATATCCAACTTCGATAAGAATAGATGGCATCTGAGCACCAACTAATATCCAAAATGGTCCTTTTCTTACGCCGTTATCTTTAATATATTTATACTTTTTCTTTAAATTATGTAACATATTATTTTGTACATCAAGTGCTAGTTTATTTGAAGCTGTAATTTTAGCTCTGTTTTGAGTCATAAGAAATACATTTTTAGTTCCATAACTCATAGATTTTATATCAGCTTTATTTTCTTTTGCAGCAACTCTCTTTGCTCTTTCACTTCTTGCAGGAGATAAATAATATGTTTCTATACCATAAATTCTATTTCTTTTTTTCTTTGGTACAGCATTTGCATGAATTGATATAAATAAATCTGCTTTTTTATTATTAGCATATTTTGTTCTGTATTTTAAAGTTCTATATTTATCTATACTTCTTGTCATAAATACCTTATAACCTCGTGATTTCAATATTGAACTTAATTTTTTTCCTACTCCTAATACAGCATATTTTTCATATCGTTTTCTTGGACCATTTGCACCAGGATCTTTACCCCCATGCCCAGGATCTATCACAATAACTTTTTGATCAGCTTTAGGCATTACTTGTGCATAATTAATTTTTTTCTTTTGATTTATACTTTCTAATACTTTTATTATTATTCTCTTTTTCCCAAGAATATATACTGTTTTTAGATTTTTTTTAGCACGAAGAGATAATCTAATATTATTTTTCTTTTTATAAATAACTATCTTCTTAACTGCTTTTACCTGTGGCATTGTTAATTTTAATTTATTTATTCCAGTATACTTACCTTGTATATCAAAATTGTCCCTAGCATATCCACGATGTCTTTCTTCAGTAAATTTAATATCTTTCTTTTTAATATTATTTTTGAAGTCTATAATAATCGTATTAGCATCAACTTGAATTGATTTAATTGTATCTGTACTATTGAATAATTTTTTTATTTTCTTATTTAATACAGGTTTATCTTTATAAATTTTTACTTTTTTAACATTACTAGTTAATAGCTTTAGTTCTTTTTTATATTTTATTGTTGGTTTATTTAATTTTTTTGAATAATAAATTAATTTTTTTAATGATTTAATCTCATTTGATTTATTACCATTTAAAATAGAATTAAAATATTGTTTTTTATATTTTGAATAATTTGAGATATCAGAAGATGAAGCAGCTACTAGATGTAGCTGCATCGAAAGAATAAATAGAAATAT
The DNA here is from genome assembly GCA_018662405.1 of Campylobacteraceae bacterium. GTDB lineage: Bacteria > Campylobacterota > Campylobacteria > Campylobacterales > Arcobacteraceae > JADHTT01. The sequence continues at coordinate 1,463 of JABJGE010000041.1, forward strand.
TAATTTAATAAAATAAATTTCTATTCTCCCTTAGTTAATTTTTCCAGTAATTCTTTAACACTTATAAGCTTATCTAGCTTATAACCATTTGCACCTGTAAAGAATAAGCCTGTATCAAGATTACCTTTATATGCATCACTTAAACTATCTGCAATACAGTATCCAACAGCTTTAGCCTCTTCACCTCTATGACATGGAGCAACACAGTTACTAGCACATGCAATTTTTGGAGCTGTACCAGCTTCTATTGACTTTTGTAGATTTGTAATTACACCACGAGCTGGTAATCCAACAGGAGATTTAATTAATTGTATATCTGATTCTTTAGCATTAATTAATACATTTTTTAAATTTATATGTGCGTCACATTCATGAGTACCAATAAATCTTGTAGCCATTTGAACACCATCACAACCAGATTCAATAATATCATCAATATCATTTTTATCCCAAATTCCACCAGCAGCAATTATTGGGAAATCTCCCCATTTTTTTGCTTCTTCAATAATACTTGGTAAGATATTTTCTAATTGATACTCTTCTTGTGTACATTGTTCATAAGTAAAACCTTGATGCCCACCACTTTTTGGTCCTTCAACTATAATTGCATCAGGAATTTTATTATATCTTTTCCATCTCTTACAAATAATTTTAAGTGCTTTTGCAGAAGATACAATAGGGATTAGAGCAACATCTGGATAATCAGCTGCAAATTCAGGCATATTTGTAGGAAGTCCAGCACCAGTAATAATAATATCAATACCAGCTTCACAAACATCTTTTACAATATTTCCATAATCACAAGAAGCATATAAAATATTTGCAGCTAATGGCTTATCTCCACAAATCTTTCTTGCATTCTTAATTATTGCAGTAGTACCTTTACTGTTATAAAAGTTATGTGCCTCTACAGGTCTTCCATTTCTTGACATTTTATCAGAATATTTTCCATCTTCATAGTATCCAGTACCAACAGCACTTACTACACCTAAACCACCCTCTTTAGATACGGTTCCAGCAAGCTTGTCCCACGAAATACCAACACCCATTCCACCTTGAACGATTGGTTTTTCAATTGTATACTTTCCTATTTTTAATGGCTTCATAATCTCTCTCCTGATCTACTTAATTATTACTTTAACAAAATTCTTCTTACCCTTTTGAAGTACATATTCACCTACTTCAAAACAATATTTGTCATTATCTACTTTTGTTTGATCTATTTTAACAGCTCCACCCTTAATATCTCTTCTAGCTTGAGACGTTGATGGTACTAATTTAGACTCAACTAATGCATTTAATATTCCTGTTCCTATTTCAAATGTATATTCATCCATTTCTGTAGGTATATCTTTTTTAGCAAAAATTTTAGTAAATTCTTCTTTTGCAATACCACCAGCTCCTGCCCCATGGAATCTATCAACTATTTCCATAGCAAGCATATCTTTTACTGCTTTTGGATGTAATGATTTATCTTCTACACCTTTTTGCAATTCTTCAATACTATGTAAACTTTTAGATGATAATAATTCATAATATCTCCACATTAAATCATCTGAAATTGATAATACTTTTCCAAACATATTATTTGCATCATCTGTTACACCAATATAGTTACCTAGAGACTTTGACATTTTTTGAATACCATCAAGACCTTCAAGAATTGGCATCATCAAAACTGCCTGTTGTTTTTTAATATCATAAGATTTTTGTAATTGCCTTCCCATAAGAAGATTAAACTTTTGATCTGTTCCACCAATTTCAATATCTGATTTTAAATGTACAGAATCATATCCTTGAAGTAATGGATACATAAACTCACTTACTGCAATAGGAGTATTTGAAGAATATCGTTTAGAAAAATCATCACGCTCTAACATTCTAGCAACAGTAAGATTTGAAGCAAGCTGAAGCATACCAGCAGCACCTAATTCCTTTAACCAATCATCATTATAAACTACTTCTGTTTTTTCTTTATCAAGAATTTTAAAAGCTTGTGTTGTATAACTTTCAATATTTTTTATTACATCTTCTTTAGTTAATACTTTTCGTGTAGCACTTTTACCAGTTGGATCACCAATCATTGCAGTAAAGTCACCAATTAAAAACTGTACAATACCACCAAATTTTTGAAATGTTGCTAATTTTTGAAGTAATACAGTATGTCCTAAATGAAGATCAGGTGCTGTTGGATCAAATCCAGCTTTTACATAATAATTTTCACCTGTTTGAAAATATTTTGTTAATAGTTTTACAATTGCAGCATCATCAATAATTTCTGCTGTACCTCTATTAATTTCCTGTAGTGCTTCTTCTATTTTATTTTCTGTACTCATTAATTTATATTACCTTTTTATTTATATGCATCACTTGCTGATACAAATTCTATGACTCTAGTTTGTTGTTCTACTATTGATTTAATTTTATTTTTATTTTCATCGTTTGTTTCAAATTCAATTTCACAATATTGTGTTTGACTATACTTATCTCTTCCATATTCTATAAATAATATATTTATTTCATGTTCTGAAAGAAATGTTAATAATCGTGCTAGTTCTCCACGTTTACTTTGTAAACTCACTACCATTTTATATGTAAATAATTTTCCCTTTGCCCACTTACAATAAAACATTTTATGATCATTCATAATTTCTTTGTAAGCTTTATCACACATTTTATGATGAATAACTGCACTATCATTTACTTTTAATGCAAGAATATCATCACCAAATTTTGGATGACAACAATGGTCAAATGATACAGAATTAATACTAAAATTAGAATATATTGCAATATTATCAAATATATATTCTTTAAACTTTAAATTCTTAATTTTAAATCTAGCAAAAATACCATTTTTATCAACAATTTCTTTTTCTATTTTTTTCTTAACATGTTTAATATAGTCTAATATATATGGTATTTTATGAAAAGCTACTTTAGTTTTTATATTTCCAATAACACTATTGTTATACCTAGAGAATATTGTATTAATAATATTTTTACCACTTCTTTTGTCTATAGTATTTAACTTAGTTGAACATAATACTTTTATAGATTTCTTTGCTCTTGTAGTTTTTACCATATCAATCCAAGAACATCTAGCAATAGATTCACTACTTGTATTAATTGAAACGATATCACCATTTTTTAATTCTGTTAGTAGTGGTTTTTTTGTTTTATTAATAGTACAAGATATTGCTTTATTTCCAACATCACTATGAATAGTATATGCAAAATCATATGCAACAGATCCACGTGGAAGTGTAAATATATCCCCTTTAGGAGAATAGACAACTACTTCTTCACTGAACAAATTTTGCTTTGCATCATCATAAAATTCTTCAATATTTTCATTACTTTCACCAAGTGATTTCAACCAATTTAGACATGGTTCTTGTGTATCTAAAGTATTATTTTTACCTTTATAAATCCAATGAGCAGCAATACCAAACTCTGCAATTTTATGCATATCAAATGTTCTAATTTGAACTTCATAAATTTTAGCATTATTAAATACTGTAGTATGAACAGTTTGATATCCATTTTCTTTTGGTAATGCTACATAATCTTTAAATCTAGATACCAATGGTTTTGAATTTGTATGAATAAACCCCAATACACTATAACAATCAATTGGATCTTTAGTAAGGATTCTAAGGGCTAAAATATCCAAAACTTCATCGATATTTACACCTTTTCTTTGCATTTTAAGGTATATAGAATAATGATGTTTAATTCTACTTGTAATTTGTATATCTTCACTATTATAACCATTAACTTCAAGTAAATTCTCAATTTCACTAATGAATTTATTAAATTCTACTTGAAGTTTTTGCTGATTATCTTGTAGGTACATATCAATTTCTTTATATTGCTGTGGATATAAATAATAAAAAGACAAGTCTTCAAGTAAATTTTTTAATGATGAAATACCTAGCCTATGTGAAATAGGAGCATAAACAACCATTGTTTCTTCAGATATTCTTCTTTGTTTTTCTGATGGCAATGCATCTAGAGTAAGCATATTATGAGCTCTATCACATAGTTTTACAACTAAAACTCTCACATCACTAATAGATGCTATTAACATTTTTCTAAAAGATAATGCAGAACTTAAAAGCTTTTCATCACTTACGCTAGAAATATGTTCATGTTCTTTAATTTCACTAATTTTAGTAAGACCATTTACAATATGAGCTACATCATCTCCATATATATTTTGTATATATGATAATTCATATTTAGTATCTTCTACTACATCATGTAATAATGCAGCAATTACCATAGCTTCATCATTTGAAAAATGTGCTGTAATAGATGCTACTAAAATAGGATGAACAGCATAAGGTTCACCACTTTTACGAAACTGTGTTTTATGTGCTTGTATACAAAATGCTAAAGCATCCTGTAAGATTGAAGAAAACTCTATACTTTCCTTGAGAACTTTAGTAGCCTCATCGATAGAGTTTATAAGTTTAATTTTATCAAATAAAGAATTCAATAATATTACTTTTTACTTTTCGAAACCTTCAACTACTAATACCCCTGATGCAATCTCTTCAATAGCTATATCAGTATATTTCATATCTAAAGTATTTGTAGTTAATAATGGTTTTGCACCTTTACTTAATTCATCAGCTCTTTGACCAACAGCTATTGATAATACATATCTATCATTATTTAATCTTGCTAGTGCTTGTGAAACTTTTTGTTCTATTCTCATTTATAATTCCTCTTACTTTATTTTACTATTTTTATTTTACTATTTTTATTTTACTATTGAACATTTAGAGTAATCACCATTAATTATATTTAATAGATTACCTTTTTCATTCATATTTGCTACAATTATTGGAAGACTATTGTCTTTTGCTAATGCAATTGCTGTATCATCCATAACTTTAATATGATCAGTTAAAGCTTGATCATAAGATATAGTATCTAGTTTTACTGCATCTTCAAATTTAGCTGGATCCTTATCATAAACACCATCAACTTTTGTAGCTTTAATTAGCATTGATGCACCAATTTCACTTGCTCTTAATGTAGCAGCTGTATCTGTAGTAAAGAATGGATTCCCCGTACCTGCAGCGAATACAACTACTCTACCCTTTTCAAGGTGTCTTTTTGCTCGTCTAACTACAAATGATTCAGCAATTTGTTCCATTTTGATAGCAGTTTGTAATCTTGTATCAACACCAATATGCTCTAAAGCTTCTTGCATAGCGATACCATTTACAACAGTTGCTAGCATACCCATGTAGTCTCCACTAGTTCTTTTGATGATACCATCAGCAGCAGCACTAACACCTCGAACAATATTACCACCACCAATAACAATACCAACTTCGATACCATTATCAATTAATTGCTTTATCTCAAGTGCAATAAAATTTAAAATTTGAGTATCTATTCCATACCCATTTTCACCAGCTAGTGCTTCACCAGAAAACTTAATTAAAACTCTTGAATCTTTTATTGTCATGAAATATTCCTCACTATTTTATGGATGTTATCTAATTATTGCTTAATCTTTGATTTAATACCATTGATAGCTTAATTCCATATAGATATATAAGCCATGAAATATACAACCATACAAAGAAAAACATTAATACAGAAAACGAACCATATATAGATGCATACATTTGATTATAGAGTGTATAAAATACAAATAATTCCTTAAAAGTAGATAGAGAAATCAATACTATAAAAGTAGAAATTAATATAGAAATTAATGATATTTTTTTATTTATAGATATTTTAAATAAGAATATAAAGAAAATCCAATTTACAATAAATGTGAGTAAAAACTGAAAAAATGAATTATCAAAAAAAGCAATATTTACAGATGCTACTAATATTGTATATACAGCGAATATAATAGGAAGTAAAAATATAAATGCTAAATACACTAAAAACATATTTATAAATGACTTTTGCTCAATAGCATATATTTTATTTACTATATGATCATAGTCTCTAAAAAATAAGATAAATGAAAAAATAAGATAAATCAAACCTATTGTACCTAAGTCACTTGCATTTGATAGAAAACCAGACACAGTCAATACAAGCTGTTCTGAATGTGTTGGATTTATAAAATCTAATGCAAATAATACAAATTGGTCTATTTGCTTACTAAAAATTGATAAAGTAGAAACGAATACAATCATTAAAGCCAATATTGGCAACAAAGCCAAAATAGTAAAAAAACTTAAACTTCCTGCATAATATAAAATATCATCATTAAAGAAGTCTATTGTTGTTTTTAAATTAGATTTCAATTATTCCCTTATAAACCCATCTTAAATGGATTTAAAATATTATTTGGATCAAAAGCTTTTTTAACAGTTTTAAATAAATTTAATTCAACATCATTAAATGCAATATGCATATATGGAGCTTTACTAAGTCCAATTCCATGTTCACCACTTAATGTACCTTCTAAGTCAACTACATATTGAAAAATCTCTTCTATAGCTTGATGACCTTTATGTACTTGTTCCTCATTATTTTTATCTGGAACCATAACATTAACATGTATATTACCATCTCCACTATGTCCAAAACATGGAACTTTAAATCCATATTTTTCACCAATTTTATAAATACCAGCAAGTGCCTCAGGTAATTTACTTCTAGGTACTGAAATATCTTCATTAAGTTTTAATGTACCAAATATTGTTACTGCAGGAGACGCATTTCTTCTCGCATACCAAAGTTTATTAGCTTCAGCATCATCTTTTGCAATTATAAATTCTGTTCCACCATTTTCTTTAAAACTATCATTTAAAATAGCTAATTGAGTATCAACTTCATCCATACTACTACCATCAACATCACCAACTAATACTGCTCCTGCATCTGCAGGTAAATCTACATTTAATTTTTCTCTCAATGCTTGAATTACCAATGCATCTAGAAACTCCATTGCAACTGGATTTGCTCCACTTGATAAAGACTTAAATACAGAATTCATTGCTTTTTCAACATCTGGAAAAATTCCCATATATGTTTTCTTAAACTGTGGTTTTGGAATTAATTTTAAAGTTATCTCAGTAATTACAGCTAATGTACCTTCACTACCAATAAGAAGTCCAGCTATATTGTATCCTGCAACATCTTTAATAGTTTTTTTACCAGCTTTAATAATATCACCATTTGGTAATACAGCTTCAATTGCCATTACATAATCTTTTGTAATACCATATTTTGCAGCTCTCATACCACCTGCATTTTCACTTACATTTCCACCTAAAGTAGAATAGTTTTCACTTGCTGGATCTGGTGGATAGAATAATCCAACTTGCTCTACAGCTTTTTGCAAATCCATATTAATAAGCCCAGGTTGAACAATTGCTAGCATATTATTCATATCAATTTCTACAAGTTGATTCATATGCTTTTCTAAAGATAATATAATACCACCTTCACTTGGTAAAGCACCACCGGTAAATCCGCTTCCAGCACCCCTTGGAACTATTACAATTCCAGTCTCATTACAATATTTTAATATTTTACTAATATCATGTTTATCTCTTGGAAAAACTACAGCATCTGGTTCAAATCTTTGTTTAGTAGCATCATAACAATATGCAATCATATGTGCTTTATCTGACTTTATATTCTCATTACCTACAATAGATTCTATATATTTTAAATGTTTACTATCTATCATTTATAATCCTAATGCTTTTAAATATCCATTAAAGAAACCTTTATCAGATTCTTCAATAATAACTATTTCTTTCATATTTTTAGACTCTGAATCAATTAAACTTGTATAGTATTGAGTATAGTTTCCAATTGATTCTTTTTGAAACCATGAGAAAGTGTCTTTTTTAATTTCATCGACTTTTGTATAAAATGGTTTTTCTTCTATTTCACTTGAATATGATAATGATAATGTGTCAATAATCATAAAACTTTTAGCATCTAATACATAACACTTTTTATTTAATACAATATAAATTGTTCCTAAGTTATGCGTACGACAAAACTCTATAAAATCTTTTTTTGTAGGAGTTGGATTAGCTTCTAATTTTAAATATGATGCAAATATATCACTATTTAAAAAGCTTTGACTTGGCAACATTTCCTTAATTTCATTATTACTTTCACCATTTGGTGTAATTAATAAACTTTTTTTATATAAATAATTTAAAATAAATGTATCATTATTAAAAGGAGTTAATTTAGCAGTTGGTAATGCATTTTGTGATAAATCATTAAATTTTACAAATTTAATTTGAGAAGTTGAATTATTACTACTAACAACTACAGCACTTGATACAATTATAGATTGATTTTCATTATAGTCGTGTACGATAATACCACTTTGACCAATTTTTAAATTTCCAATAGCAATTGAAGCACTTGAATCCGTTGTATTAGTAATCGTAGTAATCTTTTGCTCTAATGAGGCATATGAATACATAGATAACATTATAATTATAAATAATTTATTGAACATAATTTGTCTTATCCTTTTTTTGTTATATAGATTTTATCTAATATTTATTTAAATTCACATATCATTTGACCAATGAAACTATTTCTAGAAACACAAGAATTTGATATCACACACCATGTAAGTAAAAAGATTAAAAGAATATCACTTGTCTTAGAATCTAAATCAAAAATCACAATTAAAACACCTCCGAAAATCAAAGCACATGAACTTAGAGAAATATTTTATAAACATAAAGATTGGATACTTAATTCTATTCACAAAGTACCAACAAAAAATAAATTTGATTTTATCGTAGGTTCTAAATTACCATTTTTAGGAATAAAATATCCCATTGACTTTATTCATGATGAAAAATATAAAAATGTAAAAGTCAAGCTCGAAGAAGATCAATTTATTATATATTACAATAGTCAAATACATAAAGAATATGATGATTTCCATGATGGATTAAAGAGCTTCTATAAATTAAATGCTATTAAGATTATTGATCCACTTTTTGATACATGGACACATAAGACATCATTAATACCAAATCAAATAGGCTATAGATTTGCAAAAAGAAGATGGGGAAGTTGTAGTGGAATAAATAATATATCTATAAATTATATGCTTTTACAATTTCCAATTGATGCTGTAGAGTATGTTGTATTACATGAGTTATGTCATATTGATGAAAAAAACCATTCAAAAAGATTTTGGAATTTAGTTAGCAAGTATATGCCTGACTATAAAGAAAAAGAACAAATACTAAAAAGAAAAATGTTTTAACTTGTAACAAATTTAATACTATTTAGATACAATTCAATTCAATTCAATTCAATATATAACCTTTGGAGAAAAGTAATGAGAACACATAATGATGAATTAGTACTAATATTATTACAAACAAATAAGAGTCTAGACAGAGTATCTAAAATTATTCATAGTCAGATTAAAAGAAAAAGTGATATTATAGAAGAAATGGAAGATAATAAATTTGCCATTACTGTACATGTTTCTCTGCCAGAAGATGCAATGAGTATTGCCTTAAGAATTAAAAAAGATATTGAATCTACATTAAATATAAAAGTTAATATAGGAATATCATATGCAAAAAATTCAGAAGATGATTCTCAACTTTTATCTCAAGCAAATAGAGCATTAGAAGAATCAATAAAATCAGAAAAGATAATAATAATTCGTTAGATTAAAAGAAAATAGAATATAAAACTATCTTTATTAAGTATTTATTTTTTCTTTAATCTCTTTTGCTATTGCACAAATATTTTTTATTTTTTCATTATTTGATAAACTATCATCAATTAAGTGCTTTACAAAAGCACTTCCAACAATTACGCCATCTACTCCTTTGGCTTTAGCTTTAGCAGTATTTTCATCTACTCCAAATCCAATATATAACGGTGTATTAGTACACGATCTCACATTTTCAATAACTTGTGTTAAATCTTCTTTAACACCACTTCCAGTAATACCTGCATATGCAACCATATAAATGAATTTACTTGAATTTGCAGTAATTGTTTTAATTCTTTCTAAAGAATCTGTAGGTGCTACAAAATCAATTAAATGTTGATCATACTTAGCAAATACATCTTTATAGGCTTTTGCTTCTTCATAAGGTAAATCAGGAATAATAGAGCCTTGTATATTAAATTCTTTCCCTTTTTGTAAAAACTCTTCCATACCATAATGAAAATATGGATTCATATATCCCATCCATAATGTATCCATTTTTGGAGCAATTTGAGCACTAACTTCAAAAAGATCCTTTAATTTAAAACCATTTTGAAGAGCTTTTAAACTAGCCTTTTCTATTACTGGTCCATCTGCGACAGGATCAGAAAAAGGAATACCTAATTCTAATGTATCAACACCTGATTCTTGCATACTTAATGCTAAATCAACTGTAAAATTATTTTCTGGTAACGATGCAGTAATAAAACCAACTAGTTTCTTATTCATAGGATAAGCCCTTATATTATTTTATCCATCATGATATCAAACTATCTATTTATTTAGCTTTAAAGTATTACTTAAAGATGAAGTAAAAATAATAATAAAAAGTTCTAAATATCTTTAATTTTATCTCTAGCTATTAAGAACTCATCTAAATTATTGGCTTAATGAAAGATTTGGGTGCATAATTTAACTATTTTTTACCCAATTTTATTAAATAAAAATCTACAAAACTTAACTTTTTTCCTTTAGGTATTCCTCGATGTAAACTTATCTTATTTTTCATATGAGAGAAGATTCCACCTTCAATAGAATTTGTAGTATTTTGAATATTTAAATGCTTATATTTTTTATTTTTATAAGTAAAAAGGTAAGGAGTGTGTTTTATTAAACTATTATATGCGGAACGTAATCTTGGGTGTGTATAATGTAATTTTCCAGTAGTAGCTGATTTTGTTTTTTCAGCTAAAAATTGTTCATATTTTTTATACCAATCTTCTACTCTTTTAGAAAAGTTTTTCTCGGTTGTTCTGGTTAACGATGACATAATTATTTTTAAATCTTTACCTGCTTCAAGTTTGGGATTCATTGTGATATATCTTTTGATAATTTGTCTCATGTGAAAATGGCACATCTGTCTTGGAATATCCTTAAAAGCCTTTTCTATACCGCTCTTACCATCCAATACAACACTTTGAACTATGTATCCTAATTTATCTAATTCACTTTTTAGGTATATGTAATCTTCTTTTGTTTCTTTTTCAATATGTTTCCATATTACTACTTCTTTTTCATCATTA
>JABJGE010000049.1 GCA_018662405.1 Campylobacteraceae bacterium
GCAAATGAACCTTTTTGAAAAGTAGGTGGATCAATTATAATAATATCATATGGTCCATCTTTTTTTATTCTTGAAAATGATTTTAGAATATTATGCGGATAAAATTTTACATTTGCTGTACTTAGATTATTTATTCTATGATTTTCTCTACCTATAGATAATGCACTTTTTGACATATCCATATTAACTACACTAGAAGCATCTCCACTAATTGCAGCAATTGAAAAACCACAAGTATATGAAAAAAGATTTAGTACTTTCTTTCCTTTTGCAATTGATTTAATATATTCTCTACCAATTTTCATATCAGGAAAGTATCCTGAATTTTGATTTGATTTTAAATTTAATTTAAATTTTATTCCATTTTCAATAGCATAATTTATATCTTCTAATTCTCCTATAATAACTTCTGGAGCAGAGCCTTGAATATATCTTCTTTGTAAAATAATTGTTTTATGTCTAGATGTGTTAATAAACTTCTTTAACATATTTAAAAGTTCATTTTCTAATTGTATTTCACATTCAAAATAAAATGCAATACTTAAAATATTGTCAATAGAATCAATAGTTAAAAAATTATACCCGTCATATAAACCACTACGACCATGAAATAGTCTTTTAAATTCTTGAGTTAAGTCTTGAGAATTATCTTCTATAATATGCTTTAATTTATTTATATTTATCATTTGGGTATTATACATAAAATTTTTAATTTATATGGAGTTTAATTTGAGTTATTTTGATATTTTTGCATTAGGTTGGAATTTAAATGCTTTTATGTTTGTATTGAATTTTATACTAGTATTAAGTACTACAAGAAGTAATGATCCATCTGTATTAATGGAAGAAACAAAAGTATTACAGGAATTAAAAAATGAATTTGATACATTTTATCCAAATAGGGGATTTGAAACATTAGCCACATATCTAATACCTTTTACTGCATTTTTTAGAGTAGGGTTTAGAATGATTGAGATGCGAATGTTTTTTAGAGCTAATAAAGGGACAAAACTATTTGACTTCATGGTATATAAATATCAAAGTGATATAAATATGGCAAAAAGAAATTAAACTACTCTTCTTCTATATGTGTTAGTGTCATTTCATATACCCATTGTTGTAAATGTCGCATATCCTCATAGATTTTAAATACTCTATTTAATATTTCTTCACTATAAAATATCTTATCAATATTGAATGTTTGATAGGCATACATTGCACCAAAAAAATATAAATATAAAAAACTATCTTCTTTATCTATTCCTCTAGGTAGTCTTTTGAATTTAGCTTCTGGAAATAAATATCCTTTTGATTGTAAATCTTCAATAATATGGTGTAGTTCTTCTCTTTTCTTATTGTCTTTTAAATACTCTCTGAAAGTTTTTAGAAGTGGTTGTTTGAAGTTTCTAATACCAGTAGCTATAAAATATTCATCTTTATCAAAGTGCATATAAAATGAACTACTTTGCATTCTATGGGAAGTACCTTGCCAAAATAAAATACCTATTTTACTTTTCATAGGTGTTTTATCTTTAGAAAATCGTACATCACGATATATTTTAAATAAAGACCCACTAACTTTTGGATTAAAATTAATAGATGGTACTAAAATTTGAAGTGTTTCACCCATCTCTTGAACATAATCTTTTGTTTGTTTTTGTATCTCATCTTCCCATATATGGCGATGATCTTCAAACCATACTTTTGTACTATTTTTTGATAAGTCTTTTAGGAATTTAATCCCTTTTTTTGAGAAACCTTGAAATGACATATTTAATTTATTTTGTTATAGTTGGAAAGTATTTTGGAGCTTCTTCTAAAAGTCTTTTGTATATCTTTTCAAAGTCTGTAGAAAAAATTCTAGTATCACCAATTGATGTAATAAAATTTGTATCACCCATCCATCTAGGAACTGCATGAAAGTGAATATGCTCTGCAATTCCAGCACCTCCGACTTGACCTAAATTCATACCTAAATTAACACCTTGTGCATTTAAAACATCTTTTAAAAGACTTACACCATTTTGTGCTAGTTTTGTCATATGTGCCCAAATTTCAGGATCTAAGTCTTCAAGTTTATCTGTATGTAAATGAGGTATTACCATAAAATGACCAGGTGAATATGGATACTTATTCATAACTATAAAACAATATTCATCTCTATATAATACACCTAAGTCTTCAGAATCATCTGGATTATTAGTAATGTGGCAAAATACGCAACCATCTATATTTTTATGTGTACTAACATACTCGCTTCGCCATGGGCTATATAATCTTTCCATATTCTTTCCTTATATAAAATTAGGTGCATCATTTGCAAATAATATTAGATCACCTGCTTGTGTATGCTCTGATAATATATCTTCCATATTTGCTTTATCTTTTAAGATAATAATTTTATTATTAGATATATTTTGTGATAATATATCTATATTTAAACTTCCTGTTAATATTACAATATCAAATGTTTCATCAACAGCTTTTGCAAATGTTGTATTTGCTTCATCTGTAGATTCTACAAGACCTGGAGTAATAATTACTTTTCGTCCTTTGTGAGTTGAGCTAATTTGTACAGCTTCAAGCATACCTTCTAAGTTTCCATTGAAACTATCATCAAGTATTATTTTACCACCAGCTTCTATTTTTTGTAATCTATGGTCTACAGCTTTAAGACTATAAAATGCTTTTTTAATTTGATCTATACTCATACCAAGTTTATGAGCCATTAATATAACTGCACATAAATTTATGGCATTAAATGATCCTAAAATAGGAGCTTTAAATATTTCTGTCTTTTCTTCAATATCAATTGAAAATTCAATTCCATCAAGATCTGATTTTAGAACTTTAAGATTATTAGGGAATTTTGTGATCGTATCATAATCTAAAATAGGTACAGAATCATGTACAAAACCATGTGCTAATCGTGGAGATTCTAAAAGTTCCATCTTTGTATATATAATATTATCAAGTGTTTTAAAATATTCAATATGTTGTTCTCCAACACTCCCTATAATTGCATACTGTGGCTCTAGAAATTTACTAATAGTTGCTATATCACCTACTTTTCTAGCTCCAGCTTCTGCAATATATATATCAATATTGTTTGGTAAATCTACATTAACATCTTTGATTAATCCATTAATAGTATTAACACTTCTAGGTGTCATATATGTTTTAAATTTCTCTGATAATACTTGATGAAGATAATTTTTTATAGATGTTTTTCCAAATGAAGCAGTAATAGCAATAACTTTAAGGTCTTTTCTTGCTTTCAATTTTTCTTTTGCTTGTGCTTTAAATCTTTGAAGAAATATTAATTCTAATGCAGTAGTAATAGCATAAGTAAATAATAATGGAATTAATACACCAGCTTTTTCACAAGATTGACTACTTAAGCATAGTACTAATACAGCTAGTGTTATAAATAATAATATTGCTAAGAATCTTTTTACTCTCATAGTAAATACAAGTTTTCTATCAAGTTTCATATACCAATATAAAAATGCAGGAAGATGAATAATATAAAAATAGATTTGAAAATAAGCATTATCAAGAAAATAATATAGAGTAAATGGAACTATAAAATAAAATAGATGCCATTGTTTTTTATGGTGTTTGGTTACTACTCTTTGTATTTGATAATTATACCATTGAAGATTTGTAATTAGATACCATCCAAGTATCATTGTTAATAAAATAATTGTAATAATATTAATGTATTCCATTTAATATTTCCTTTTCAATATCATCTGCATTTCTTAAGAAAAAATAGTGATCATCATCGTATGATTTAAATTTTGAATTTTCTATTAGAGAATGAATCAATTTACCAGAGCTTAGTGTCGTAGCTGTATCTGTATCACCCCAAAATAATAAAGCATTGCCTTTGTATTTTTTAAACTCTTTATTAAACTCTTCATCAACAACATTTTTAAATGTTTCATACATGTTTTCATCCATCATATTTACATCACCACTTCTAAGAAGTTTTGTTACTTTTCCTAAGCCAAATTTATTAAATACTTTTGCCATTTTAATTGTGAGTAATGTTTTGGCATTTTTTTCTTCAACTATTCCAGCAGAACTAAGTAATACTAAATTCTTTGGATTTAGTAGTGTGGATACTTTTCCACCAAATGAATGTCCGGCTATTATTGTTGGTTTGATATTTAGAGTATCTAAAAATATTTTCATAATACTTGCATACTTTTTTGTATTTAAAACTACATCACATGAACTTTTACCAAATCCTGGCATATCTATATAAATATGTTTAAAGTATTTGAATTTATCTACAAATCCTTGCTTCATAATCTCTTTATTTGATCCCCATCCATGTAAAAATACTATTGTATTTTTCTTACTTGGATTTATTATTTCATAAGATATGTCAAAAGTATTATTTTCAAATAAGATTTGTTTTACTGCCATTATTTATTACCTTAGATTCTAATAACTTCTACAGTATCGCCTGCATTTAAACTATCACTTCCTTCTTTTTGATAAAGTAGACCACAGTTATCAAGCATATTTGTAAGAATTGCACTTGTACCTTGCTTTTTACCTTTAAAATCAACTTCATAAGTACCATGATTATTTGTAAGGTTACAAGCAGTGAAAATAGTTTTAAATGTTTTGTTTTTAAAATCTTCTGTAAGTTTAGCTTTTAATATCTCAAGCTCTTTATTTGATCCTGAGAATTTATAAATAAGAGGTAATACATAAAGCATAAATGTAACCGTAGAACTGTATGCAAAGCCAGGAAGACCAATAATAAACTTATCACCTTTTCTTGCAAAAAGTATATGTTGACCTGGTTTAATATTTACACCTTGAAATAGTACAGTTGCACCTAATTCATCTTTGATAATATCTTTTACATAATCATAATCACCAACAGACACTCCACCAGTTGTTACAACAATATTTGCATTTTGTAAGGCATTTTCCAAAAGACTTGTGATTGATTTTCTATCATCTTCTACTACACCCATTTGATGTACATTTGCACCATTTTGTTTTGCTATTGCTTCAAGTGTTAAGTGATTTGAAGATCTAATTTGTGCTTTATTTGTTTGCTCTTCACCAAGATCTAATATTTCACTACCTGTACTAGCAATTGCAACAGTTGGTTGAACAAAAACAGCTACTTGAGAGATATTTAAACTTGCCATTACTCCAACTTCTGCATATCCTATTTTTGCACCTTTTGTAATAAGTATTTCATCTTTTTTATAACTCTCACCTACAGCTCTTGTTGCAAATCCAAAAGGAACAGCTTCATTAATGATAATTGTGTCACCATCTACTGTTACATTTTCAATAGGAATTAAAGTATCACTACCTTTTGGCATAAGTGAACCTGTAAATGTTTTAATACAAACTCCACTAATTACGTCTGATTCTACTACAGTTCCAGCTGGATTAAAATCAATAATTTTTATTTTTCCAGATTCTAAATCTTTGTGTTGTACTGCGTATCCATCCATTCCTGAAGTTGGATATGCAGGAAGATTATGATCAGCTATAATGTCATTAGCTAATATTCTATCAATAGCATCTGTTATAAATAACTTTTGAGTTGGTAAGTTGTCAATTTTTATATTATTTAAAATATCTAAAGATTGTTCGTAATTAATTTTAGGCATATTCTATTTTCCTTTTGCTGATTGTATTTGATTAACATAAGTGTAATCAATTTTAATATCTTTTTGTTTTGGTAAGTATTTTGAAATTTGGTTTATTAGTGTATTAAAATCATCGAATAGATAATTTGCCATTGATCCAGGAATAGGATTAATTTCATTTAAATATACTTCATCATCAATTACAAAGAAATCACATCTAATTAAACTACCATCAAATGTATTGTTGTATACCTTAATGAAATTATCTTTTAATTGTGATATTAATTCATCACTAATATTGGCTTTTAAAACCTGTTGAGTTCTATTAAAATCCATATATTTTTTTTCAAAGTCTAAAAATTCCTCTTTTTGTGGTTCTTCGATGATTGAGAATTGAATCTCATTGTTGCCAATTTTAGCTCCAGCAAGATTATATTCTTTAACGCCATTGATAAAAGGTTCTATGATAATTGTATCATCATACTCAAAAGCAACATCAAGTGCATAGTCTAGTTCATCAGCAGATTTTACAATAGATACTCCAATACTACTTCCTAACTTTGTAGGCTTTATAATAACTGGATATTTTTCTACACTAACTTTATCATCTTTATGAAAATATTCACATGGTAATGTTTTTACATTAATAGATGATGCGTATTGCTTTGTAATATATTTATCACATGATACAACACAAGCAGTATTTCGTGGACCTATAAATGGAATATTGAAAAATTCAAATAAACTTGCAAGTACACCATCTTCTCCATCTCCACCATGAGTTAGATTAAGTATAGTATCAATATCAAGTTTCTTTTGTCCAAAAAGTGAAGATTTGAAAAATCCACCCTGAGATATTTGAAGTTTATCATATTTCTTATATTCCCCACTAGAAAATAATTTTGAATTTATTTTAGATGCTGGAATATGATAAAAGTCTCTATGTTGATCTATGAAAATGTATTCAAGAGTATTTTTTAATACTTTTTTCATTGTAATTGCACTTACTATGCTTATCTCATGTTCAAAACTTTTACTTCCAAATATAATTCCTAAAGTCATAATATTTATAATCCTATTTTTGTAATTTTTTTAAGGCTTCTTTTACAAGATCACCTGTTGTTGTGCCGTTACAACCGTTTAAAGCTTTTGTTATAACATCTTTTTTAAATCCAAGTGATTCAAGTGCCATAGCTGCTTCATTTTTATTTCCAATTAAAGGATCATTTGAAGCTTCACCATCTACAACAAATCCACTTAGCTCTACTAAAATACGACTTGCACCTTTAGGACCAATTCCTGGAACTCTTTTTAGCATATCTACATTTTTGTCAGTTACAATTTGAGAGAAAGTTGTAGGTGTAAATGTACTACAAATGGCTAGTGCTACTTTTGGACCAACTCCATTGATTTTTATAACTGTGTTAAAAAGTTTTTGTTCATTAGTATCTGTAAATCCATAAAGTGAAGATGATTCTTCTTTGATTATATGTGTTGTATTGATTTTGATTGTTTCTGTAGTGATTGATGAGCTACAATTTATAGAAGTAAATACTTCATATATTATTCCATTTACATTTATATGTAAGAAAGTTGGTTCTTTTCTTTCAACTTTTCCTTCTAATCCAACTATCATCAAGTTCCTTTGATTCTTTTAATTATAGTGATTATACTAAAATGTTTCTTTAGAATGAAATGTATAAATAAAAAAGTCTAATACAATAGTGAAATGATGGAGAGAGAAATCAAATCACCATTGTAATAGACTTATTTTATAGAAGTAATAAAAATAATTTTTTATTTACCTTGTCTATATGTTTTAGATATAGAGTTCTTTGTATCATGGATTTCTATATATTTTGTAGATACATTGCTTTTTGAATCTTTAATATCATGTACATCTGAATAGTTTGTAGTTGTTTTTGCATTTAGTGTTAATAAAGCACCTGTAATAGTAATAAGTAATAATGTTTTTTTCATAATTTGTTTTCCTTTTTTTGTTTTGATATTGGAAGTTTATCAAAAGAAGACAAATTTTATCTTGATTTAGATCAATAAAGAAGATAAAATTTATCTTCTTTAATTAATATGCTTAAGAATAGGGCTTGCGTGAAGTATTTTATTATATTAATGTATCAGTTCTCGTATAACTTCTGTAGCATAACTACCTTTTGGAAGTGTAAATGATAATTCAAAATGATTTTTTTCTTCTTTATATTCACTATTTACATCTGAAGGAAAAATCCATGCAAATCTTCTAGCTCCATCTAAAAAGTTTGAAGTTTCGATTAACTCTTCTTCAAACTTTAATGCTGTTGCTTCTGGCTTTTTTGTTTTTTTACCTGTAAGTAGTCCTGTTGGAACTCTATCTCTTAGATTGAATTTTTCTGCTTCACTTACTAAATCTTCTGCACAGAATATTCTACCAAATGGATAATGACTCATTAATTCACCTTGCATTATTTTAAATGGGTGTTCTTGGCTTTTCATAAGTTTTAATTCTTCAAGTGGAATATTTAGCATTTCTTCTAATTGTTTTGGTTCAAATGTTTCTATTAGTTTACTAATTTCAATTCTTCTACTAAGCCATTTATTAAATCCATAACTTTGATAAGCATTTAAGTACATTGTTCTTAATTTTTTATTTCGTTCTTTTAAAGTTCCAGCAATAATTGCTTCACCTTTTTTATAGTTGTCTCCATCAATACCAAATCTTTGGAAGCCAAAATAGTTTGCAATACCGTGAGTTGCAATACTTCCTAATACTGATTCTAATTTTCTTACATCTTTTGTAAGTACTCTTTTTAATCTAATAAAAAAGTTATTACCTTTTAAGTGACCAATTTTAATTTTATTGTTGTGATATGTTGTTTCAAGTATTTTAATTTGATTATGTTCAAATTTTTTTAATTTGTCTTCATATTGTTTATGAATGGAGATATGTTGAATAGTCATTGCATTTTTATCTTTTAATCCTGCATATCCAATATCTCTAGTTTTACATCCTACATATGAAGCAAATATTTCTAATGCTGCCCATGTTGTTAAATCTTTTTTTCTAAATTTTATAATAAGATGTTCACCATCTCCTGTGAATTCATAAAGTGGAATTTCTGTAACTACAAAATCTTCCTTTGATTGTTTGAAGTATACATCGATACTACTATGTGATAAATAGTGTTGGTTATTTTTCAAAATGGTGTTCCTTACAGTTGTGTTTATATTTTTTGTTATTTGCTGTAGCAAATATATTTAATTTTACATTGTGTTGTTTTGCTAATTCTTTTATTTTGGATAGATGCTTTTTATTAAATGAAAAAAGAATTTCATACTCTTCTCCACTGCACATAACCTCTTTTGAAATTTCATTAGTAAATTCAAATCCAATATTATTAATTTTACTTAATCTTTGAAGTTCAAACCCAAGTCCATCTGAAATATCCATAGCTGCACTAATATATTTAGATATAGCGTAAAAGAATTTTGGATTAAGTTTTGGTTTAATAAATTTAGATTTTTTAGAAATAGTTTTACCTTCCAAAGCTTTTTCTAAATCTTTTTTTACAGAACCTAATGTACCTGTATAGCAAAGTATATGGTCTTTTTTTATACCAGATCTATATATTGGATTGTTTGTAGTAGAAATGATTGTAATAGATATATCAAGCTTTTCATTTGATACTGTATCTCCTCCAATTATTTCTATATTGTATTGTTTTGCAACTTTTTTAAATCCAGAGGCTAATTGTTTTAATTCTTTTTTATCAAAATGAGGAGGTATTGCTACTGTTAAAAGTGCATATTTAGGAGTAGCATTCATTACAATTGCATCACTTATATTTACTAGCATAGATTTTTGTGCAATTTGTTTTAAGCTCATCCATGATCTTTTAAAATGTACATTTTCAAAAAAAGCATCAGCACTATATACTAATTGTTTTGACGATGAGTGTTTTATTACAGCTCCATCATCTCCAATAATTTTACTTTTTTTAAATTGTTTTATAAAATAGTTTTCTTTGTTCATAATTGTATACTATCTAAATCTTTTATGTATATTTATTAATCTGGTCTTATTATAATTTTAAGTTATACAAAACCATGCTTACAATAGTAACACTATATAGTTTGGATAACGATTGATTATAATAGTTTAAACTAGTTTTTTAATTTTTTTTGTATAATTAAGCAAAATATGTAAATTTATAAAAGGAAAAATATAATGAGTATTCCAATTCATAAGTATGATGTTGTAATCGTAGGGGCAGGACTTGCTGGTTGTGCTGCTGCGAGGGAAGCTGCACACGCAGGACTTAGCGTATGTGTATTAACTAAACTACACCCATTAAGATCACATTCAGGTGCAGCTCAAGGTGGTATTAATGCCGCTTTAAGTGCAGAAGATAGTATTGATCTACATGAGTTTGACACAGTTAAGGGTAGTGATTACTTAGGTGACCAAGATGCTATTAGATTAATGTGTTCAAAAGCTCCTGAAACAATTAGATGGGCAGAAAAAATGGGGGCGGTCTTCTCTAGAAATGAAGAAGGTAAAATTGCTCAAAGACCATTTGGTGGTCAATCAAGTCCAAGAGCTTGTTATGCAAAAGATAGAACAGGTATTACATTACTTCAAACAATTTATGAGCAAGCTCATAGAGATGGTGTTGATTTTAAAGATGAATACTATGTATCTGATTTAATCTATGAAGATGGAAAAGTAAATGGTGTATTTGCTTATGACTTAGTTGACTCTAAACCAATGATATTTAATGCTAGAGCTGTTATGTTTGCTACTGGTGGATATGGTAGAGCATTTAAAATTAATTCAAATGCACATGCAAATACAGGTGATGCACTTTCAATTGTAGCTCGTCATGGATTACCGTTAGAAGATATGGAGTTTGTACAATTTCATCCAACAGGAATTGCTGGATCTGGTGTACTTATTTCTGAGGCAGCTAGAGGTGAGGGTGGTATTCTTTATAATTCTTTGGGAGAAAGGTTTATGGAAAAATATGCTCCAAATAAACTAGAGCTTGCATCAAGAGATGTTGTTTCAAGAGCTATTACTCAAGAAATTTTAGAAGGTAGAGGATGTGGTGAAAATAAAGATCATGTTCATATTGATCTTACTCACTTAGGTGCAGATTTAATTAATTCTAAATTACCAGAATTAAGAGATTTAGCAATTACGTTCTTAGGTCAAGATATGATTGAAGAACCAATCTCTATTGCTGCTACTGCACATTATTCAATGGGTGGAATCCCTTGTGATGTTGATGGTCATGTTAGAAAAAATACAACAGAACTAGTAGAAGGTTTCTATGCTGCTGGTGAATGTGCTTGTGTATCTGTACATGGTGCAAATAGACTTGGAGCAAACTCAGTACTTGAAGCATTATTCTTTGGAAGACATGTAGGTCAATCAATAGTTACTGATGTTAAAGCTGGTATTGAATTTAAAGATGCAAAAACTGAAGATTCAAGTGCTGCGATTGCAAGACTTGAGAAAATCAGAACATCAAGTGGAAATGAAAGAGTACCTGCACTAAGAGATGAATTACAACAATCAATGACTGATAATGCAGGTGTATTTAGAACTGAAGAATCTTTAGTGAAACAAAAAGAGATTTTAAAAGATTTAAAAACTAGATTTGCTGATGTAAGAATTGATGATGATTCAAAAATTTATAATACAGATTTACAAGAAGCTGTAGAGCTTGGTCATATGATTGATTTCTCTGCATTTATTGTAGAGGGTGCAATTTTAAGAAAAGAAAGTCGTGGTGCACATTACAGAGAAGAATTCCAAACAAGAGATGATGAAAACTTCTTAAAGCATACTATGACATATATGGATGAAAATGGAGAACTATCTACTGAATATATGGATGTTGTTCTTGGTAATCATGAATTAGCAGAAAGAACATACTAGGAGTTAATGATGAGTAATAATACACAAAAATTAAAATTTAAAGTATTTAGATTTAATAAAGAAACTGACTACTTACCTCATTATGATACTTTTGAGATGAATGTAAATTCAGACGAACTTGTACTTGATGTAATGAATAGAATTAAATGGGAACATGATGGAAGTTTTTCTTACAGAAGATCTTGTAGACATGGTATCTGTGGTTCTTGTGCAGTAAAAGTAAATGGAAAAGCAACTTTAGCATGTAAAGATAGAGTATCTGATTTAGTAGAACTTTTTGGGGAAGAATTAACTATTGAACCTCAAGATATGAAAAGAGCATATAAAGATATGGTTATTGATAAAGAAAACTTCTGGAATAAATATAATTCAGTACAACCATATTTAGTTGCTGATATTGAAGAATTCCCAACTGAAGAGAATATTGTATCAATTGAAGAGAATGAAAAAATTGATGAAGCTGATTACTGTATCCAATGTGGTAATTGTTTCTACTCATGTCCTGCAGTTTCAGTTAACCCTGAATATATGGGACCAGCTGCATTAGTAAAAGCTTGGAGATTTAATTCAGATTCAAGAGATACTGCACATGAATCAAGATTAGATGATGTTAATCAATTAGGATCAGGAATTTGGGATTGTGTTAAATGTAATGAATGTGCTGAGGCATGTCCAAAAGAATTAGATCCAATTGGAAAGATTACAAAATTACATAATCAAGTATTTGAATTAGGTAAAGCTAACAATGATGTTGCAGTAAGACATGCAGTTGGATTTAAATGGTCAATTATGAAGCATGGTATTCTTGATGAGGGTGAACTAGTAAGATACTCTGAAGGTAATATTGGTGTAATGAAGCATATACCAGAAGCAATTGAAATGTTTAAAAAAGGTAAAATTGTAATGCCTTGGAATATGCCAAAATCTAAGAATTTAGATGAAATTAAAAAATTAGTTGAAATTACTTCAACATCAAAGTTTTAGGGGTAAATAATGGAAAAATTAAAATATGCTTTATACACAGGTTGTACTGCAAGAGAATCTACTCCTGAATTATTAAAATCAACTATGGCAATTGCTGATAAATTAGGAATTGAATTAGTATTATTAGATGAAGCTTCTTGTTGTGGAGCTTCTCATTTACAAGACTTTGATGATATGTTATCACTAGTATTAAATGCTAGAAATATTTGTTATGCTGAGAAACTAGGTCTTGATATGGTTACAATTTGTAATACTTGTCAATTAAATACATCTTTAACAAAAGATAGATTAGATAATGATCCTGTATTAAAAGCAAAAGTAAATGAAAAATTAGCAGAAGTAGGTCTTGAATATAAAGGAACAGCAACAGTTAAACATTTCCTATATGCATTACAAGATGATTATGGATATGATAAGATTCAAGATCAAGTAACAAAACCAATGACAGATACTAATATCGCATCATTCTATGGATGTCATAATATTAGACCAAGTCACTTACAAAATAAAACAAATGGTGCAGAGAACCCATATAAACCAGTTTCTTTAGATAATCTTGTATCAGCACTTGGTGGTAATCCAGTAGATTATGAATCTAAGAATAAATGTTGTGGTTTCCATGTAGAATTACAAAATCCTACTACTGCAAATAGACTAAGTGGTGCAGCTATGACAGATGCAATTGATAACAATGCCGATGTTATGGTAACACCATGTCCTTTATGTCACTTAAGAATGGATGTTCAACAACATGGTATTTCTAAAGAGATTGGAAGAGAAGTAAATATTCCAGTACTACACTTACCACAAATGGTAGGAATTGCTTTAGGAATTGCTCCAGAAGATTTAGGTCTTAACCACAATGTAGTAGAAGTAAACGTATAAAAAAATACACTTTCACACTACTGCTGTGTTAAAAGCTTGATTGTTTACATAAGTAAACTACACAAGCTTTTGCCTTGCATTAGTATAAAACTATAATTTTTTATTACTACTATTTATTTTAAAATACTTCTTTACTTTAGAAAATATCTAAAAGTATAAATCCCCACACAACAACACACATTATAATACTTAAAAATACAATCGTACTACCTACATCTTTTGCTCGTCCTGCCATAGGATGATGTTCTAGTGTTACTAGGTCTACTGCTCGTTCAATTGCGCTATTCGTTACTTCTGCTATAAGTACCATCATTAAAGATATAAACATTAATAATTTATATACTAAACTTGTATCTAATATTATAATAATAGGAGTTAGTATAAAAGCTAATATTATTTCTATCTTAAATGATGTCTCAGTTGTTAATAGATCTTTTAGACCATTGAGTGCATAGCTTGTATTTTTAAAAAAACTATATTTTGGTTGATTTCTCATAATATATCCTTTTCTAAATAATCTATAATATGAGATAATAATTTTATTTGCTTTTTCTTAAAAGGGGGAAGTTTATGTATATCAAATAATTTTACTATCTCATTTTCATCACATAAATATTTTTCCAATAAATAATCATTTTTAAAAAACTTATTAATATAATCTAATTTACTTGCATTTACTAAGTATATACCAATATCCTTATCTTCATTTTCTTGATAAAAATATTTGGTAAGTAAATTTTGTTGAATATAGATACCTGATTCTTCTTCAAATTCTCTTTGAGCAGTTTGCTTAGGTGTTAAATCATTATCGTCTTCAACACCTTTTAAGAAGCCCCATTTAGTATTACTATTTATAGATTTACATAATAATAGTTTAGTAGAGTTATTTTTTTTTATATAAATAGCAATTCCATATGCTTTTATTTTATTAATCATATAATATTACGTTTTTTCTTATATAAAGAATATGTGAATACAAATAATATTATTAGTGGAATCAATAATGCAATCTCAGGAATTACTATTGATCCAGCAGATAATTTATTTAGAAAAAATAATATACCCCAAAGTCCTAATGTTAAAGCAATAGCAGATGATGAAAACTTGTTAGCATTAAAGAATCTATTACTAATTGAACTATATAGAAAAATTATAAGTATTGCTGGTAAGACAAAAAATGGCACAAGAATATTGTAATACAAAGTATTTCTAATTATTGTTGTATCTAGATCTTGTTTATATAATAATATAAATGCATGCATGGCATCTATGATTGAATAGTTTGTTTTTACACTATATACATTATCAAGTATTTTTGGTTTAAAACCTTCTAGTGTATATAAAAATTTTTCATGACGAATATCAAGTTTACTGCTATCCCAATCCAGTTTTGATGGTTTGGTAATTATTTTTGCATCTGTAGCGTACCATTTGTCATTTTGAAAGTATGCAGACTTTGCGATTGTAGTTTCAATTAAGTCTTCATTTTGTATATGATAAATACTAACACCTTCAGCTCTTTTTTCTAAAGGATAAAGTTTTTTAAAATAAACAAAATAATCATTATATTTTAGAAATATATTTTCCTTTGTATTTACAAAATAGTCTCCACTTAGTATTTTCTTCTTTTGTTGTTCTGAATATGCAAGTGGAGTTGATTGTATTGCTATGAATAATAATGTTATGATTAATGCCATAAATAATATTGGTTTGATTAGTTGTTGTTTTGTTACACCTATTGAATAAAATGCTACAAATTCATTATTCTTAATAAGATTAATTACTAATATAATCCATCCAAATACAAGTGAAAGTGGTAATACTATTGATAAGATAAAGAATCCATTGTAAAGTATATACAATAGTTGTAGATTTGCTGATTGTGGTAATGAGTTTACATTTTGCAATAGATCCATACCTACAAAAAACATTTCAAGTGAAAAAAATACAATAAAGAAAAACTTGGTATATTTAAATATTAAATACTTTGTAAGAATATTCATTTACTTATCTTTCTTTTTTACACTTAGTGTATATGTTGATTTAATTTGTGTTAAATCATTAGTTTTTTTAATATCTTCAATTGCTTTTATAGTATGATTTATAATAGTATCATTTAATTCTTTGAATTCTTCTTTTGAAAAATCAGATAATACAAAATTAGCTACATCACTTTTAGAACTTGGTTTTCCAACACCAACTCTTACTCTAATATAATCTTTACCACAGTGAGAGTCTATTGATCGTAAGCCATTATGACCACCATGACCACCACCAATTTTAAATTTTAAACTACCAAATTCAAGATCTATATCATCGTGTATTATTATAATATTATCATTTGAAATATCATAATAATCTGCGATTGCAATTATTGATTCACCAGATAAGTTCATAAAAGTTTGTGGTTTTGCATATATTGTGTTTGGTGCTTTATAACAAATTGATTTAAAGTTTGGATTGTTTATATTGTTAGTTGTCAGATTTTTAATTATCTTATCGATAATTAAAAATCCAATGTTATGTCTATTGTGAGAATATTTTTCGCCAGGATTCCCAAGACCTGCAATTAAAAACATAAGTTTATTACTTAGATTTAATTATACCAACGATTGGAACTCTTGGGTCTAAGAAACATTCAACACCAGCTGGTAAATCTAAATCTCTTACTAAGTAGTTATCACCAGTATTAAGATCAGTTACATTAAAGTGGAATGAGCTAGGAAGATTTTTATAATCAGCTTTAACTTCAACTCTTTTTCTATGGAATGCTAAAAGACCTTTATTTTTAAGACCTATGGCAATACCTTCAGTAGTTACAGGTACTTTATAAGTAGCTACAACATTATCTTGTGCAACCATCATATCTACATGTAAAAAGTCTCCTGTTACAGGGTGTCTTTGGTACTCTTGTACTACTACTTTTTTTGTAACTCCACCAATACTTACTTCAAAAGCAAGTTCAGTTTTTTTCTTCATAAATCTAATGAAATCATTTACTTTGAATGCAGCATTGATATTCTCAAGCCCTTTTCCGTAAATGTTAGCAATTAGATAACCATCTCGTCTAAGTTGTTTTGTGCTTTGTTTTGCGATACTATCTCTAAGTATACCTTCTAACATTTTGTTTCCTTGTATTAATTTATTTTGGAAATTGGATTTTATCTAAAAAGTATTTATAAACTTCTTAAATTCAATGCAACAGCATTGTAAAATGGTTCTAATGGAGGTAATACTAAGTTATTATCTCTTTGTTGTTCACCCCACATAGGTTCTGGAAAATAGTTGTCATTTTTAAATCTTGACATAATATGAAAATGTACATGAGGCATATAGTTTCCAAATGATGCAATATTTATTTTATCACATTGAAAATATTGAAGCATTTGTTTTTCTATAATATCTGTAGCTTCCCAAATCATTTGTTTTAGATGCTTATCACACATACTAAATTCTTTTATAGGTTCTTGTGTAAATATTTTTAACCATGGTATTTGTGATGGTTCTATTTCTACTTTTATTAAATTGTTTTCAAAAATTATATCTGACATATATATCCTAAACTATCATCTTCACGTCTTTATGTGAATGGAAAATTCTATGTAGTTCTTTTCGATCATCTTCATTATGAACTAATAGTTCTACTTGATGGCTAGTAAATTTACCTTTACTGCTTGTATTTGCTTTTGAAACATTATGTTCTCTTTTGCCTAAAGTTTCATTCATTATAATTTTAATATCTATCTCTTGACGAATTATTAATTTATATTTCCAATTACAAGGATAGTCTAATTCAAGCTTATGATCGTTTAAATTAATCATTTATAATTGTTCTCTATTAAAATCACCAGTTTTACCACCACTTTTATTTTCTAATTGTACATTTGAAATGATCATACCTTTATCAATTGCTTTTACCATATCATAAATTGTAAGTAAACCAACACTAACACCTGTTAATGCTTCCATTTCTACTCCAGTTTGACCTGATAGTTTTGTAGTTACAGTAAGTTTAAATCCAGGTAAATCATCTAATTGTTCTACATCACAATTTACACCAGTAAGTAAAAGAGGATGACACATTGGAATTAAATCAGGAGTTTTTTTAGCACCTTGTATTGCTGCAATTACAGCAGTTTGAATTACTGGTCCTTTTTTATTGATATTTGATGTTACATTTATAAATGCTTCTGTACTCATAGAAATAATACCACTTGCAATTGCAATTCTTGTTGTATTGTTTTTATCTGATACATCTACCATCTTTGGTCTATCTTGTTCATCTAGGTGTGTTAACTTCATTTGATTCCTTTTGTTATATTTGTAATTGTATCATTTTTAAGTTTATTTATGTATAATGCATACCAAGGCTAATGGCAACATTAGTTAAATTTTAGAAAAAGGTGGTGATTTTAATGCCAGGCATTAGAGTTAAATCTGAAGAATCGTTTGACGAAGCATACAGAAGGTTTAAGAAGCAATGTGACAGAAGTCTTATTGTAACTGAAACTAGAGCTAGAAGATATTTTGAGCCAATGACGGAAATCCGTAAGAAACAAAAAATAAACGCTAAGAAAAAAATGCTTAAGAAACTATACATGTTAAGACGATATGAGTCAAGACTGTAATATTCTTTAAGAGTCCATAAGCCCCTTAATTGGGGCTTTTTTTATGCCAAATTTTTAATAAAAAAGAGAGAATTATGAAAATTGAAAAATTATTTAAAAATAAAAGTATAAATCATATACATAAAATAAGTTTAGCATTTATCGCATTACTTACAGTACTATTCACATCAATATTACTTTACAATACATACTTAGAATATAAAACAGAAATAAAGCAAATTGAAAATAATTATGTAGAAAAACAAAAGAATTTTATTAAAAATGAAACATTAAGAGCCTTAAGATATATAGAATATAAATATAATAAAAATAATAATATAAAATCAGAAAAAGAACTTACATTAGAAATTG
The DNA here is from genome assembly GCA_018662405.1 of Campylobacteraceae bacterium. Classification (GTDB taxonomy): domain Bacteria; phylum Campylobacterota; class Campylobacteria; order Campylobacterales; family Arcobacteraceae; genus JADHTT01. Next base: position 18,420 of record JABJGE010000049.1, read on the forward strand.
TTGATGCAATTGAACAGATGAGAAATAAAGGTGATGGTACAGGATATATATTTATATATGATTTTAATGGTATAAATATTGCCGATCCAATCTTAAAACAAAATGCTGGAAAAAATTTAATAGACTTTACAGATAAAAATGGTAAAAAAGTAATTAAAGAATTAATTGATATATCAAAGCAGGATAATGGAGGTTATGTAGAGTATATTTGGAATAAACCAATAACAAATGTTATGTCACCTAAAATTTCATACGCTATTTCTTTTAATAAATTAAATTGGATGATAGGTACAGGTGTATATTTAGATAATATACAAGATGTGTTAGTTCAAAAAAAAGAAGATTATAAAAATAAAATTATCAAGTTTATAACTCAAATCTTAATATTCTCAATTATTTTATTTTCAATTAGTATTTTAGTATATAAATATTTTACAACAATTATTAGTGATGATCTTAGATTTATTCAAAATAGCCTTTCTAGTTTAGATACCATTGATAACAACATGTTAAGTTTTCTTGAGTTTAAATTTATATCAAAATATATTAATGATATGAGAAATGAATTACAAGACTTAAATAGAAATCTAGAAGACAAAGTAATTCAAAGAACAAAAAAACTAAAAAAAAGTGAAGAATTTTCAAAAGATTTAGTTAAAAAGCAGAATCAATTTATTACAACATCAATTCATGAAATTAATACTCCTCTTAGTATTATTATTACAAATATTGATTTATTTAAATTAAAATTTGGAGAAAATAAATATTTATCAAAGATAGAAGCTGGTGCAAAAGTTATACATAATAGTTATAATGATTTAAGCTATACAATTAAAAAAGAAAGAATTGAATATCCAAAAAGACTACTTTCTTTTTCTAAAATATTAGAAGATAGAATAGATTTTTTTGATCAAGTAGCAATTGGAAATCGTATAAATATTGTAGCAAATATGGAAGAGAAAGTAAGTATACAATTTAATGAAACAGAATTACAAAGAATAATTGATAATTCAATATCTAATGCAATAAAATATAGCTATGTTAATTCAGAAGTAATTATAAATTTATCACGTGAAGGTTCAAAAACTGTACTTAAAATTACAAATACAGGAGATACTATTATTGATGTAAATAAATTATTTAAAAAATATTATAGAGAAAATAAAAGTAGAGGTGGATTTGGATTAGGACTTAGTATTATAGAAAGTATTTGTAAAGTTAATAATGTCAAGATAGATGTTAGTTCAAAAAACTGTAAAACAACATTTAAATATACTTGGAGTTAATTCTTTAAATGCTATATAAGAGCTACAAATAAATATTATAATTATTCAAAATAAATTGTAGGATCTTATATATATGAAAAACTTATTTTAATAATAGAATAAATTTTTATTTCAACTAATACTTACTGGATTTACTCCAATGCTATAACAATGCTACTTTCTGTAACAAAATATTTTATATACCTCTAATTTATATATTTTGTCATTTTTATGTCCAGATGCTATCTTCATGCTATTTTCAAGATATACAATAAAATCTATATTAAAAAAGGAGATTATTGTGGATAATTCAATGGTAGAAAAGATCAAGTCAAATCCTTCATATCAGAAACTTATTTCTGAAAGAAGTTCATTTGCTTGGAAATTAACAATTACAATGTTAACGGTTTATTATGCATTCATTTTATTGATAGCATTTAGCCCAGAAACATTAGGAGCTAAAATAGTAGCTGGAGGAATGGCAACAGTAGGTATACC
>JABJGE010000003.1 GCA_018662405.1 Campylobacteraceae bacterium
CTTCTATACTAATACCTTCTCTAGCAGCCCAAATTATTGCATTCATTTCGGCATGTATTTCATAAGTTTTTGACCATTCATGATGATCTTTAGTATATTTGCCATTCCAATGATCACAACAATTAGTATGGCCAGGTGGAGTTCCATTATATCCTGTAGATAGAATTCTTCCATCTTTTACAATAACAGCACCTACTTGTTTGGATACACACTTGGAAGCTGTTGCTAATTCTTTTGCTATATTAATGAAGTTTCTATCACTTAACAAATTTTACCTCCTAATGATTATTATGATACTATTATATCAAATTAATATAAAAAGGATAAGTATGAAAAAAATATTATTGAGTACATTATTTATAGCCTCTAGTTTATTCTCGCAAGAATTTACTATAAATCTTAATGGACAATATGCTAAAGAAAATAAAGTAATTAAGTTAGATTTACTTATTGATGAAGAAAATAAACTAGTTGCAGATCAAAAAGTTGATTATCTTGATTCAAATTCTAAAATTAAATCATTAAAAATTATTACAACTTCTGGATTAAAAGGTACGATGATTGATGAAAGAGAAATTGTTATATTTTACAAAACATCATTAAATATTCAAGGACTTAAAATTAGGAATCTATATAAAGTCGCACATGTAAGAGTATACGATGAGAATACAAATCTAGAGATCAAATTTGATAAAGATCATTATCAAAATATCATATCTTATTTAAGATACCATAATGTTGGAAGTGAGACTATAAAAGATTTAGATAATTTATATGGTTCTTGGAATGAAGTTGAAGTAAAAAATGATTCTAATGAAAAAGCAAAAAGTGTAGAAACTTCAGAAATTACTGAATTAAAATAATTTATTTTTAGAGATACTTTTTAAAGTATCTCTAAAGTATGTTATGCACTACAAGCACTAACACCTGGAGGTGTAGTAGGTTGAATACCTGAATTATCAGCATCGCTAGCTTCTACTGACTCCCATAGTTTTTCAGCTGCAAGAAGATATCTTTTTGCAGTTGCAGATTCTGGGTAATGGTAAACAACTGGTTTACCTTCATCTCCTGCTACTCTAATAGTTGGTTCAATTGGTACATTACCAAGAACTTGAGTATCATATTCTTTTGCTAAATCTTCACATGTTCCCATACCAAAAATATCAGATTCTTCATCACAATTTGGACAAATAAATCCTGACATATTTTCAACAATACCAGCTACAGGAATATGAAGCTTCTTAAACATTTCCAAACTTCTTCTTGAATCATCAAGTGCAACTTGTTGAGGAGTTGTTACGTTTACTCCACAAGTTACAGGAACACTTTGCGCTAAAGTAAGTTGAGCATCACCAGTTCCTGGAGGCATATCAATTACAAGTACATCTAATTCTTCCCATAATATATCTCTTAATAATTGTTCAATAGCTTTCATAACCATAGAACCTCTCCACATAAGAGCTTGACCATCTTGCATTAAAGATCCCATAGACATTACAGATACACCATAAGCACTAAATGGCATTACTTTTTGACCTACAATTTGTGGCTCTTCTTTTTCAATACCCATCATACGTGGAATATTTGGACCATAGATATCTGCATCTAATAATCCTACTTTTTTACCTTGCATTGCAAGTGCAACTGCTAAGTTTACAGAAGTTGTTGATTTTCCAACCCCACCTTTACCTGAACTAACCATTACAAAGTTTTTTACCTGTGGTGTAATGTTTTTACCACTTTGTGAATTACTTTGTTGTTGAGGAGCTGCAGGTTTTTGAACATGAATTTCTGCAGATAATCCTAAAATTGCCATTTCTTTTGTAATGTCTTCTTTAAGTGTTGTTTCTACTTCTGGTGCAGTTGATGTAATGTCTAAAAAGATTACAGCATTGTCTCCATTTAATTCAACATCTTTTAAAAATCCAAAGTCTACAATTGATTTTGTAAATCCTGGATATTTTACATTTGATAATTTTTCTTTAATTTCAGCAATATTTGCCATAATAAAAATCCTTTTTTTGATATGTAAGAATGATAATCAAAAGAAGATAAAAATAGTCTTAATTAATCTATATAAATTAGAAAGTTTACTAAAATAGATACTTATCTAACTTTAAAATAACTTTAGGTATAATCCTGAACTTTTTTCAGAGTAACCTTCTGAGATTAGGTAGTATTGATATTAAATTATAATATCGAGAAGCGCTAGCGTGCTTTTTATGTCTATTACATAGCAATCGCTACAAACCAAATTAAAAAGGAAAGAAATGCCTACGATTAATCAATTAATCAGAAAAGAGCGAAAAAAGCAGATTAAAAAATCTCCTTCAAGAGCTTTAGAAAAATGTCCACAAAGAAGAGGAGTATGTACAAGAGTATATACAACTACACCAAAGAAACCTAACTCGGCTTTAAGAAAAGTTGCAAAAGTTAGATTAACTACTGGTTTTGAAGTAATTTCATACATTGGTGGAGAAGGACACAACCTTCAAGAGCATTCAATTGTTCTAGTAAGAGGGGGTAGAATCAAAGATTTACCTGGTGTTAAATATCATATTGTTCGTGGTGCTTTAGATACTGCTGGTGTTGCAAACAGAACTGTTGCAAGATCTAAGTACGGTACTAAGAAACCAAAGAAATAAGTAGAAGGATTAGAAAATGAGAAGAAGAAAAGCTCCCGTAAGAGAAGTAATGGCTGATCCTATCTACAACAGTAAGATAGTAACTAAATTTATCAATGCAGTAATGCTAGATGGTAAAAAATCTGTAGCACAAAAAATCATGTATGGTGCAATTGCAAACCTTGACAATAGAGGTGAAGATAAAGGAATTGATCTTTTTGAACAAGCAATTGAAAATGTTAAACCACTTTTAGAAGTAAAATCTAGAAGAGTAGGTGGAGCAACTTACCAAGTTCCTGTTGAAGTTAGAAACGAAAGAAGACAAACTTTAGCACTTAGATGGATCGTTGACATGGCTAGAAAAAGAAACGAAAGAACTATGGATGAAAGATTAGCAAACGAATTATTCGAAGCTGCTAATGAAAGAGGAAATTCTTTCAAGAAAAAAGAAGACATGCATAAAATGGCAGAAGCTAATAAAGCATTTGCTCATTATAGATGGTAGGCAATTAAGATGGCAAGAAAAACTCCTCTAGGAAGATTAAGAAACATCGGAATTGCTGCACATATTGATGCAGGTAAGACTACAACAACAGAAAGAATTTTATTCTATACTGGTGTTGAGCATAAAATTGGTGAAGTTCATGATGGTGCTGCTACTATGGACTGGATGGAACAAGAGCAAGAAAGAGGTATTACAATTACTTCTGCTGCTACTACTTGTAACTGGACTCACCCAAAAACTAACGAAGAATTAATGATTAACATTATTGATACTCCGGGTCACGTTGACTTTACTATTGAAGTTGAAAGATCTATGAGAGTTCTTGATGGTGCTGTAGCTGTATTCTGTTCAGTTGGTGGGGTTCAACCACAATCTGAAACTGTTTGGAGACAAGCAAATAAGTATAGAGTTCCAAGAATGATTTTCGTTAATAAAATGGATAGAACTGGTGCAGATTTCTTTATGGTTGAAGAACAAGTAAATGAAAGACTTAAGTCAAATGCTATACCTATTCAAATTCCTATTGGAGCAGAAGAAAACTTCCAAGGTGTTGTAGATTTAGTGGAAATGAAAGCTATCGTTTGGGATCAAGATGCTGAAATGGGTTCTAACTACCACATTGAAGAGATTCCAGCTGATTTACAAGATCAAGCTGAAACTTATAGAGAACAAATGGTTGAAGCTGCTGCTGAAGCTGATGATGAATTAATGGAAAAATACCTTGAAGAGGGTGAATTATCTAATGACGAAATCGTTGCAGGTTTAAAAGCTGGTTGTTTAAATATGACAATTACTCCAATGACTTGTGGTACTGCATTCAAAAACAAAGGTGTTCAAACTTTACTTGATGCTGTTGCTATGTATATGCCTTCTCCTTTAGAGGTTGAAGATATTAAAGGTGAAACACAAGATGGTGAGCCTGTAGTTGTTGAATCAACTGATGATGGTGAAGTGGCTGCACTTGCATTTAAAATTATGACAGATCCATTTGTTGGTCAGTTAACATTTACAAGAGTATATAGAGGTATCTTAAAATCAGGTACTTATGTACAAAACTCTACTAAAATGAAAAAAGAAAGAATCGGAAGATTACTTAAAATGCATGCAATTAAAAGAGAAGAAGTTTCTGAACTTTATGCTGGAGAAATTGGAGCAGTTGTTGGTCTTAAGACTACAATTACTGGTGATACTTTAGCATCTTCTGAAGATCCAGTAATCTTAGAGAGAATGGATTTCCCAGAACCAGTTATTTCTGTTGCTGTTGAACCAAAAACTAAAGCTGACCAAGAAAAAATGGGTATTGCTTTAGGTAAACTAGCTCAAGAAGATCCATCATTTAGAGTTGCAACTGATGAAGAATCTGGACAAACTATTATTTCAGGAATGGGTGAATTACACCTTGAAATTCTTGTAGACAGAATGAAAAGAGAATTTGCAGTTGAAGCTGAAGTTGGTGCTCCTCAAGTTGCTTATAGAGAAACAATTAAAAATGCTGTTGATCAAGAGTACAAATATGCAAAACAATCTGGTGGTAAAGGTCAATATGGTCATGTTTACTTAAAGATTGAGCCTATGACTGCTGAAGAAACTAATGATGAAGGTTTCGAATTTGTTAACCAAGTAAAAGGTGGAGCTATTCCAAAAGAATATATTCCAGCTGTTGAAAAAGGTTGTAGAGAAACTATGGTTGGCGGTGTTTTAGCTGGTTATCCATTAGTTGATATTAGAGTTACTGTATATGATGGTTCTTACCATGATGTAGATTCATCTGAAATGGCATTCAAACTTGCTGCTTCTATGGGATTCAAAGCTGGTTGTAAACAAGGTACTGCTCAAGCATGTATTCTTGAACCAATGATGAGAGTTGAAATAGAAACACCTGAAGATTATATGGGTGATGTTATTGGTGACTGTAACAAAAGAAGAGGACAAGTTCAATCTATGGATGATAGAGCTGGTGTTAAACTAGTTGTTGCATTAGTACCATTAGCTGAAATGTTCGGATATTCAACTGACCTTAGATCTATGTCTCAAGGTAGAGCTACATATTCTATGATTTTTGATCAATATATGGAAGTTCCAAAAAATGTTGCTGACGAAATTATGAAAAAGAGAAATGGTTAATAGTTTTATCTATTAATAATTTAACTTAATTTATTAGTAATAAAAAGCCCTTCATCTTAATTGATGAAGGGCTTTTTTATTTTATCGAATATAATAATTATATATAAAATAAATAATGGTCCATAACTTCCCACCAAATAGATGCTTACATAAAACATTCCAAATTTCTCGAATATTCTTCAAAAAACTCTTGACATTTAAAGAGAAACCTATTATAATTCCATCCACAAAACAAGCAGGGTTTTAAGAGACGATGTTTGAGATGTAAGTTATTTAAAATTCAAGGTTAAATAA
>JABJGE010000002.1 GCA_018662405.1 Campylobacteraceae bacterium
GATTGTGATGCTTTATCTGAAATTTCATCATCACTTAATACTGTAATTGCATTAGATGTTTCTGATAATGATTTTTCTCTGAAATCAGAACTTACTACAATTGGATCCAAAGTAATTTCTTCTTGAGAAATATCTAGAGCAAATAGTGAACAAGATGCAATTAACGATAGTGTGATTATTTTTTTTGTCATTTTTTTCCTTAAAATAAATTATTAAGGAGAGAAGTAGTTTAATAAAATAAACTTGATATATAATTATATAAAATCTCTTCCTTACGCTGGGTTAAACCAGGTCAAGTTCAACGGGTTAGTGAAATGCAATCTCAGCCTATATTAGGCTCCCCGAGAGGTTGAATTAGAATAGTAGTGCAATGTATATTAAATTAAAATTAACTATAAATAATACAGAGTTTCAATTTAATATCAAGAAGGGTGGATTTACTCAACCAAATCAAAAACTCATAAAATTAAAAATTTTGCATTATATGATCAGTTTGCATTTTCTAAGCATATAGAATCTGGTATAGTATTAATTAAAAAGGCTTAAAAAATGGGCTCTTTTCTATTAGTTTTTTTTTCTATATAGTTAAAATATAGAGAAGATGAGTCTTTTAATTTAGAAAAAAGAAATTTTTTAGAATTTTCAACACTTTTAATTAAAGTGTTTCCTAATGCTAAATTAGTTGCAATTGCTGATGATAGTAAACAACCAGTTCCATGAGTATGAGTTGTTATAATTTTTTTTGAAGTAAAACTTTTTTTTGTTAAATCATTTAAAACTAAATAATCTGTAGCTATATTTAAATATGGACTATGACCACCTTTAATTAGTACATTATTTGCACCTAAATTTAAAAGAGCATTTGCCATTTCATCTATCTCATTATCTTTTCCAAGATAGCTTTTGCCTATAAGTTTATTTGTCTCAGGTATATTTGGAGTAATGAGATCAACTAATGGGAAAAGCTCTTCTATTAAAGTATTTATTGCTTTGGGATCTAATAAATCTTTTCCACTAGAGCTTACTAAAACAGTATCTAAGACAATATTTTTTAATCTATATTTTTTAATTACTTTGATAACAATATTTAATATATCACTATTTCCTAACATACCTATTTTAACAGCATCAATTTTAATATCACTTAATATACTTTCAAGTTGTTTCTCAAAAAAATAAGCTGGTGTTACTAAAACTTCTTTTACCCCTGTTGAATTTTGAGCTGTTAATGCTGTTGTTGTGTTAAATGCATATCCACCTAATGCATGAATAGTTTTACTGTCTATTTCAATGCCAGCTCCTCCATAATTATCAGAGCCAGCGATTGTAAGAACAGTTGGTATTGTTGTCTTAGGCATAAATATAAGATTTATTGTTTATAGCTTGCATTAAATGCTTTAACTAGTGCTTCTGTTTTTGATATAGATACTTCATTCTCATCTAAAACTCCAGTGATCATTGCTACACCATTAACACAATTAGTTTCAACTACTTCTTTTATATTATGTAGTTTAATTCCTGCAATAGCAACAATAGGATAATCTACAGTTTCTGACCATTGTTTTAGTCTGGAAATACCAACAGGTTCATAAACCATCTCTTTTGTTTGTGTTTCAAATACAGGCCCAATTGCAACATAAGAAGGTTCAATATCAAGTGCAATTTTTATCTCATCTGTTGTATGTGTACTTATACCTAATCTTATATTTGCATCATGAATAGCTTGAATATTAGCTTCTAAAATATCTTCTTGACCCAAATGAATTCCATATGCATTATGTTTTATTGCAAGGAGCCAGAAATCATTTATAAAAAGTCTAGCATTATATTCTTTTGAAATTTTAATTGCTTCAATAATTTCATTTTCAAGCTCTACCCCTGTTAAGTCTTTTACTCTTAGTTGTGTTGTAGTTACGCCTGATTCATATAAAGGTTTAAGCTTATCAGTTCTATCCACTACTGGATAAAGACCAATAGGTGTTGTTCCACAGTCTAAAAATTTCATTATAATCCTTATTTAAATTGATGCCAAAATGGAGTACCAATAGTTGGAGTTGAAGGTGAAGCAAATTCTCTTTGTTGCATTGTTCCGGCTTCATACCCTAACCTTCCTGCATCTATAGCTAGTCTAAAAGAATCAGCCATTTTAACAGGGTCTTGAGCTAAAGCAATAGCAGAATTTAATAATACTCCATCATATCCTAGTTCCATAGCTTGAGTTGCATGTGATGGTTTTCCTATCCCTGCATCTACTATTAGCTGAAGGTCAGGGAATTGTGTTCTTATTGCTTTTAGATTATCAGGATTCATAAGTCCTTTTCCAGAACCAATAGGTGATCCCCAAGGCATAATAATTTTACATCCTACATCAGCTAGTCTTTTTGCTACAACTAAATCATCTGTCGTATATGGGAATACTTCAAATCCTTCTTTAATTAAAAATTCTGCAGCTTTTACTGTTTCAAAAGGGTCAGGTTGTAAATTGTATTGATCCCCAATAACTTCAAGCTTAATCCAATTTGTATTAAAAACTTCTCTTGCCATTTGTGCAGTGGCAATTGCCTCTTTAGCACTATGAGAACCAGCAGTATTTGGTAATACTTCAATACCAAGGGACTTTATAATATTCCAAAAGTCTCCACTTGTGTCATCCCCTGCAGCTTGACGACGAAGTGCAACTGTTACTATTTGTGAGCCAGATATTTTAATTGCATCTTCCATATTTGCAGGAGATGGATATAATGCAGAACCTATTAACATTCTTGAATTAAGAGTTTTTCCTCCTATTTCCCATGTGTCACTATTCATATTATCCCCCTTGTACTGGTGCTAGTATATCTATAGTATCACCATTTTGTATTATTGTTTCTCCATATTTTTCTATAGATACAAAAGTTGTATTTATTGCCACAGCAAAAGATTCTGTTTTATAATCTAAAATATTTATCATTTGTTTGATGTTTAAATTATCTTCAAGTTCTGTTATTTTGCCATTTATACTAACTTTTATCATTATAAATTCCTTCATTTAAAGCTTTTTCTACAACTGCTGGAGCTAATAAATAACCATGTCTATAAAGTCCATTAATTCTAGTTAATCCTTCTTCATTTTCAATACGAGGTAAATTGTCTTTAAATGCAGGTCTACAATTTGTCTCTGTATTAACAATTCGTGCTTCACCAAAGTTTGTATGCATAGCAAATACCGCTGACATTAATTCTAAAGTAGATCGTACAGATACTGGAGAATTGTCTTCACTCTCTATTTGAGTTGCCCCTACAATATATCTTTTAGTTCCAGGTAATTGAGATATTTTACAATCTTTACAGTGTTCTAACTCTATATCTTCACAACCATTTTCACGTGGTACTATATATATTTTGTATCTAGGATGTAATAATCTTGTTGGTCTAGATATATTTATATCTTTTGTTTCAAGCCAAAATACTTCACCTCTTACTCCTCTAAGATCTTCAAAATGCTCTTTTGCCCCTAATCCACGAGAATCAAATACCCAATCAAAATCTTCACTACTATCATTAATATATACTTTTTTAGGTTCTATTTTTGTAACTTCTGTATGCTCTCTCCAAGTAACTTTACTACAACTATTAAAATGTGTTGTTGAGAAAGATAAAAATCTTTGAGAATCAACTTGACCTTCATTTTTTATATAATATGCTTTTGAATGATGACCTAACTCTGGTTCTAAAGAAGCTAATTCTTGTGAATTGATTAAGTCTATATCTTTTGCTTCATCTACTTTGTTTCTTAGTGTAGTTATAAAGTGCTCAAGTTCAGACATATCCTGTGGATGAGCAGTTATAATTGTACCTTTTTGTTGTAATCCATCATATACCCCAGCTTCTTTTAGGAGTTTCCCCCAAAGTTGCTGAGAACGTTTTCCAAGATCAAATATTACTGATTCTGCAGTTTCTAGCTCAGCAAAAGGAGCAAGCATACCAGCAGCCGTAAATCCAGCTGATGTTACCCCTTCTTTACTATCCTTATCAAATAATGTTAGAGTATGCCCCTCTCTTAATAAGTTAAGTGCTAAAACTCTACCTACTAGACCTGTTCCAACTATGGCTATATTCATATTCTCTCCTGATTGTATTTATTTTTTAATTTTAGTAGCTTCAACATATACTTCGCTACCCATTTCTTGGAATGTAGCAGACATTTCATCCATACCATGTTGTTTTGCAGTATCAACATCGGTACCTAGTGAATCAGCATAATCTCTTACTTCAGCAGATATTTTCATAGAACAGAATTTTGGTCCACACATTGAACAAAAGTGTGCAACTTTTGCAGATTCCATTGGCATAGTTTCATCATGATATTCTCTAGCTCTGTCTGGATCTAAACCAATATTAAATTGATCAACCCATCTAAATTCAAATCTTGCTAAAGACATTGCGTCATCTCTAGCTCTAGCACCTGGATGTCCTTTTGCAATATCACCAGCATGTGCAGCAATTTTATATGTAATTAATCCTTCTTTAACATCATCTCTATTTGGTAATCCTAAATGTTCTTTTGGAGTAACATAACATAACATAGCACAACCATACCATGCAATCATTGCCGCCCCAATTCCAGATGTAAAGTGGTCATATCCAGGAGCAATATCTGTAGTTAGGGGTCCAAGTGTATAGAATGGAGCTTCATGACACCACTCTAATTGTTTTTCCATATTTTCTTTAATCATATGCATTGGAACATGACCTGGACCTTCAATAAGAGTTTGTACATCGTGCTTCCATGCTATTTTAGTAAGATTACCTAATTCTTTTAATTCAGCAAATTGTGCTTCATCATTAGCATCTGCACCAGATCCTGGTCTTAGTCCATCACCTAATGAGAATGTAACATCATAAGTCTTCATAATTTCACAAATTTCTTCAAAATGAGTATTTAAGAAATTTTCTTTATGGTGGTGGATCATCCACTTAGCCATAATTGCTCCACCTCTAGAAACAATACCTGTAACTCTTTTTGCAGTCATTGGTACATGGTGTAATAATAATCCAGCATGAATAGTAAAGTAATCTACACCCTGTTCTGCTTGTTCAATTAATGTATCTCTAAATACTTCCCAAGTTAAATCTTCAGCAATACCATTAACTTTTTCAAGTGCTTGATAAATAGGAACTGTACCAATAGGAACTGGTGAATTTCTTAAAATCCAATCTCTAGTAGTATGAATATTTTTACCAGTAGATAAATCCATTACAGTATCTCCACCCCATCTAATAGACCATACCATTTTTTCAACTTCTTCACCAATAGATGAAGTTGTAGCAGAATTTCCAATATTTGCATTTACTTTAGTTAAAAAATTTCTACCAATAATCATTGGTTCAACTTCAGGGTGATTGATATTACATGGAATAACAGCTCTACCTTCTGCAACTTCTTTTCTTACAAACTCAGGAGTAATAACTTCAGGTAAATTAGCCCCAAAGCTATTACCTTTTAATCTAGCTTCTCTTTCTTCATCTTGTAGATATTCTTCTGTCATTGCTAGGTTTTGGTTTTCTCTTAATGCAATAAATTCCATCTCCGGAGTAATAATACCTTGTCTTGCATAGTACAACTGAGAAACATTTTTACCTGATTTTGCTCTTAAGGGAGTTCTTACAAGTCCTGTTGCTCCTGCTGTTACAAAATCAAGTTGTTCATCTGTTGAATAACCATTATCTTTAGGTGCCATAATTCGACCTTCGTATTCTTCTACATCAGCTCTTGAAGAGATCCATTCTTTACGAATAGATGGGATACCTTGGCTAACATCAATATCAATACTTGGATCAGTATATGGCCCAGATGTATCATATACTACTAGTTTTGTATCATTTGATAGTGCAATTTCTCTTGCTGGAACTCTAATATCCTTGTGAATATTTCCTTCTACATATATTTTAGTAGATGCTGGTAGTGGGTCTCTTGTAAGAAGTTCATTTGAAGTTGTTACGATTTCTTTTTGTTTATCTGTCATGTGTCATTTTCCTTAAAATAAATTATTAAGGAGAGAAGTAGTTTAATAAAATAAACTTGATATATAATTATATAAAATC
>JABJGE010000001.1 GCA_018662405.1 Campylobacteraceae bacterium
ATCTATAGAGTCCTCTTTTTCAAGAGAATCTATAAAGGCTAATATTGGTTTTTCATATCCTTCTTGTAAAGGATATAGACTAATATCTACGGAAATTTCCATTAGAAATCATATCCTAAAGTAAATCCAAATGTTCTTGGATTTCCTTGTTGAGTATAAAGTTCTGTTACCCAATCATTGGCTGGATTATTTCCAAAGGTACCAAATCCTCTAGTTTGATATTTTTCATTTGTAAGGTTTTTACCCCATAATGTAACAGTTAATGCATCTTCAATATATGTTATACTTGAATTTAATAATTTATATGAATTTGCTTTTTCATTATGCCTATTTGAGAAATAGAATGAACCTTTACCTTCAATATCAGTTTTTAAATTCCAATTTTTTGTAATCATATAATTTATTTCAGTTTTATATTGATAGCTTGGTGATTGTGCTGGTGTACGTCCACTTACATCTAATGAACTAGGGTTAGCATCAATGTATTCATCAAATTTAGATCTTAATAAACCAATACTTGTATAGAGGCTAATATCATCATTAATAAAATAGTCAATTTGTGTTTCTAGCCCATAGTTGTGAGCTTTTGCTGCATTGTTGTAATATTCATCAAATGTTGTATTACTACTTAAAGGGTTAGTTACAAATGAGCTTTTAACTTGTTGATCTATTCTTTTTCCATAAAAAAGATTTAAACGAGTTATTAATGTATTTTCAAAATAGCTTTTATTTGTACCTAAATCAATATTCCAAAGAGTTTCTGTATTAAATGTTCTTTCACTATTTGGTATTGCATTTGTTGCATTAACTCCACCTGGTTTATAACCTTTAGAAAGTGAAATATAGTACATGTTTGTTTTACTTATTTTATGGTTAATACCTATTTTCCCACCAACTAATGTTTCTTGTGTGTGTGTATTGAAATTTGAAGAATCTTTAAAATTAGAATCTATTTCTTCTACTCTTAATCCAGAGATTATTGTAGTATTGTCTGAGATATGAGTATCAATTTGACCGTAAATTGCTTTATTATTAGTTTTGTATTTACTAGTATATTGTGCATTCCAACTATGGTTCCGTATTAAATTATCTTCATAATTCTTATAATATGCTCCAATTGTCCAGTCTGATAGATCATTAAATATACGAGCATCTTGATTTGAAAGTAAACGTAAATCAATATCTGTTTGTTTATTATTTCTTAAAAACTCATCTGTTCCAGTCCAAGCAGAAGGATCAAAAGTAGGATAAGACCAATCTTCATCATACATATATTGTGTATTACTTTTTGAAGTACTAATTGTAGAAATAAGTTTTGTTTTTGTAAAATCATAAGTAGATTTTATGGATAATGCATCTGTTTTTTGAGTGTCCTTACCTGGTTCATCAGATATTGTAGTTCTAGAATTATCAAAGTTAAAAGCATCATATCCATTTTTTATATTAGCATGTAGAATATTAAAGTCTATTGTGTGATTATCCTTAACTAACCAACTTAATTTTGTTTTAGTTGTTAATTCATTGATATTATTAGTGTCATCTCTATTTAAATAACTATTTGTGATAAATCCATCACTAGTATTTTTATAAATTGAGAATCTACCTAAAAGTTTATTTTCAATTAGTGTACCACCTACTGCTGCACCAATTGCTTTTGTATTGTAGTTTCCAATAGTTGTTTCAATGTGACCTTCAGTATGTTTTGTAGGTTTATTACTCTCTACTACAACAACTCCAGCTAGTGCATTTGCGCCAAATACAGTACCTTGAGGTCCTCTTAATATTTCCACTTGCTGAACATCAAACATTCCTAATCCTAATGTAGCATGTGAAAAATCTATACCATCTTGTATAATTGCCACAGAAGGATTCATTGGTGTTTCAAACTGACTTCTTTCGCCTATTCCTCTAATTTGAATATACTTTGCTTTAGAAGCTCCTGATGAAAAGTTTACATTGGGAACACTCGATATTGTTTCTATAAACGATTGTGATGCTTTATCTGAAATTTCATCATCACTTAATACTGTAATTGCATTAGATGTTTCTGATAATGATTTTTCTCTGAAATCAGAACTTACTACAATTGGATCCAAAGTAATTTCTTCTTGAGAAATATCTAGAGCA
>JABJGE010000018.1 GCA_018662405.1 Campylobacteraceae bacterium
AGTATATTACAAGAAGTAACTGAGTAATTATGAAAAAGTTAATATTATTAATATCAATGGCATTATTTTTAAATGCCCAAGATGGTGTAAAAAAGTTAGTATTAGATCTAACAACTTCTAAGATTAAGAATATTGAGAGAAAAGTATTATCTGGAACTGTTAAGCATAAAAACTATTATGAAAGTAAACTTGAAGAGCTTGAAGTTGCTATTGTAATTCATGGTGGTGCATATAGATATTTTATAAAAGATTTGTCAAAAACACCATATAAAGATGAAGTAAATACAATTAAAGTACAGTCAGATTTATATACAAGATTAAAAGCATTAAATGAACTATATGATGTAGAGTTTTATATGTGTGCTTCTGGATTAAAAAAGTTAAATATTGATCCAAGTAATATTGTAGATTTTGTTAAGTTATCACCAACTTCTACTATTGCATTGATTGATAAACAAGATGAGGGATATGCATATATTCCAATTAGTGACTAGGATATAATATGAAAAAAATTATTTTAAAATTATTTATAATACTACCAGTATTTATATTTACTGCATGTGCAAATATTGAAGTTGGCTTTGAAGAGGATAGCCCTTTTTATTCTCCACCAACAAGTAGTAAAAAAATAGTTGCTAATACGAGTAATATTAATGAAGAGAAGAAATTAAGTGTAGAAAAAAATACTATTACACATTATGATAAATTATCAACTACAAGTATTAAAAAAACTAATAGTGAAGAGGAAAATGAAACTACATTTTATTATGAATTTGTAGAAGAATAAGTCATAATTTATATAGCTTTAATGTATCAAACTATACAATAAAGCTATATTATATAAAGGAAATAAATTGATTTATAAAAGATTATTAATCATATTACTATTATTAAGTTCTATGCTAAATGCTGGTAATAGTTTCTTAATGCCTGATCAGGCTTTTAAAACTAACATTGAAACTACAAAAGAAAATGTAGAATTTACGCTAACACTTGACGAATCTATTTACATATATGATGAGCAACTTGAAATAAGTATAGCTTATGGTAAAGAGAGTACAGAAATTACTGATAAGTTAGTATTTCCAATACCAGAAATATATCATGAAACAAACGTTCATTTTGGTACATTAACAATAAAAGTACCAAAGATATTAATCCAACAAATTACAAATAATAGTGATGCCGTTGTAGAATTTAATTTTCAAGGATGTTCGAAAGCTGGACTTTGTTATCAGCCTATGACAAAAACTATTGAATATAAAAGTGAAAAAATCGCAGTTGCACAGCCTGCAAAAGAAAAGAAAAGTGAATCAGGAACTATTGCTGATACTCTTGCAAGTGGCGATGTTGCCCTAATTCTTATAACATTCTTTGGCTTTGGATTATTACTTGCACTTACACCATGTGTATTTCCTATGATTCCTATTTTATCTAGTATTATTGTATCTCATAGTGGCGGTGGTAAAGATATGACAGCTAAAAGAGGATTATATTTATCTATTATATATGTATTAGCAATGTCAGTTGCATATACAATTGCAGGTGTAATTGCAGGATTATTTGGAGCAAACTTACAAGCAGCACTTCAAAATCCAATAGTATTAGTAATATTCTCAGGAGTATTTGTAGCTTTAGCATTTTCTATGTTTGGATATTATGAATTAAGTCTTCCTTCTACTTGGCAAACAAAAATCGATAAGCTTACACTTAAAGAAGATGAAGAAAGTGGACATGGTGTATTAGGTGTTGCTATTATGGGATTCTTATCAGCACTTATTGTAGGTCCTTGTGTCGCACCACCTCTTGCAGGAGCTTTAGTGTATATTGGTGGTACAGGTGATGCACTACTTGGTGGAGCTGCATTATTTGTAATGAGTATTGGTATGGGATTACCTTTATTACTTGTAGGTGCAGGAGCTGGTAAATATATGCCAAAACCAGGTGGTTGGATGGATAATGTATCAAAGGTATTTGGTGTAGTGATGTTAGGTGTTGCTATATGGATGCTTGAAAGAATTATACCTATTGGATTTACTTTTATTCTTTGGTCACTTTTATTCTTTGGTTCTGGATTATATTTATTTAGGCTTGGTAATTATATTTCAAAAGTAATTGCATCTTTATTATTAATCATAGGAATAATATTTGGTATAGGTGTTGCTACAAAAGCTACTAATATATTAGATCCACTTGAAAATGTATTTGGAGATAAGAAAACTCATTTAGAATTTAAAAGAGTTCATACAGTTAAAGAATTGGATGATATTATTTCAAATTCAACAAAACCAATTATGCTTGATTTTTATGCTGATTGGTGTATCTCTTGTAAAGAACTAGAGCATAATACATTTTCTAATAAAGAAGTTCAAAATAAATTAAAAGATTTTATTTTACTTCAAGTAGATACAACTGCTAATAGTGATGATGACAAAGCATTATTAAAAAGATTTAATTTATTTGGACCTCCAGGTATAATTTTTTGGAAAAATAAAAAAGAATTGAAAAATATTACTATTATTGGATATAAGGATCCAAAAGAATTTTTAAATATTATAGGAAAAGAATTTTAGTATGTTTAAATTATTTCTAGTAAGTACATTATTTATTTCTAGTATATATGCTGGATCTATTAATTGGTCAAAAGAAAATTTAGATGATACTATAGAAAAATTGTCAGATAAAAAACAAAAAATTGTTATGGCATATTTTTGGCTAGAGGGATGTAATGCTTGTGAGTATATGAGTGATAGAGTATTTAATGATGATGAAGTATCTGAATATATAAATAAGAACTTTATATCATTTAAAACAAATAAAATCCCAATGGATTATCCTGTATTTGCATATCCTACAATATATTTTATTGATGAAGATGGTAATGAATTAGGTGATCCAATAATGGGTGCTAAGAATTTAGATGAATTTATGTTCACAATTGAAGAGATAAAAGAGAAATTCTCTAACTAACTCTAGCTACTACAACTAAAGCATTGTGAGCTTAAAATAGCTTCAATGCTTTTTTTATTTATAAAACTTACTTGACAAAGATACACTCAATTTGGTATAATTTCTGGCAGTTTAATAATAAGAGTGCTAAAAAGGAGATTTGACTTATGACAAAAAAAGATTTTTTATTAGAATCAATAATCCAAGCATATATTCATTCCAGTGAACCAATAGGTTCAACTGCGTTAAAAGATATGTATAATATTACTTATTCCCCAGCTACAATTAGAGGATACTTTAAGAAGCTTGGAGATGAAGGATATTTAGCACAAGAGCATATTAGTAGTGGAAGAACACCAACTACAGATGCTCTTAAAGAGTATTGGCTTCGAAGACTAGATTTTTCAATGTCTGGTGTTGATTATCAGATGATTGAATATTTAGCTAAAGAGTTAGGTCTTACAGTATTTATTAAACAACAACTAAATGATAAATTGCAAAGAGTTTTAAATATAGAAAATCTTTATATGATTTTAGAATTTGATAAATTTTCTATTACTATAAAATATAGTGCTCCATTGCATAGGTTTTTAGATGATATGATTGGATTTGAACCAACTGCTATTATGAAAATAAGTAAAGAGGTTGGGGCAACACAATTATATGATGAGTTAGTCAAAATTACATCAAATAGTGCCAAAAATATAATAAATGTTAAACAGTTTTTAAAAATGGCAATTGAGTGTGATCTTGATGATACTATAATTAATAAGTTTTTAAATGGTGAAATATTAAATAATATATCAGATGGAATATATTTTGAAGAATTATTACCATCTGGATTTATAGGTATTAACCATAGTACAAAAGTGATTGATACAGATATTAATATGTTTGTAATAGGTCATTTATCAAAAGATTATGAATATTTTTATAAAAGGATAGCTGCGTGAGCGAAGAAGTAAAAAATGAAGAGATAGTTGAAGAAGTTTGTGAAACTGAAAATTGTGAAACAACAGAAGAAACTGTAGAGATTACTGAAGAAGAGAAGTTTGCTTCTCTTGATGAAGAATATAAATCAGTTATGGAAGCAAAAGTTGCTGCAGCAGAAGCTAAAGCTTTAGAAGCAGAAGATAAATTTTTAAGAACACATGCAGATTTTGAGAATATCAAAAAAAGATTAGAGCGAGAAAAATATCAAGCAATTGATTTTGCAAGTGAAAAGTTTGCAAAAGACTTATTAGCTCCAATTGATGCACTTCAAATGGCATTAATTAGTGCTAATGGAGATTTTGATGCCAAGCAAGTTGTTGATAAATTAAAAGAAGGTATTGAATTAACTGTAAAGTCATTTAATACAGCTTTTGAAAAACATAATATCGTAGAAGTTGAATATGATGAATTTAATCCAGAACACCACAATGCAGTAATGCAAGTAGATAGTGATGATGTTCAATCAGGACAAATTGTTATGGTTATGCAAAAGGGATACACATTAAAAGATAGATTACTACGAGAAGCTATGGTATCAGTAGCTAACTAGCTATCTTCTAGGTGATTTAGGCGTTAAATTTCTTCTTTACCTGTAAATCCCTCTAAAATATAACTAGTTTATATTTTGGAATGTATTGTCCGGGAAGACAAAAAACTATAATAAATTTTAAACAAAACAAATAAAAAAGTTAATAAAAAAGGAGTCACCATGGGTGCAACAATAGGAATAGATTTAGGAACAACAAATAGTTGTGTATCAGTATATGAAGGTGGAGAAGCGAAGATTATCGCTAATAAAGAGGGTAAAAATACTACTCCATCAATTGTAGCTTTTACAGATAAAGAAGAGATTTTAGTTGGAGAAAGTGCAAAAAGACAAGCAATTACAAATCCAGAAAAAACAATTTACTCAATTAAGAGAATTATGGGTCTTATGATGGATGAAGAGCATGCAAAAGATGCTATTTCAAAAGTTGGATATAAGATTGTAGATAGAAATGGTGCAGCTGCAGTAGAAATTGCTGGTAAAACATATACACCACAAGAGATTTCAGCAAAAATTTTAGGAAAATTAAAAGCTGATGCAGAAGCTTACCTTGGTCAAGAAGTAACTGATGCAGTTATTACAGTACCTGCTTACTTTAATGATGCTCAAAGAAAAGCAACTCAAGAAGCTGGAACAATTGCTGGTCTTAATGTATTAAGAATTATTAATGAGCCAACAGCTGCAGCACTTGCATATGGTTTAGATAAAAAAGGTGAAGAGAAAGTTATTGTTTACGATTTAGGTGGTGGTACTTTTGATGTTACTGTATTAGAAATTGGTGATGGTACATTTGAAGTACTTTCTACTGATGGTAATGCATTCCTAGGTGGAGATGACTTTGATAATACAATCATTGATTGGTTAGCTGATGACTTTAAATCTGAGTATGGAATTGATTTAAGAAATGACAAAATGGCACACCAAAGACTTAAAGATGAAGCTGAAAAAGCTAAAAAAGAATTAAGTAGTGCAAATGAAATTGAAATTAATATTCCATTTATTACTGCAGATGCAACAGGACCAAAACACTTAGTAAAATCTTTAACTAGAGCAAAGTTTGAAGCAATGACTGAAGATTTAGTTTCTGAAACTTTAGAGCATATCAAAACTGCTATGGGTGATGCTGGATTAGATAATGATGAGATTGATGAAATTATCATGGTTGGTGGATCTACTAGAATTCCTAAAGCACAAGAAATTGTAAAAGAATACTTTGGTAAAACATTAAATAACTCTGTAAACCCTGATGAGGTTGTTGCTGCAGGTGCTGCTATTCAAGGTGGTGTTTTAACTGGTGATGTTAAAGATGTATTATTACTTGATGTTACTCCATTATCTTTAGGTATTGAAACTATGGGTGGTGTTATGACTAAATTAATTGAAAAAGGTACAACTATCCCAGTTAAGAAGTCTCAAGTATTCTCAACTGCAGAAGATAATCAACCTGCTGTTTCTATTAATGTTGGTCAGGGTGAAAGAGAATTCTCTAAAGATAATAAGTCTTTAGGTAAATTTGATCTTTCTGATATTCCTGCAGCACCAAGAGGTGTACCTCAAATTGAAGTAACATTTGATATTGATGCAAATGGTGTACTTAATGTATCTGCAAAAGATAAAGGTACAGGAAAAGAAAATACTATTACAATTTCTGGTTCATCTGGTCTTTCTGATGAAGAGATTGAAAAAATGGTACAAGAAGCAGAAGCAAATAAAGAAGCTGATGAAAAGAAAAAAGAATTAGTAGAAGTTAGAAATCAAGCAGAAGCTATGCTTCATTCAACTAAAAAATCTTTAGAAGAAAATAAAGGTGTAGTAAGTGAAGATGAAGAAAAGGCTATTATTGATGCAGCAGCTGAACTTGAAGAGTTATTAAAAGATGAAAATGCTTCAAAAGAGCAAATTGATGAATCTCTTAAAAAACTTACAGAAGTTTCTCATAAATTAGCAGAAGCAATGTATAAAAAAGAGCAAGGTGGAGAGGCTGGACAAGCTGATCAAGCTAAGAAAAAAGATGACGATGATGTTATCGATGCAGAAGTAGAGTAAAACTCTACTTCTTTAATAGGATGAAAAATTGTATACAATCATATCAACATTAATCCTATTTTTTATAGTAGTATTTTCTATACTACTATATTTTAAACTCAAAAAAGAAAATCTCACAAAGTTACATAATGGAATTTGTCCATCTTGTGATGCTACTAAAAAAGAATTTACAAATCCTACAAACGGTATGAAAATAAAAGTTGATGTAATAATGGCAAAAGTATTACGAAGTGGTGGCTGTAGTGGTGCTAGTGAAGTGGAATATAAATGTAAAGAATGTGGATTCAAGATGGTAAGTAGTGAATATGGTGGAAGCTGTTAAATTTTAGATATATTCTACATTAATTTAAATTATAATAATAATTTGATACAATTATATTATAAATTAAAAGGATATATTTATGCAAAAACTTTTACTACTTATTATCATGATTAACACATTATTATTTTCTTCAAATACAACTGATCAACAAACTAGAATAGAACAACAAATTAAAAAAGAGATGGAAAGAGAAAAAAAGTTTGCTAGAGAACAAACTTTTTATCAAGGTAGTGAATATGATTTAAGTGATTCAGAAGTAAATCCAGATTCACTTGAATTAGTACCTGACTTAGAGATTCAAGACTTCGATATGGATTCTGTATACGATTAATTATATGTATAGATTAGGGAATTATTTTCCTAATCTAACTCTTACAGACTCAGCATGTGCTGTTAAACCTTCAGTATCAGCAAGCAATGCACATTCATTTCCAATTTCATTTATAGCTTTTTGAGAAAAACTAATAATTGAAGACTTTTTCATGAAGTTTTCTACATTTAATGGACTATAAAATTTTGCAGTTCCACCTGTAGGAAGTGTATGGTTAGGTCCTGCTATATAATCACCAATAGGTTCAGGTGTATTTTGTCCTAAGAATATTGCACCTGCATGTTTTATTTGTGCTAATAAATCAAATGGACTTGCTGTCATAACCTCAAGGTGTTCAGGTGCAATGTCATTCATAAGATCAATTGCTTCGTCCATATTCTGAGCAATAATGATACAACCTCTTTCATCTATTGATTTTTGTGCTATTTCACTTCTAGATAATTTAGCTAGATAATTATCAACTTCAATACTTGTCTCTTTAGCAATATTTTCATCAGTTGTAATTAAAATAGAACTAGCCATTTCATCATGCTCAGCTTGTGATAATAAATCTATAGCTAAATAGTTTGGCTTTGCCGTTTCATCAGCTAAAATACCAATTTCACTAGGACCTGCAATCATATCAATATTTACTTCACCAAATACAAGCTTCTTTGCAGTAGCAACGAAAATATTACCAGGACCTGTAATTACATCAACTTTTTTTAAAGTTTGTGTTCCATAAGCCATAGCAGCAATAGCACTTGCTCCTCCTACTTTCATTACTGTTTTTATACCACAAAGATGACAAGCAGCAAGTAAAAGCTCATTTGGTTCGTTATCTGGTGTTGGTGTACAAACTACAATCTCTTCAACACCTGCAACTTGTGCTGGAATAGCATTCATTAGTAAAGAACTTGGATATGCTGCTTTTCCACCAGGAATATATAGTCCTGCACGATCAACTGATGTAACTTTTTGTCCTAAAATTGTACCATTATCTTCAAAGTCAATCCATGATTTTGGAAGTTGTTTTTCATGATAAGTTTTAATTCTATCATGTGCAAGATGTAATGAATCTCTTAATTCACTATCTATATTATTATATGCAGTTTCCATATCTTTAATATCTACAAAAAGATCACTTTCAGATAAAGGTGTCCAGTTATCAAATTTTGAAATATGAGATGATACAGCTTTATCACCATCTTCTATAATCTCATCTATGATACCATTTACAATTGAAGATACTTTTTTAATATCTACTTTTGCTCTACCTAAAATTTCTTGAAATTCATTTTCAAAGTTTTTATCTTGTGTATTTATTATTTTCATTTATTTAGCTGCCTTTAGTATTTCTTTTACAATTTTTTTTAGTGGTTTATTTTCTACATCTACAATGACATCAGCACACATCTTATAATCAATTATTCTTTGATTATATAATTGTTTTGCTGCTTTTAAATCTTGAAGAAGAGGTCTTTTTTTTAGTTTTGCTTTAGCATTTGGTGCATCATTTATTCTTTTTAAAATACCGTCAAAAGATGATTCTAAATAAATAACTGTACCAATATCATTTATATTTTCTTGTTTATAAAATCCACCACCTGTTGAGATGATTGTATTTGTAATATTTGATTCACACCATTTAGCGCATTTGGCCTCTAACGCTCTAAAATAAGCTTCACCATTATCCTCAAATATTTTTTTTATTTTTTTATTTTCAATTGATTCTATGATATCATCAGTATCAATAGCAAAGTAATCACTATTTTTTACAAGAGCTCTAGCTACTGTACCTTTACCAACACCCATAAACCCAATAAGTATAATATTGTTATTCTTCATAGGGGGATTATATCTAATTTTTAATTAATTAAAATTCTATAGAATAATTTAATTGGTATGTAAGTATAATTTTTAATATAATACAATTATAATATATTAATATTGGGATAAATATAAATGATAAACATAATTAAAAATGAAATAAAAAAAGTAATAGTTGGACAAGACGAGTTATGCGATAGTATGCTAATTGCTCTTTTAAGTAATGGACATATTTTAGTAGAAGGTGTTCCTGGTATTGCTAAAACTACAGCAGTTAAGTCATTAGGACAATCTTTAGGATTAACTTTTAAGCGTATTCAATTTACACCTGATCTATTACCAAGTGATATTACAGGAAATGAAATTCTTGATATGAAAAACAATGAATTTAAAGTTAAACATGGTCCAATATTTACAAATCTTTTACTTGCAGATGAAATTAATAGAGCAGGGGCTAAAGTTCAATCGGCATTATTAGAAGCTATGGCTGAAAATCAAGTAACTATAGGAGAAGAAACATTTAAACTTGAAGAACCTTTTATGGTGCTAGCAACAGCAAACCCTGTAGAGCAAGATGGTACATATGAATTACCAGAAGCCTCATTAGATAGATTTATGTTAAAAGTAGAAGTAGGATATAACAATATAGATGAAGAATTTGAAATTGTACAAAGAGTTGCAAATAAAGGATTTGAGACTATTAATCAAGTACTAAACGTAGATGAATTAAAGAATTTAAAACAACAAGTACATGATATTCATATTGATGATGAAGTAAGTAAATATATTTTAAAAATTATATTTGCTACAAGAGAACCAGAGAATTATGATCTTGAAGAGATATCACAATATATTGAATTTGGTGCGAGTCCTAGAGGTAGTATTGATCTGTATAAAGCTTGTAAAGCTTATGCATTTATTCAAGGTAAAGACTTTGTTACACCTGCAGATGTAGCAAAGTCTGCGTATTTAGTATTAAGACATAGAATTATATTAAATTATGAAGCACAAGCAGATGATATTACAGTTGATAATATTATTAAAAAAATATTACAAAAAATACCAACACCATAAAATTATTTAATGTCAAATAAAATAAAATTAGATATTAGAACTAAAAGAAATCTCTTTTTAAATACTACTGGTGAGCATAAGTCAGTATTTAATGGTGATGGATTGGACTTTCGAGAAATTAGAGAGTATGATACTAGTGATGATATAAGACATATTAATTGGAAAGTTACTGCTAGAAGAGGAACGGCAAGTGTAAATATATTTAATGAAGATAAGCAATTAAATATAGTGCTAGTATATTTAAATAGTGGTAGTTTGTATTTTGGAAGTATTAAAAGTAAACAAGATACAGCTATTGAAATCCTAAATTTATTAGCAAGTAGTGCTTTACAGAAGAATGATTTAATTAGTACCACTTTCTTTTCTAAAGATGAGCAAAAATTTTTCAAAGCTACAAAAAATAAGAAAATAGTTAATCAATTAATTGATACAGCTTATGAATTAGATCCAATAGGAAATACAATAGATTATAAAAAGTTAGGACTTTATCTTGCTAATAAAATAAAGAAAAAATCATTAATATTTATAATAGGTGATTTTCTTGAGATACCTGATTTTAAATTTTTATCTAAAAAGCATGAAATATATTGTGCAATAGTAAGAGATAATTTAGAAGAAGATTTAAAGTTATCAGGTGAATATAATTTTATTAATACAAATAATAAAGAAGAGGACTTAATATATTTAGATGATGCTGCAATAGTAAAATATAATAAGTTAATGAGAGAACATGATCAAAAATTATTCTCCCATTTTGTAAAATCAAGAATTAAATATCATAAAATATATACAAGTGATAATATATTTAAATCATTAAGTAAGTTAGTGAAGGCCTAGAATGGAACAATTAAAAGATATTAGAGCAATAGAAGTAATTAATATAGATTATTCACCATATATTATCACTTTAAGCGTGTTAGTTATTTTATTCTTACTTATATTGTATTATTTTATGAAAAAAGATAAAGTTGTGACAGATGAGCAAAAGGCAATTAAATATCTAAAAAATTTAGATTTCAATAGTGAAAGTAAATTATTAGCATATGACTTTACCTTGTACGGAAAAGTATGTGTAACATCTTTGTATGAAGATGAGTTTATGGTAATTGTTAATAAGCTTGAAAAATATAAATATAAAAAAAATATGTCAGAAAATATAGATATTGATTTAATTAATGATATGAAAGATTATATAAGGGTAAGATTGTAATGGATATATTTAATAATATTACATTTGAATATCCATATGCATTTGTATTTTTAATTATATATTTTATATGTATATATTTTTGTAAACAAAAAAGCCAAAGTCTATATTTTTCAAATACTAAACTATTAAAAAGTGTTACAAAAAATCAGGGATTATTAATTAAAATTTTAAGATTTCTAATTGTCTTATCTATAATAATTGCAATAGCGTCACCTATTAAAACAAATGAAGTGATAATAGATCAAAATAAAGGTTATGAAATTTCAATTATTTTAGATACAAGTGGAAGTATGCTTGAATCAAATAAGTTTAAAATTACTAAAGAAATTTTAAGTGACTTTATTAAAAAAAGAAAAACAGATAGGTTGGCATTAAGTATTTTTGCAGATTTTGCATATGTAGCAGTACCACTTACTTATGATAAAAAAAGCTTATTAAATCTTTTAGAACATGTAGAAGTAGGAATTGCAGGTAAAAGTCGTACCTCACTTTATGAAGCATTATTTTTAAGCTCAAATCTTTTTGAGAATAGTAAATCAAAACATAAAATAGCCATATTACTTACAGATGGTATGAATAATGTAGATACAATACCATTGGATGTGGCAATATCACGAGCAAATAAATACGGAATTAAAGTTTATACAGTTGGTATTGGGAATTCTCATGATTATAATATAAATGTATTAGATCAAATTGCTAATGAAACTGGGGCTAAATCATTTGAGGCAAATAGTGTTGAAATGCTACAAAAGATATATGACACAATTGATAAGTTAGAGAAAAGTGATATTAAAATACAGAAATATATTAAAAAAGAATACTTCTATCAGTATCCACTTGATATAGCAATAGGTTTATTGTTTTTATTGATTTTATTAAATAGGAGATATTCATGATTAGTTTTGATTCTCCAAATGCATTCTATGTTTTAGCTCTTTTAATAATAGTTTATTTCGTAACGGGTATTGTTAAAAACTATGAAAATTATTTTAGTTCGCAAATGCTTGAAAAGATAATAGTAGGAAAAAATAGTTCTAAAATAAAGCTATGGTTATTAATATTTAGTTTTATATTTTTAATAATTGCATTAGCTCGTCCTATAATTATTGGTAAGCCTATAAAAATAGCTCAAAGTAACCTAAGTGTTGTTGTTGCTTTTGATATATCTCGGTCAATGAGTTGTGAAGATGTATATCCAAATAGGTTACAGTTTAGTCAAAATAAATTTAATCTATTTTTGGAAAATATAAAAGATACAAAAGTAGGTGTAATTGGATTCTCTAGTAGATCATTTTTAGTAGCACCAATTACAAATGACTATAGTACATTAAAATATCTTGTTCAGAATCTCAATCAACAAACAATTAGTGTAAATGGTTCTTCTGTATATGAGGCTTTAGAAACAACAAATAATCTTCTTCAATCATCTAAACAAAAAGCATTAATTGTATTTACTGATGGTACTGATGATACAGATTTTTCAAAAAGTATAGAGTTTGCAAAAGATAATAATATTAAAGTATTTGTGTATGCTGTTGCAACTAAAAAGGGTGGAGTAATACCTTTAGGCAATGATGAGGTACAAAAAGATTCAAATGGTAATATTGTAATTACAAATTTAAATGAAAATATAAAAGAATTAGCATTTCAAAGTGGTGGTGCATATTTAGAATTTTCTTCATCTAAAATAGATATCAAAGAGTTTATAAATACAATTAAAAAAAGTAGTAAAAAGAAAGAAGAAAAAGATGTGACTATCACAGATAATGAGGAATTATTTTATTATCCATTATTAATTGCGTTGATCTTATTTTTAGTTTCTATTAGTGGATTTAGGAAGACAAAAAGATGAAAAGTATAGGTTTACTCTTATTATGTATAGTTGTATTAAATGCAAATATTTTTGATGATATTAATATATATAAAGCAAATAAATCATATGAAAATAAAATATTTGATGATGCTATACAATCATATGAGAAAATAGAAAATAAGACAGATAAAATTTATTATAATTTAGCCAATAGTTATTATAAAGAAGAAAAATATAAAGAAGCTATAGAAAATTATAATAAGATAAATAATGATACAAATGCTATAGGCTATAAAAAGTTACATAATTTAGGAAATAGTTATGCAAAAGAAAATAATATTGAAAAAGCAATAGAATCTTATGAACAAGCTTTAAAAATAAGAAAAGATAAAGACACTCAATTTAATCTTGACTTACTAAAAAAGAAACAAGAAGATAAGAAAAAACAAGATCAAAAAGATAAAGATAAAAAGAAGAACGATAAACAAAAAGAAAAAAATAAAGAAGATCAAAAAAATAATCAAGACAAAAAAGATTCTAAAAAAGATGATAAGAATAAAAAAAGTCAAAAAAAGAAAGACAATAAAAAAGAGGAAAAAAAGTCAAAAAAAGAACAAGATAAAGAAAAAGATACACAACAAATGAAGAGTAATAATACTTTAACAAATAAAGAAGAAAAAAGATGGAATAAAATGTTGAAAAATCGTAAATTAAATACGTTAATGATTCCATTAGAAAAGAAGGGTAAGAATGATGATACAGAACAAATCAATCCTTGGTAAAATTTTATTAATTTTATGTTTACCAATATTTTTAATTGCAAATGTAAATGCGTATCTAGATAAGAAAGTTGCAACAAAAGGTGAAGTTGTAACATATACAATAAATGCAGTAGGGGAAGATATTAAGATACCATATCTTAAAAGTATTGGTGGAAATGATATTATATCAACATCTACATCATCTCAAGTTCGAATAATAAATTCAAAAATTACTAAACAGCAATCAACACAATATCAATTTATTGCAAATAATAAATCAATTTTAAAGTCAATAAAAATACAAATAGCGAATAAAGACTACTATACCCAAGAGTTAACTTTAGATGTAAAAGAACCTATGGCATCTAAAGATGGTGATGATTATCAGTTGAAAATAATGGTAGATAAAACAAAAGTTTATGTTGGTGAAGCTATACGATTTACTTTAGAATTTAAATATAAAATTGGTTTAGGTGTTATTGATCTTAAACTAGATGAGTTAAAACAAAATAATTTTATAATTAAAAGATTGAAATCAATGGATCCTATACAGAAAGGTGATTATTCAATATTAGTACAAGAATATATTATTTTTCCACAAATATCTTCAAATTTAGTTATTGATAAACAATTAATTAATGTAGCTACAAGAGACCCTAGAAGTAGATTTATTAGATGGAATAAAGTATATTCAAATTCGTTAAATATAGAAGTATTAGAATTACCAAATGGTTTAAATATTCAAGGGGAATATAAATTAGATGCTACAATAGATAAAAATACAGTAGATATAAATAAACCTATTAATTTTACTGTATCTATTAAAGGGTTTGGAAATATCAATGATATAGAAGATATTAAATTAGATCTTAAAGATGAGCTTGTATATAGTTCGAAACCACAGTTAAAAGAGTTTATAAAAAATGGAAGATATGGTGGAGAGTTTATTCAAAAATTTTCTATTATAGGAAATAAGGATTTTATAATTCCTTCTATTAAATTTAAATATTTTGATACTAAAATAAATAAGGAAAAGGTATTGTCATCAAAAGAGTTTACTATTAAAGTAAATGCTTTAAAAAGTGACTTACCTCAAATTCAAACAAATATTAATACAAGTCTAAATAAGCCAGAAATTATTGTTAAAGAAGAAAACTATATAAAATATATGTATGGATTAATAGGTGTACTAATAGGCTTATTAATAGCATTTGTTAGTAGATTAAAAAAGAATAAGAAAAGAGTTGAAAGACCAATAGATATTCAAATAAAAAAAGCTAAAAATGATAAAGAGTTGTATGAAGTATTATTACCGTATAGTAATGATAATGAAATAAAAGATATTATAAATTTATTAGAGATGAATATTTATCAAAATAAGAATTTTAAGATTAATAAAAAAGAATTAATCAATATTATTAAATAATAAAAAAGGGTAGATACAAATTGCATCTACCCTTTTTAGAAAACTAAAAAAGAATTATTTTCTTAATTCTTGAATCTTAGCTTTTTTACCAGTAAGTGTTCTTAAGTAATGAAGCTTAGCTCTTCTTACTTTACCACATCTTAGTACTTCAATAGACTTTAAACTATCTGAGTATAAAGGAAAAATTCTTTCAACACCAACACCGTTAGCACCGATTTTTCTAATAGTGAATGTATTTGAAACACCTTCACCTTTTAATGCAATAACAACACCTTCAAAATTCTGAACTCTTGTTTTTGCACCTTCTTTAATCTCAACACCTAATTTTAAAGTGTCTCCAGCTCTAAATGATGGAACTTCTTTCGTTTCAATTTGAGCTGACTCAAATGCTGATATATATTTATTTTTCATTATTTCTTCCTTTTGGTCGGGGGTGCTTGAAATACAGTGCCCCATTTAGGAGACTCGACAAAAATGGCTAAAAGCCTATGTGGAATCTCTTATGGTCTATAATACTTAGTTTTGCATATAGACATTTTGTTTTTTAAGTCGTGTATTTTACTATGATTTCCCTTTAGTAATTCTGAGGGTACATTTAAATTATTAAAATTTATAGGTTTTGTAAAAGATGGTGCTTCTAATAAGTTATTTGAATTATAACTTTCTTCATCAAGAGAGGCTCCATTTCCAAGAACATCTTCTATATTTCTAGATATAGCATCTGCCATAATTAATGAAGGTAATTCCCCACCTGTTAGTATATATTCACCTATACTAAATACTTCATCTGCATAGGTTTCAATAACTCTTTCATCAATACCTTCATATCTACCACTTACAAAAACAATATTTTCTTTATTGGCTAATCTAACTGCATCTTTTTGATTAAAAGGCTTAGCAGCTGCTAATGGAAAAATAATATATGCATTAGGATTCTCTTGTTTAATTTTATCTAAACAATCAAACAGTGGTTGTGCTGTCATAAGTTGACCAGCTCCACCACCGCAAAGTGTATCATCAACTTTTTTGTGCTTGTTTTTAGTGTAATCTCTTGGATTGAAAAAATTGATTGAAAAAATATTTTTATCCATTGCTCGTTTTAAAATTGAGTCTTGGAAATATGGTTCAATTAAATTTGGAAATAGAGTTACAAAACTAAATTTGTGCATAAAATACCTTTTATTTATCATTTAATCCCTTTGGCATATTGTAGTGTAAGGACAATATTGACATTCTTTTAAATCATCACATTTACTAAAGTTAACACTATTAGTTGTAAGTTCAGATAGTTTTTCATCTAATAAAACTAATTTTTCATCTAACATTTGTTCATCTAGTAGTTGACCACTATTAAGGTCATAATAGCATACCTTTAATATTTTATCACTTTGATTAGCTAGGTAATAAAATTCAAGTTGAAAGTCTTTAGCTTTTTCATAAGTTTTTAATGTATCTATTTTGAGTGATTTAGAAGTCTTGTAGTCAAGAATATCAATTGAAGCATCTTGATGTATATCTATTCGATCAATTGAACCAGTAAGTGTTACTCCATTATGTATAATTTTAAATGTTTTCTCACATTCTAGTATTTTAATACCTTGATTAAATCTTTTGATATCTGTTTTAACTAATTTTTGTATTTTCTTTTTCCAAAGCTCAATATCGAATATTAAGTATGGATTATTTATTTCAAAGCTTGTAAGTTTATTGATAATATTTTTATATAAAATCTCTTCATTTGAAAAATAATTATTTTTTTTATAAATATCTTCTAGTGTATTATGAATTATTTGTCCTAATTCAAAACCTTGTGGTTTGATACTAAAATGATGTTCTTTTATTTTTAATATATCTTGTAAGTAATATTTTCTTTTACATTCCAAAAATCTTTTAAGTGAAGTTGCTGACCATATTTTTTTTGACAAATCAATATCTAAGATAATGTCATCATCAAGAGTTTGGATTTTATTTTGAGTGTACAATATATTTTCAAATATCTTATCACAAGTAGTTTTTGTATGTTTATAATCTAAAAGTTGTATAGCAAAACGACTAATATTAGAAATATCATTTTGTACATAGCTTATATAAATATGAGAAGCTTGTTTGAATAGTTTATCATAATAATATGCTTGTAGGTTTTGTCTATTTGTAGCAGTAGGAAGAGATGCTAATTCTTTAATATGTGATGATAAAAACTTATCTTTGCTACTTCTTTTGGGAACAATATCATCATTGAAGTCACATACAATAACCCCTTTAAAATTTACTGATCTAGTTTCTAATAAACCCATAACGGTGATTTTCCCACCACGAGTATCGTCGATAGTTAGCTTGTTTAATTTTTGAATTAATATTTTGAAGAAGTCTTTTAATTCAATTTTTACATTATTATCAAAAAATACATGAGTGAGTGTAAATAAAATCTTTTGGATGGATTGTTTAACTTCATTTGTATCATTGTTGTTTTCAATAAATTCTCTTATTGTTTCTAATATATTATGTGAAATATTTTTATTCCAGTTTTGTTCTATTTTTAAGAAAAATTCATTTTCTATTTCAACAAATTCTAATAATTTTTGATGTTGAGTTTGTCTATCATTCATAAAAGTACTAATTGCATTAATAGTTTTATATGAAGCCGTATCTTTTATATCAAATCCAAAAGCAAAATTAAAATAATTTTCTTTATCAAATAATTTCAATTGAGAAGCAAATGTCTCATCTGGTAATATAATTACAATATCTTCAGGATTTATTTTTTCTATCATGATTAAATCGTATATTGATTGTTTGATAAAAGCAATTTGATTTATTCTAGATTCAAATGGAAATATTTTTGCTGGACTTTTTATTTCTTCTATTTTATTTACTTCCAAAATTTCATTTGTTGATAGATTAATAGTATATTTATTGTTTAATTGTAAATTTAAAGTGTTATTGTTAATTTGTAATATAGACTTTTCATTCAATTTATTATAATCAAATTGGACAGTTGTAGTATTATGTGATGATATTTGATCTATTATTAAGTATTCAAATTTACTTAAATAACCTTCTAATACTATATGAATAGTATCAAATGACTGTATATATTCAGTATTAATACTATAATTATCTGGTAAATTAAGTTTATCTACAAGATTATGTTTATTTAATATATTTATATAGTTTTGTTTTACAATTTTTAAAATTTCAATATGCTCAGTATAGTGTGCATATGTATCATATTGATCTAATGAGTCTATTTCAATATTTTCATGAGACAATTCCCCTAAAAATCTAAATATAAAATCACTTTGTCTAAAAAATTCATGACTTTTTGTACTGATTCCAAGTTGGTTAAACTCTATAAAATCAACTGCTTCTTTAAGATATATTATTCGTAAGTTTTCATCTATATATTTTTTCTTATTTATATTAATAGAATTTTTAAATAATTCATCAATTGAAATTATTTTTGGAAGCAGGGTATTTATCTCTTGATTTATAGAAATATAGTTTCTAATTGCTCTAGATGTGGGAAAAACAAGTAGTTTATTCAAATCATAATACCATATTTGAAATCATATCTACAACACTACCTTTATCATTTGGACAAGAACATACTTTATATTCTTTAATACCTAATTCTTGTGCAATTTCTTTATATTCAATCGCTAATTCAAAATCAGTTTCGCTATTTTCAATCATGAATGATATTGGATATATTAAAACATTTTTATCTTTAAACTGTTTAAGGGCATTATCCAAACTAGGTTCTAACCATTTCATTGGACCAACTTTTGATTGATACGCTAAAGAAATAGATTCAAATTTTGCATTTTTAGATAGTAATTGTTTTTTAATTAGTTCAATATGCTCTTGAATATGGATCTGATAAGTATCTCCATTATCAATAACTTTTTGAGGTAATCCATGTGCAGAAAAAATAAGGTTTATTGTTTCATCATTATTTTGCTGTTTTAAGATTTCATCACAAATAATATTATTTAGATCACTGTTTTTATAAAATGGTTTTAAGATTTTAATAGTAAATTTATCTTCACACATATACATGAAGTCTTCTACACTTGATTTTGTAGTGGTTGTAGAATATTGTGGATAAAGTGGTAATAAAATAATATCTGTAATACCTTTTTTTTCTAATTCTTCTA
Organism: Campylobacteraceae bacterium; assembly: GCA_018662405.1. Classification (GTDB taxonomy): domain Bacteria; phylum Campylobacterota; class Campylobacteria; order Campylobacterales; family Arcobacteraceae; genus JADHTT01. The sequence goes on from JABJGE010000018.1 coordinate 19,442, forward strand.
TACACTGAAATGCATTAGGTTGTGTATATCTCATTGCTGATGTTACAAAAGTATTTGGCATATTAGTTTGTAATTTATTTATTAGGCTTTGGGTAATTTCATGTAGAGGTGATTGTCCACCTATTACTTCATAATTTTCCCAAGCTTCATCTAATCTACTTGTAGTTATGTATGATGCTAATTTTGAACGCCAAAAATCACTTTTGAGTGTCAGGATATTTTTATCATTGAACATATTTATTAAAAATTCTTCAAGTTCATCTTTTGATCTTGCTGCACCCATGTTTAATAGTACTAATGCTTTAGTTTGTTCCATTTTTGTTAAGCCTTATTATTTTATCGCTACACCAAGTAGCTAGATTTTCATCATGTGTAATTAGCAATATAGCAAATCTATCTAAAAACTTCACTAATAGTTGCATCACTTCAAGTGCAATTACATTATCAAGTGCACTTGTTGGTTCATCTGCCAAGAGAACATCTGGTTTCATTAATAATGCTCTTAATATAGAGCATCTTTGAAGTTGTCCACCACTTAGATGATGTGGTTTTTTATTGATTAAATATTGTTCTAAACTTAGATGTTTACATAAAAACTCTAATTCATCAATATTTTCAACTACATCTTTTATCTGATCAATTATAGTAAATGATGGATGAAATGAACTATAGGGATCTTGATATATAGAAGCTATTTTTGATACTTTAATATTTCCGTTAATTGGTTTTATATTTCCTGTGATAAGCTCAAAAAGAGTTGATTTTCCGCTACCACTTTCTCCAACAATTGATATAATTTCACCTTTTTGAAGTTCCAAATTAAACTTATTGTAAATAAGTTGATTTGTTTTATAGCCAAATGAAAGATTATTGATTTCTAGAAGTTTCAAATATACACACCTAATTTTATAAATTATTTATTATTTTGATTATATCAAAGGATATTTAAACTTAACTATGATAACATTTAACTAATATAAAACAAGGAGATAGTATGAAAAAAATCGTATTAGGAACATTAGTATTAGGTGTAGCGGCATTTGCAGCAGTAAATTTAGGAGCATGTAAAGGTTGTCACGGTGCAAACTTTGAAAAGAAAGCATTAGGTAAATCTAAAGTAGTTGCAAATATGACTAAAGCTGAAGTAAGTGCAGCAATGGTTGGATACAAAAACGGTACTTATGGTGGAGCAATGAAAGGTCTTATGAAAGGTCAAGTTGCTAAATATTCTGAAGCTGATTTAAAATCTACAGGTCTTGGTAAATAATTAGTATATTTTACTAATATTTAGAAAGGGTCAAGCATATTGCTTGACCCTTTTTTTATTATTTATTTTATATAGTGATATAAATATATCATTATATAATTATAATCTTTGAGGCATTTCATCCTTAAATGCAATCTTTGAGGCATTTTCTAAAATTTCCATAGCACCTCGTTGAATACAATCATTGGCTAATTGCTCACCTAAATGATCACATTTAGAAGTAAGAGCAGTAGCTGACACATGCATAATATTTGTACCATCAGGAAAACCAATCATTACTTCCATATCAACTATACTACCATCATCACTAATTGTTGCATTACAAGCTACAGGAGCAGAACATCCTGCACCTATTTTACTTATAAAGTCTCTTTCTAGCATTGTACATAGATATGTATTTTGATCATTTAAACTCATAGCTATTTCACGAACTTTATCATTTGAAGCAACGATTTCAATTCCAAGTGCAGCTTGACCCATTGGTGGGATCATATTTTTTAATTTTAATTTTTTTGTAAATGGAATATCTTTTAATAGATCTAATCTATGTAGTCCAATATACGCAAGGATAATTGCATCATATTGTCCTTCAGCTAATTTTCGTAGACGAGTATTTACATTTCCTCTTAAGTCTTTAACAATTAAATCAGGTCTTTTTTTAAGAAGTTGCATTCTTCTTCTTAAACTTGTAGTTCCTACAACAGAACCTTTAGGTAAATCTTTTAATGATTTATATTTATGAGATAAAAATACATCACTTTGATCTTGTCTTTGTGTAATTGCACATAACTCTAGACCTTCAGGAATATAAGTAGGAACATCTTTTAAACTATGTACAGCCATATGTGCTTCACCATTTAGCATTGCGTCTTCAAGTTCTTTTGTAAAATGACCTTTTCCACCAATAAGTGCTAGTGGTTTATCTAGTACTTTATCTCCATTGCTTACTATGATATTTAATTCTACTTTAGTTTCAGGGAACGATGCTTCAATCCTTGCTTTCACATGATATGCTTGCCAAAGTGCTAAGTCACTTGCTCTTGTTGCTATTATTAATTTATCCATTATTTTATTTCCTCAAACTTTCTTCTTGATTTATCTACTTTTCCATTAATAAATATTGATGGTGTACCTTCTATTAACATATTACTTGCTAATTGTTGATCTTTTTTAATTTGTTCTGCAATTTTATTCGATGATATTTGATTTAAAGTAATATTTGTTTTAAGTACTTTATTTACTGCATCTAAAATCTTTTGTTGATTTGTTTCATCTGCTTCAAAATTGTCTTCAAATTGTGCAGAATAAATTTTTGATACAATATTCTTAATACCTTTTTTGTGTGCTACAATCATCGCTTTTGTGATTGTATCTGAAGCCGGATGTATTCTTAACAATGGAAAGTGGTAATAATATAATGCTATATTTTTACTATTCTTATTTACATGATTTATTACTTCTGGTACATAATCTATACAAAATGGACAAAGTGGATCAGAAAATATTACAATTTTATTTTTTGCATTTTTATTTCCTGCAATAAAGTGTTCGTCATCATAATATGATTCAGGCATTTCAGGAGATAAAAAATCTTTATAGCTTTTGCCATTTTTAACATTTTTAAGCTCTTGTGATATTGCAGTACCGTTTGTAAATAGAGTATCTTTGATTTTTACATCTTTACCATTTATGTTAAGACTTAATTGTAATACATAACCAGTCCATCCTTTTAGAGGTATTTCTTGCTTTAGGTAGATACTAATATCTTGTAATTTATATCTGCTATTTGATGCAATTCTCTTTTTTTCATATTTAATAACTTTCTCATCTATAGTAGTTGCAGGTTTTGCGAATGTACTAATGCTTAATAGACTTATTATCGTCAATAATTTCAACGTCAATGACATCATCTTCTCCTTGTTTTGTTTGTGTATTATGTGTGTATGAAGTGTATCTAAATTCACTTTGTTGAGAATTTGAATACTTAGTTTGTTTAGGTTTTTTAAACTTGAATATTTTTGTAAACACTACAGTAAATAGTGAGAATTGTAATAATAATCCAAGTATATCAGTAAAAAATCCAGGAACTATTAATAGCATAGCCCCAATTGCAGCTCCAATACTACTTTTTATAAATTCATCTTGTGTTAAATCACCACTTCTAACTGCATTTATTTTTTCCATTAATGAAAATTTAAAATTTTGTAATAAAAATATACCTAATATTGCAGAAGTAATTAATTCTAAGAATGTCATTAATCCACCAATTTCTCCTGAAATAGTAGATGAGATCATCACTTCAAGAAAAACATATAAAATAAAATATATCAAGAAATTAACTCCTTAAGCTTAGAAACTACATCTTCTAGTTTTACATCTTGTGCTTCTAATGTTCTTCTATCAATAATTTCTACTAAGCCATCTTGTAACTTTTTACCAACAATAATTGCATAAGGGAAACCAATTAGTTTAAAATCACCCATCTTAAATCCATAAGTATGCTTCTTTTCTTTTCTATCATCTAAGATAGAACTAATTCCAATTTGCTTTAAATCTTCATATATTTTAGTTCCAGCATTTAGTTCATTTTCTTTTTTAGCATTTGACACAATTACATCAACCATATAAGGAGTTGTAGCTTTTGTCCATATACAACCATTTTCATCATGATTTTGTTCAATAACTGAAGCTACTAATCTACTAACTCCAATTCCAAATGTTGCCATCTCAAATGCTTTTGGTTTTCCATTTTCATCTTGGAATATTGCTTCTAAAGCCTTAGAATATTTATCTCCCAGTTGAAAAATATGCCCAACTTCAATTCCTTTTTTAAATGATAATTTTCCACCACAAGAACATTTATGTTCTACATCTTTTTCTTGTAATTGCTCATAACTCAATTCATTTAAACTTACAACTTCTTTTTCATCTTCAAAAATAGTTTCAATATTTGCGCCATACTCACAATCTTCACATACTAAAATAGTATCTTCACCACTATTTGCTAATACATGAAATTCTTTACTACCAGTACCACCAATAGCTCCTGAGTCAGCATCAACAACTCTAAAGTCAAGACCTAATCTTGTAAAAATCTTTTTATATGTCTCTTCCATAAGATTAAATTCTCTATTCATATCCTCTTTGTTGGCATGAAATGAATATCCATCTTTCATTAAAAATTCACGACCCCTTAAAAGTCCATATCTAGGCCTTGCTTCATCTCTAAATTTTGTATTAATTTGATATAAGTTTACAGGTAGTTCTTTATAACTTTTAACTCTATTCTTTACAAGCTCAACCATTGCTTCTTCATTTGTTGGACTTAATACAAAATCATTTTCATGTCTATCTTGTATTCTAAGCATCTCTTTACCCATAGTGTCTGCTCTTCCACTTTTATCCCACAATCCAATAGGTGTTACAAAGCTTAGTTGAACTTCATTACATCCTGCATTATCAAGTTCTTCTTTTACAATTGATCTAATTTTGTCTAGTACAATTTTACCTAGAGGTAGAAAATTATAAAGACCTGATCCTTGTTGGTTTATAAAACCTGCTCTTATTAAAAATTGATGAGATGGTAATGCTGCATCACTTGGTGTTTCTTTTGTAGTTGGTATAAAAAGTCTACTAAATTTCATATTTTTTAATCCATATATTAATTTTAGATATACTATCAAAATATTCTATTTATTTTGCTTTAGAGTTCTTTTCTAAGAACTTTTTATTAAAAGTATTGCAAATTGCAATATTTTTTATCTATTTAAAAAAAATAAGATAATATTCCATAAATAAAAGATAAAAAGGACTAAAAATGACAAATGAACAAGAAAATGCATTAAATTTAGCAATTAAACAAATGGATAAAGCATTTGGAAAAGGATCTTTGGTAAGACTAGGTGATAAAGAAATTGAACCTATTGAAGCAATTAGTACAGGATCTTTAGGATTAGATTTGGCACTTGGTGTTGGTGGATTACCAAAAGGTAGAGTTATAGAGATATATGGACCGGAAAGTTCTGGTAAAACAACACTTACATTACATGCAATTGCCGAATGTCAAAAAGCTGGGGGTATTTGTGCTTTTATTGATGCTGAGCATGCACTTGATGTTGGTTATGCAAAAAATTTAGGTGTTGATACAGATAATCTACTTGTATCTCAACCTGATTATGGAGAGCAAGCATTAGAAATTTTAGAAACTGTTATTAGAAGTAGTGCAGTTGATTTAGTTGTTGTTGATTCAGTTGCAGCATTAACTCCAAAGGCTGAGATTGATGGTGATATGGATGAACTTCAAGTAGGTCTTCAAGCTAGGTTAATGTCTAAAGCATTAAGAAAAATTACTGGAATTTTACATAAAACTAATACTACAGTAATATTTATTAATCAAATTCGAATGAAAATTGGTATGACAGGGTATGGAAGTCCAGAAACAACAACTGGTGGAAACGCATTAAAGTTTTATAGTTCAGTTAGACTTGATATTAGAAGAATAGCTTCGTTAAAACAAGCAGAAGAAATTATAGGAAATAGAACAAAAGTTAAAGTTGTAAAAAATAAGGTTGCACCACCATTTAAAGTAGTAGAATTTGACATTATGTTTGGTCAAGGTATTTCTAAAATGGGTGAAATAATAGATTATGGTGTAAAGATGGATATTGTTGATAAAGCAGGAGCTTGGTTTAGTTACAATGATTCTAAAATTGGTCAAGGGAAAGAAAATTCAAAACAATTCTTATTAGACAATCCTGAGATTGCAGATGAGATTGAGAAAAAGATTTTACTTTCAATGGGCATAAGTAATGAAGAAGAGCAAAGCGATTCTGAATAATAAATTAGATATAATCGGCCTATATAATAAAAATTAAAAAGGATATATTACATGGTATTTATTGATAATATTTATGCTGATGAAGTTATGGATAGTAGAGGTAACCCTACTGTTCGAGCTACTGTTACTTTAAGTGATGGTACAAAAGAAAGTGCTATTGTTCCTAGTGGAGCTAGTACTGGTAAAAGAGAAGCTCTTGAATTAAGAGATGGTGGTGATAGATATATGGGTAAGGGTGTATTACAAGCTGTAGAGAATGTAAATACTAAAATTGCCGATGAATTAATGGGATTAAGTCCATTTAATCAAGCTGAAGTTGATGCTACAATGAAAGACATTGATGGTACTGACAATTATGGTAATCTTGGAGCAAATGCAGTTCTAGGTGTATCTATGGCAGTAGCAAGAGCAGCAGCAACTAGTCTAAAAATTCCATTATATAGATACTTAGGTGGAGCAAACGCAATGACGATGCCTGTACCTATGTTTAATATTATTAATGGTGGAGAGCATGCTAATAACTCTGTTGATTTCCAAGAATACATGATTATGCCTGTAGGATTTGAAGACTTTAGAGAAGGTTTAAGAGCTACTGCTGAAATTTATCATAACCTTAAAAAAATTATTGATGGTATGGGTGAATCTACGGCTGTTGGTGATGAGGGTGGATTTGCTCCAAACCTATCTTCAAATGAAGAACCATTAGAAGTTATTATGAAAGCAATTGATGCTGCTGGTTATAAAGCTGGAGAACAAATTGCACTTGCACTTGATGTTGCTGCTTCTGAATTAATTAATGAAAAAGGTCTTTATGTATTAAAGTCAGAAAATAGAGAAATTACATCTGAAGAATTAGCAAATTATTATGTTGATTTATGTGCTAAATATCCAATTGTATCTATTGAAGACGGTTTAAGTGAAGATGATTGGGATGGTTGGAAAGTATTAACTGAAAAACTAGGAGATAAAGTACAATTAGTTGGTGATGATTTATTTGTTACTAATGCTAATATTTTAAATGAAGGTATCCAAAAAGGTATCGCTAATTCAATTTTAATTAAACCAAATCAAATTGGATCAGTTTCGGAGACTATGCTTACAATTAGACTTGCTCAAAGAAATAACTATAATTGTGTTATGTCTCATAGATCAGGTGAATCTGAAGATGCATTTATTGCTGATTTTGCTGTTGCACTTAACTGTGGACAGATCAAAACTGGATCAACGGCGAGAAGTGATAGAATCGCTAAATATAATAGACTATTAGAAATTCAATCAGAAATTGGTTATGCAGAATATTTAGGTAGTCAACCTTTCTCTAAATAGATAAAATTTTGAAACCAAAGCAATCTTTTAAAAGTAATATATCTTTTATAAAGATTGCTACTATATCAACAGTTATAGTAATACTGTTAGGTATTTACATAGGATATTTATCTACTAGTAGTAAAAATTCATATAATGTATACCTAAAACTTCAAGAACGACAAAATAACTTACAAAATAATATAGAAAATCTACAAGAACAAAATGCAAAATTACAAAAGAAATTTTTTGAATTAAAAAACTTGGAGCCAGAATGAATAAAATAAAATTAATAATACCTATAGTTTTAGTTCTTTTTATGTCTACATTAATTGCTAGAGAAAATCCGTTTATACCTACACAAGCTTTTTTAGATGAAAAAGCTGCAATTATTGAGCAAAAAGAACAAGAAATAAATCCAAAAATTTTATTAGAGTATAAAGCCTATGATTTTATTTCTATTAAAATATATGATAATCATCTTAAAATAAATACACCAAATAACAAATTATTTAGGCATTTTAAACTTTTAAATGAGAATAAAATTGTACTAGATTTTAAGAAAAGTAATAAGTTTTTAACAAGCACAAAAGTTATTAATCAAGGAAATATATCTAAAATTATAATTGGAGATCATCCTGAGAAAGATTTTTTTAGAGTAGTGATATTGATTAATAAAGATTTATCTATATATAATCTAGAATATCAAAAATCAAATATACTTATTAACAACTTTAATTAAAAGCATAGATACTAATACTTCCAAAATAGATGCTAGTATAAATGCTAAGTAATAAAACTCTGATATACTATGATTCTGGTATGCTAAAGTTGCAACTGCAATTAGTAATGTAAGTGGCATTGAATGAGATAAACCTAATAGCATTGATACCTTAACTGTATAATCACGAGCAAATACAAGTGATGCAATAAATCTAATTGCTATCATTGCAAATGCAATTAATAATGATGTTAAGACTAAATCGTCAATTAATAAAGAAAATAGATTAAATGTTGAGCCTACCCAAATGAAAAATATAGGGACAAGCCATCCAAATCCAAAATGTTCTAGTTTTGTTGGTAATTCTTTGTTATGATGAAAAAATGATGCAACAAATGAACCAGCAATAAAAGCACCAAGAGCAACTTCTAAGTGGAGATATAGCATAAGTGCAATCATAATAAAAAATATCATCATTGAAACTCTAATATCTTGTTCTAAGTGATCGTCTTCTGGCATAAGGAATGTTCTAATTTCTGGATACCACCATAATGCATGTATAAATAATTTATAAAGTAATATAATAGATATAAAAACGAGAAGAAGAACTCCAAGTGTTTTATATAATTCGAGTCCAATACCAAATTCAAGCATTGCACTTGTAACTGTAAGAATAATTATAGATATTATTTCACCAATTAAACCTACTGTAATTGCTATTGTAATCCAAGGTTGGGTTTTATATTCTTTTTTAAGTGCAGCAAGGAGTCCTATTGATACAAGTGGTAAAGCAATAATAAATATACGTGATAAACCAAAATATAAGGTAATTACTATAGATAATATATATAATAAACTAACATATATTAATCCAAGTTGAAGTATTCGTCTTGGAATTTTTACAAGTTGTTTTAAATCTACTTCTAATCCTGCTAAAAACATAAGATAAAGAAATCCAAGCTCTGCAACAAGTGTAAATATATAGTTGTCCTGAACTAAACCAAATGTTATTGCTATAGAACCTAACATCATTTCAATAGGAATAACCGGAAGTTTTAAATATCTTGATACTAAAGGTGAAATAAAAATAATAAGAGAAAGAGTAATTATTATTGAAACTTCATTTGTCATTACAAATATCCTTATTTATAGCAAGAAGATGCTATTTCATATCCTCTTTTTTCTAGTTCCTCAATATCCTTAGATGCCACTTTTCCTTCAGTAGTTAGGTAGTTTCCAACAACAATAGAATTTGCACCATAGTCAAATACTTTATATTGATCTTCATTAAAAGTTATTTCTCTTCCACCTGCTACCATAATTTTATGTGCATTTGGAACCATTTGTCTTACTATATGAATTAGTTCAAAAGCTTTTTCTTTAGTAATAGAATTCTTTACAAGTGGTAATGCTTCGTTTGGATGAAAAAAATTAATTGGTACATTCATTGGATTCAATGAAGCAATCGAATTTATCATTGATAATCTATCTTTCTCACTTTCTCCTAAACCGAATATACCACCACATACAAGTTTAAGTCCAGCTTCATGTACATTTAGACAAGTTTGATATCTCTCATCCCAGTCATGTGTTGTACATATAGTCTTATAAAAAGCTTTTGATGTTTCTAAATTATGATTATAGTTATCAACACCTGCTTTTTTTAATTCTTTTAATTGATCAGTTGTAGCTGTACCGTTACAAGCAATAATTTTAAGACCAAGATCTAATTTTTTAACTGCATGTGCAGCTTCACAGACAAATTCAAGTCTACTATCATTAAGACCTTTACCTGCAGTAACTAAACAATATCCAATAGCTTTATTTTCTCTTGCTTGCTTTGCTTCTTGAACAATGTCTTCAATAGATTTTCTTTTATATCTTTCTATATCTGCTTTGTATTTAACACTTTGTGTACAGAATTTACAATCTTCTTTACATGTACCACTTTCTATATTACATATTGCACATAAAAAAATCTTTTTATTATTTATCATGTTATCTTTCATACTTTGTTATTTTTGTTTGCCATTGTTTTTCATCTGGCTTTTTATAATTATACTCAATAATATATTCATTTGGCGTAATTTCTAAAAATATATTTTCTGTAAGGTTTTTATTTCTTGCACATATTTCACCTGGATTTAGAAATAGCGTATTATTTACATATGACACTTCGTACATGTGTGTATGTCCAGATATGACAATATTTGTATCTCCATTTAGATAAAATGGTAAGTGCATAAGCTTAAATGAAATATCTTTAATTTTAAAGTAATATGGTTCTTGATTAATTTTATACTCATTAGAATATGTAATTAAACTGTGATCATTATTTCCAAAAACACAAACATAAGGTAAGTTAGTATTTTTTAAAATATCTAAATTTTCTTTTATTTCAAGATCACCAGCATGAATAATATATTCAATACCTTTAGTTTGTAAATAACTTATAGCATCTTGGGTAAGTTTAGTTTTTCTATGACTATCTGATAGAATCCCAATTTTAATGTTATTTTTCATCTTCTTTTTTTGTTTTCTTTTTCTTAGTAGTTGCTTTTTTAGCAGGCGCTTTCTTTTTAGCAGCTGTAGTTTTTTTAGCAGGTGCTTTTTTTCTACCACCTCTACCAACTGGTTGATTTTTAATTATTTCATTTACTTCTTCAATACTTAGAGCTTTGATTTGATCTTCATCTAAATCTTTTGGAAGTTTAAAGTTCTTTTTCTTTTGTTTTATATAAGGTCCGTATCTTCCAATTAGAAGTTGAGTTTCATCTTCTGGAAAATCTTTTAGAAGTGCTTTTGCTTTTGCTTCTTTTAATTCTTGTATTACTACAAGAGCACGGTCTAATTCTATTGTATATGGATCATCTTCTTTTAAGCTAAAATATTCTGATTTAATTTGTAAGTATGGTCCAAATCTTCCAATATTTACTTTGATATCATTTCCATCTTTATATTGTCCTAAGACTTTAGGTAGTTGAAGTAAAACAAGAGCTTCCTCTATAGTAATTCTATCAACACTCATATTTTTAGGTATTGATGCAAATTTTGGTTTTATCTCTTTTTCATTTTCATCTACATCATCTTTATGACCTAATTGAACAAACGGCCCATATTTACCAACTGTAGCAAATATTCTTTGTTCAGTGTTTGGATGAATACCAACTTCTCTAGCTTCTGCAAATTTTGCTCTAGGAGCATTTTCAAGCTTGTCTTCAACTGCTTTATCAAAATCACCGTAAAATTCTTGCATTACTGTTTGCCATGTGATTTTACCCTCGGCAATTTGATCAAATTCTTCTTCAATATGAGCAGTAAATCCTAAACTTACGATATTGTCAAAATGTTCAACTAGAAAATCATTTACAACTTCACCAATAGGTGCAGGTGCAAGTTTTTTATCTTCAGTTTTAATTACATAATCTCTTGCTTGAATAGTAGAAATAGTTGGAGCATAAGTAGAAGGTCTACCAATACCTTCAGATTCTAATTTTTTAACTAGACTAGCTTCCGTATATCTAGCTGGTGGTTTTGTAAAGTTCTGTTCCGTTTCAAGATTTTCAAGATCTAAAACAGCATCTTTTTTTACTGCTGGTAAAAATTTCTCAGTATTATCTAAAGCTGCTTCTGGATCATCACTTCCTTCTGTATATGCTTTCATAAATCCAGCAAAAACAATTCTTGTTCCTTTTGCTTGAAACTCAAATTCTTTATCTTTACCAGCTTCAATTTTATATGTAGTATTTGCTACGATTGCCTGAGCCATTTGAGTAGCAATAGTTCTTTTCCAAATTAAACTATATAGTTTGTATTGAGCATGATCTAAATAATCTCTTACATCTGATGGTTTTAGTGCTAGATTTACTGGTCTAATTGCTTCATGGGCTTCTTGAGCACCTTTTGCTTTACTTTTGTATTTTCTTGCAGTTTTTAATGAATATTCTTTTCCATATTCTGCTTCAATAACCTCTTTTGCCATTGATGTTGCAGTATTAGATAAATTTACACTATCTGTTCTCATATATGTAATTAAACCACCAGTATGACCTAATACATTTATACCACCTTCATAAAGTTGTTGTGCAACAATCATTGTTTGCTTTACACTAAATCCAGCTTTTCTACTAGCTTCTTGTTGTAATGTAGAAGTTGTAAATGGAGCAGCAGGATTTCTTTTGCTATCTTTTTCTTCAATATTATTTAATAGATATTGACCTAATTGGCATGATTCTTTGATAGCCATAGCTTCAGATTCATTTTTTACTTTTTTTGCTTTACCATTTATTTTTGCTAATTCGGCTCTAAATTCTGGATCTTTAAAATCTAATTTTATTTTCCAAAATTCTTCTGGATTAAAGGCCTTGATTTCTCGTTCTTTTTCTACAATAATTCTAACTGCAACACTTTGAACTCTACCTGCACTTAAACCAAATCTAACTTTTTTCCATAATAAAGGAGATAATTTATACCCTACGGCACGATCAAGTATTCTTCTAGCTTGTTGTGCATCTACTAAATGCTGATCTACTTCTCTTGGATTTTCTAAAGCTTCTAAAATTGCACCTTTTGTAATCTCATGGAATACAATTCTTTTAAGTGGATTTTTTTCTATTTTTAATGCGGGAATTAGATGCCATGCAATAGCTTCTCCCTCTCTATCCTCATCGGCTGCTAGATAGATTACGGTATCTTTATTTATTTGTGCTTTTAAATCTTTAATAACTTTTGATTTATCTTTTGAGACTTGATATTTTGGTTTAAAATTATCTTCTGGATCGAATCCTAAAGTCGATTTTGGTAAATCTCTTACATGACCCATTGATGCCATTACTGTGTAGTCAGATCCAAGAAATTTTGATATAGTTCTTGCTTTTGCAGGTGATTCGACGATAACTAAATTTTTCAATATAAAAAGCTCCATATATTATAATAACCGAAATAGTAGCATAAAATTTTATGATATGCTTGAAATTAGTGAATTATTTATGACCTTTGTGAGATTTCTTAAAGTCAGTATTGTAAATATATGTTGAAATTTCTCGTAATGTATCTAAATCAATTGCTAGTTCTGGCATTAAACCATGTTTTTTAATAGATTGGTCCATTAAAGATGTGTCTTTGTTTGGATGATGAACCCATGTAGACATATATGAAACAAATTCTTTTTTATCTGGGAAAGCTTTTATATAAGAGTCTCTTACCATAATCATTGAAGGAGCAGAAACAGTTTTCGTCTCAAAATGGCATGTAGTGCAATTACCATGAAATAAAAGTGATTGATAGTTATTTGCTAATAAAGTAATTGAATATAAAGATATAAGTAAAAGTATTTTCATAACATGATATTAATATTATCTAAATGAAAGCATGATTAAATGTGTATTTAAAATAAATTTAATATATAATTCCCCTAGTTTTTATATTCAATAATAATATTATATTTGAATACTACAGGGCTATGCCGATGCTATAACTATTTATCTAACAAGCTAAATTTTATTTTATGACCACTAAAACAAAGGATGAATTGAATATAATCTATACATTATGGAAAAATTTATATCATCATCACCTTCAACAAAAAAAATTTTAAAAGTGGCGCAAATGTCAGCGTCGTTGCCTGTAAATGTAATGATTATAGGACAAAGTGGAGTTGGAAAAAAATTATTAGCGAAAGAAATTGATCCAGAAGCACATAGCTTTTTTGCTAGAGATTTAGAAAAGATATTAATTGATAAAGCAATTAACCTTGAAGAACATTCTGTAATTATAATTTATAATATTCATACAGTATTAAATAAAAATGAATTTATAGAGAGACTAAAGGGTGTAAAAATTATTGCTACAACTTTTGATTCTATTGAAGAATACAATAGTGAATTTGCAGTAAAAATAGAGATACCATCTTTAGAACAAAGACCAGAAGATTTAGATGAATTAATATATAAATATATAAAGGAAGCTAGCAATATATATTCTTCTTCCATTTCAAGAGATGATATTCGAATAGATTTAAGTGGTAATGGTATCACATTAAAACAGTCTATTTTTAAAAGTATATTATTAAAATCAATTTCTAAACCAGAGATGATGGATACATTAAATGACTTCTGTCAGAGAGAATTAAAAAATGGAAGCGATTATAAAAAACTACTAGAAATATTTGAAATCCCACTTTTAAAAGCTGCACGAAATGTATTTAAATCTCAATTACAGATGGCTACCCATCTTAAAATAAATAGAATTACATTAAGAAAAAAGTTAAATAAGTATTTCGGAGAATAAGAAAGTATGGATAATAGTTTATATGGATCATTAGTTGAACACGATTTAAATCCTTTTATTTTATTTGATAGTGAAGGTAGATTAAAAGACTTTAATAAAGAAGCAGAGTTTTTATTAAATAATGTTCATAAAAAAGAACTTTTTGAATTAACTGTCTCAAATGCACCTAAAAATTATGGATTTAATCGTAAATTTTTATCTTTATCTTATGGTAAATCAAATTACTATGCAATATTAGTGGGATACTTAAATGATGAAGAAATTGTATTAAGACTTTATAAAGAAGTTGCATATGAAGAGCAAAATATAACAAATTCAAATACAGAACTAGTCAATATTTATAGTCTTATAGAGTTATCAAAAAATAGTGTATTACTTCAAAGTAATTTAGAGATCAAAGAGACATATGATATTTCTATTCCAGAGATACCGATAAATATTAGTAATTTTTTAATAACCTTAAATGAATGTTTTGAACAGTATAAAAATGAAGATAAATTATACTTAAGGGTATTTATAAAAACAGGGGAATATGAATTAATCAATAACAAAAAATATAATGTATTAGCCATTGAATTTACTTGTAATGAAAAAGAATTTCTTCTAACACCATCTTTAACTCAAAGTATTAAAAAATCAAATATGCACATTTTTACCAGTAAAAATACTGTATCACTTGAACTAACAATGATTATATAATAGGTATGATTTATATAATTAAATACAAAACTGTATAATATATATACAGTTTTGTATTTAAAATTATATATATATAATGTATAATTCTAAATATTAAAAAAATAGGAGTTATTTATGACACCAGAAATCTCATATGTAATCGATACATTTTTTGCAATATTTGCATTTGTATTAATTATCTTTATGGTTCCAGGTTTTGCTATGTTAGAAGCAGGACTAGTAAGAACAAAAAATGTTACATCAGTACTAATGATAAATACAATGATTTATGCACTTGCTTCAATGGCATTTTTACTTATAGGGTATTCAATAGCATTTGGTAGTATTGGATCAGATTCTATGAGTCAATGGGCAGCATTTTTATTTCAAATGGCATTTGTTGGTAAAGTAATTAATATTATGTCTGGTGGAGTAGGTGAAAGGGCTAAAATATTACCACTGGCATTATTTACAGTTATAATGGGTGGAATTCTTTATCCAATAGTAGTAAATGTATCTTGGGGAGCAAATATGCTTGCAGGAACAGCACTTGATTTAAATATGTATGATTTAGCAGGTTCTACAGTAATTCATTCAACTGGTGGTTGGGCTTTATTAGCTGCTATTTTAATAATAGGTGCTAGAAAAGGCAGATATGGTAAAAATGGACAAATTAGAGTTATTCCTGCTGCTAATATTCCCTTAGTTACGCTAGGAGCTTTTCTTTTATGGATTGGTTGGTTTGGATTTAATGGTGGATCTGTTGGATCTATTGCATCAAAAGAAAATGCCAACTTAGTTGCACTTACAATTTTAAATACAAATACAGCAGGTTTAGCTGGTGCTATTATGGTGGGAATTATGATGTATTTAAAATATAAAAAGCTTGATATTACAATGATTTTAAATGGTGCATTAGGTGGACTAGTATCTATTACAGCTGGACCTGACTTATATAATATTTATCAACCAATATTAATTGGTGCTATTGGTGGATTATTTGTAGTATTTGCAGTTCCTTTATTTGATAAATTAAAACTTGATGATCCAGTAGGTGCACTATCTGTACACCTAGTAAATGGTGTTTGGGGTACATTAGCTGTTGGTATTTTTGTTGATTCAATTAGCTTTTTAGATCAATTAAAAGGTGTTGTAGTTGTTGCAATATTTGCATTTGTAAGTTCATATATTGTACTATTTATTATAAATAAAATAATGCCATTAAGAGCTAGTGATGATGAACAAATGGAAGGGCTTGATGTAAATGAATGTGGACTAGAAGCATACCCAGAATTTAAAAGAGCATTTTAAAATATATTAAGGAAAAATTATGAAAAGAATTGAAGCAATTATTAAACCATTTAAACTTGAAGATGTAAAAGATGCTTTAGCAGAAGCTGGTATAACTGGTATGACAGTATCTGATGTTAAAGGTTACGGAAGACAGCAAGGTCACTCTGAATTATATAGAGGTGCTGAATATGTTGTAGATTTTATTCCTAAAATTAAACTTGATCTTATTGTATCTTCTGAAAATGTTGATAGTACTATTGAAATTATTAGTAATTCTGCTAAGACAGGAAAAATTGGAGATGGTAAAATATTTGTGTCATCTGTTGAAAAAGTTGTAAGAATAAGAACAGGTGAAGAGGACGAAGAGGCTATATAAGTACTAAATGTACTTATATAATGATAAGAAAGCAATTTAGTAATTAAGTATCACTAAATTATAATGAAAAGGCTTTATTTAAATAAAGCCTTTTCCTCTTTATTATCTTTTAATTTAAAAGATAATAATAATGCTACACTTAATAGTATAAGAGTAAAACTATATAAAAAAGTATAGTTTGAAAAGTTTAGAATAATACCTCCAGCAATAGAAAAAAACATTCCAAAAGAAACTATATTTGTTTGTAGTGCTGTATATACAGGTCTTTTTTCTTCTGGTGCTAAAATAAGAATTAAATTTCCAGAAGCAATTCTATTTCCATCCATTGATGCTCCTATTATAAAAAATATAAACATATACATATAAAGTGAAGAAGCAATAAATGCTAAAGCAATAGCTAAAATAGTCATAGATATAGTTATATGTGCAGTTAACTTATTTAAACCATTTCCACTTAACTTTGCCCAAACAATATTACTGAACATTGCTCCAATCATTTGTGCAGTGATTAAAAGTCCAATAGCAGTACCATCTAAATTTATTTTACTACCCGCATCAACAATAATAAATGGAAGTGCAAAAAGATATGAATAAGCAAAAAGAAAAGTTGATACTTGTATTTTTAGTTGTTTATCACTTTTTAGTGTGGCAAAGGCATTTTTCAAAAATAGTTTGAATGATTTTTCTTTCGTAGCTACTTTCTCTTTAATAGGTTCTGCAACTGTTCCTATAGCAAGATATCCAAACCCCATAATAAATGCAGAGGCTACAAAAAGATATCCAAAACTATAAGGAGCTGGATATATTTCTAATATATATCCAGCAGCAGCACCACTTATTAATGCTCCAAATCCTGAGAAAAACTGTCTTGCTGACATTGTTTTTCCACGAAATTTATGTGAAAATATTTTAGCAATAATTTCTCTAAAATATATAGCACCAAATCCAGCTGAAAATGAAAATATAAATAATCCAATACCAATACACCAAAGTGTGAAAGTAGGGTGATCCTCGCCAAAAAGTAATATAGCTATACCAATACTTAGCCAAGATATAAATCTTGTTGTTAATACTCTTCTAAAGTATTTCATCATACGAGGATAACTTTGTGCATGGAAAGCAGCGTAAAGCTGTACTAGTATTGCTCCACCACGAAGAAGTGATGAAAATAATCCAATTAGTATTGGACCACCACCAAAATGACTAATAATAAGTGGTAAAATTGTATGAGGTTCTGCTATTGTTGTTCCAATAGAAAGAAAAAAACCATGTAAAATATTTTTTACATGGTCACTTTTCTTATTTGCTGGTTCTATTTTTTTTTCTTCCATTATTCCCAATCAAGTAGTCTTTGTTGACCTTTTAGGTTTCGTATATGAGTTACATCTTGACTCATCTCTATTACACCTCTATATGTTCCATCTTCATCTCTTATTGCAAAGTACTGAATATGTATAAATTTACCTTTAAATTCTATCCAAAATTCAGCATCATCTTTCCTTCCTGCTTTAAATTCTCTTAAAATCATAAGAACTTGATCAACACTTTTAGGAGGATGACAGAATTTAACTTCTCTACCAATTATACCAGCACTTCTTGGAAATACTCTATTGTCACCTCTATTATAGAATAATACAATATCATTTTCATCTACATATGTTAAATCAACTGGCATGAATTGTAGCATTAAATTTAATTGATCTTCAAGTAACCAACCTTCATTTAATTTAATTCGTCCATCTAATGAGAATGGTAATTTTCGTCTTTTTTTATCTTGTCCTGGATGAATATATTCAGGATATGACATAGGTGCTTTTTCAAACATCCAACCAATTTCATCATCACTTGCAGATATCTCTTTCCAATCATCATCATTTAACATATTCATAGCATTTGGAAGTAGTCTATGTTCCTCAACTTGCATAATATGATCTAAACTTCTAAATACAGCTTGAATATTTTGGCTAATAGCTACTATATCTTTATCTCTAATTGATTGATTGGCTAGTTTAATCTCATCTCTAATTTGATCATGAAATGCCCACATATTTTGTGATGGACTAGTCCAACCATATTTCTCTAAATATGGAAATAATTGATTCTCTTTTCTTTGCCAATGAAGTTCAACTTTACATAGTTGTTCCCAAAATATTTTAAATGCTTCAGTAGATTCTTTAATGTTTAAATTATTTATGTTTTCTATTAATTGTCTTGTTAATTCATTTTCTTCATAATAAACCCTACAAGGATGTCCTGCGACTAATCCTGTCTGGTGCTCATTATTTATAAATTCACTCATATTATTTCTTTTCCTCTAGCATATAAAATTTTATTACCCATAGTTTTTCTTCTTCTGTCTCAAATTTAATTTGTGCTACTTCTTTTTTTTCATCATTATTAATAATTAAAATCTGATCTTTGATACTAAAATGCTCTTGACCCCATCCTTGATCTAATTGATCAAGTCTAGTAAACACTTCAGTAATTGGTGGCTCCTCTTTTTCAGATGATCCTTCCATCATAATTCTAAATCCACCAACTCTTTTTTCTAAAGTATATGGACTATATTTTCTAATCTCTTGATATATTCTATCACTCTTTTTTTCTGGTTGAGCATCTTGGAATGTCTTAAATGATAAGGCAAAAAATACTATTACAAGTCCACCTATGAACCAATTACTAATCTTCATTATTTATTACTCCATTTTGATATATAATCTTGTGCTAAATTATCTAAAAATTCCATTCTTTCTTTCCCTTTAGGCATAGTTTTTCTATACCCTTTCATAGTTTTTAAAAATTCACCTATAGAATCTGGTATTAAATCTTGAAGATACATTCTTAAATGTTTTGCCATTGCAGGTGAACTACCACTTGTAGAAACTGCTATAGTCAAATCATCCTTTTTAATATATGATGGGAAAATAAAATCACAATAATTTACACTATCAACACTGTTGCAAAGGCAATTTGGATAAGTTTTACTTTCATTAAATATCTCTTCTTGTAATGGTATGTCATCAACTGCTACAATTACAATTCCAAAGTCTTTTATATCAGCTTTTTCATATTTTCTATTTTCATATACAAGATTATTATCATCAATCATTTGTTTCATATAATCACTTAAATCAGGTGCAATTACCTTAATATTTTTAGTGAAATCTAATAGATGTTCCAACTTCTCACTGGCGATATATCCACCACCTACTATTAGTATATCCATATTGTCAAGCTTTATAAAAGCTGGGAAATAAGCCATAGGTACTCCTTGTTTAATTGAAAAGATTCTATCATAATATAAGTTGCTAATTATTGATATAAGTTAATTTTTTAAAAGTCAAAGTTTGATACAATCTTTTTATAAAATTTAACAAATGAAAGAGAAATATGACAAAAGATATTTTATTAAGAGCACAGAAAAATTTCCCTCTTGATCCTAAACCATTTCAAGTAATTGCAGATGAATTAGGTATGAATGAAGATGAAGTGATGTCAATTATGCAAGATCAAAAAGATCAAAAGATAATTAGACAAACATCAGCAATTTTTGATACAAAAAGTCTAGGATATAAATCATCACTAGTAGCATTTGAAATTGATGAAGATAAAATTGATGATGCAGTTAAGATTATTAATGCACATCCTGGAGTTTCTCACAACTATGAAAGAAATCATAAGTTTAATATTTGGTTCACAATGGCTGTTTCTCCTGAAACTAAATTAGGTTTAGACAAAACTATTGAAGTATTAGCCCAGTTAACAAATGCTAATGCATTTATTATGTTACCTACATTAAAGCTATTTAAAATATCTGTTAAGTTAGATACTACAGGTAAAGAAGCAAAAAAAGAAAAAGTAGTTAAAAAAGAAAAAATTGAAATAGAGATGACTCCATTACATATGAATGTTATAAAACTATTACAAAATGATATTGAGATTAAATCAGAACCTTTTGAAGATATAATTAAAGAACTTAATATTTCGTATGATAAATTATTTGAAATAATAGATGAGTTACAAAAAAGTGGAATGATGAGAAGATTTGCTTCTATTCTAAATCATAGAAGAGCTGGATTTAATGCAAATGCAATGGTTGTATGGGATGTAGATGAAGAAAATGGTGAAACAATTGGTAAAGCAGCCGCAGAGTTTTCTGCTGTTAGTCATTGTTATTTAAGACCAAAATATCCAAATTGGCAATACAATTTATTTACAATGGTTCATGGTAAAACAAAAGAAGAAACAAATGCCGTTATAGATAGTATTGCAAATGAAATTGAATCAAAGTCTCATATGCCATTGTATTCATCAAGAGAATTTAAAAAAATTAGACTTACTTATTTTACAGATGCCCAGATGATTTGGGAAACAAAATATACAGAAGGAAAACTATAATGATGAATTTTTTAGAATTAGAAGGTGGATATTTAGTAATTGGACTATTTGCTATGGGTGCTGCTTTATTTGTAGGAACACGACCATTTGTAGGTAATGGACAAGCATGGAAAAAAACTGTACCATTTGTAGGTATTACAATGCTTGGGTTTATTATGGCACATTATTTTTTCACTACAAGTAGAATGGCAGACGTAAAAGATAGATTTAATAATGGTGGAGCAGTTATTTGTGAAAGTAAAGCTGTTAGAAAGGTAGCACAATCTATTATTATAGATCCAAATAAACAAGGCTGGATGTTAGTAGGGGATGAATTCCATTCTCCAAAATATGAAAGAGGATTTCACTCTGCTAGATGTTTAGAATATATCTATCCAAGTGAAGTAAAGAAATTTATGGATAAACATAATATTAAACAAGAAGCTCCTAGTAAATAGGAGCAAATTATTTAGAAAACTTAGTGGCTACTATGACTACTAGTTTTCTTTTTAGCTTTACGCTTATGTATTTTTGCTTTTTTTAACTTACATCTTTCATCTGCTTTATAATGAATTGATCTATTATCTTCAAAACAAAATTTATCAAGATCTACTTTATTTTTTCTTAAAATAATTCTCTTCTTCTTATGCTTAGAAATATAATGAATCTCATCACCTACAAATATTAGGTTCATATTACCTGATGGTACAGATGTAATTCCTGCTGCTTTAATAGAATTATAACCTAATTTATTGGCAATACCACCTAATGTATCTCCTGACTCAACTATGTAAGTTGTAGCACTTAAACTACTTAAACTTAATGATATAGCACCTGCTACTATTACAGCTTTATTTAAAAATTTCACTCTCTCTCCTTAATGAATTATATTATTTATAGCGTAAAACATTGTATCTTTAATATAATTAATAGTCTTTGACCTATATCAAGTTAATATTTGAGTTTTTTTGATATTATCATCATTAAAATATAATAAGGAAAAATAATGTTAAAAATAATATCTACTTATCTGATTCTTCTGTTTACTATAAATGCAACAGCTAGTGTAGCAAAAAATGATACATGTAAGGGATGTCATCCTCAGATATACAAAGAATTTATGGGGAGTGCGCATAAGAAGTCTACAATTTTTAATGATCCAATTCATAAGGTAATTTGGGATAAACATCCTGGTAAAAAGAAAGATAAATATGCTTGTGCCCAATGTCATACCCCATCAGACCCTAGAATAATGAAAGCATTAGAAGAATCTACTGCTGCTGTTCCAAAAGATGATGCTGCTCAAAATGAAGGTATATCATGTATTACATGTCATTCAATTAAAAGTATTGAAAGCCATCCCAAGTCTCATGATAAGATGATATTATTAAATAATGATAAAAAAAGACCTACTTTATATGCTGCAAGTAAAGATAAAAGAGATACAAAAGTTGAATATAAAGTGGAAAAAAGTTTTATGGGTATGTTTAAAAGTACAACTGGTTCACCATATCATGATATAGACTATTCTAATAAGAATTTTTACACAGGAAATCTTTGTATGGGTTGTCATGGACATAAAGAAAATAGTCATGGACAAAATGTATGTACAACAGAAGCAAAAGGTGCTATTGATGAAAAATCAAATTGTATAACATGTCATATGCCACAAGTAAAAGGAAGCGCAACAACAATTGCAATATCTAAGAAACATACATCTCATGATTTTACAGGTGCTAGAAATAAACCTGAAATGTTATCCCAATATCTAAAAATTAATTTTAAACAAACTAATAAAGGGTTTGAAATCACACTTACAAATGAAGCAACGCATAATCTATTATTGCATCCATTAAGATTAGCAAAATTAAATGTAAGAGTAAATAGTGGTACTACAACTAAAACATTAAAATCTCAAGCATTCTATAGAATTTTAGGACATGATGGTAAGCCAGCTATGCCATGGATAGCAACAGAAATATATAAAGAAAATATGCTAACAGCAGGTGAAACTAGAACTATCAAATATGATACAATCGTGAAAAGTGGTGATATGGTTGAAGCTGAGTTTGGTTTTTATTTAGTTAATCCAAAAATGCAAAAGAAATTAAATTTAATAGATAATAAAGAAGCTACAAAATTTAATATTTTAAAAACAGAATTCTTTCAAGTAAAGTAAAAACTTTAAACTAAAAAAGCCCAAGTATTAATTTACTTGGGCTTTTTTTATGTCTAATTGTTTATTTTAGTTTAAAAGTTTATAACCATCTTCAATTGAATCAACTTTATTAGATACAAATAATATTAAGGCTGCGTTTAATTTTACAATCTTCATCAGTTCATCACTAGGATTATTTATTATTTCTAAAGATTCTTCTAAAGATATTCTATCCCATGATTTTGTATAGTTTATACCAAAATCTATAGGATCTAATTTATATTCAGTTGTAATTCCATTTTCTATAATCCAGTATTGACACTTACTATAGATCTCAGATGTACCTTCATTTCCTTTTACAACAACAAGTTTTTTATATCTTGGAGCGAACATGGCTGCATACTTTTCCATAAATGGTTTATGAAATACACCTACAAATCCATACTCACTATTAGCTGGATTGATTAATCTTTCAACTGTATTAAGACCAGTTCTTGTTCCTAGTCTTTTTCTAATTTCAGTAAGAGAATTTAATTCTTTTAATGTATCTTTTCTATCAAAAAAATGTAAATTAGATGTAGCTGTAATATTTGTTGCAATATCTTTTGCTGTTACACCTTCTTTTGCTGGTTGTAATTCATCTCCACTAACAACAATGTTTATATTAGATGATTCTAATACTTTTGCAATTAATGTAAATAAAAATGGATTATTTCTTTTCCCATCATATGGGTAGCCTAGTTCAATTGAATTTGGAATAGTTTTTTTAACGATAAATTTATCAAAGGCATCTAATGCCCCTTGAAATTCTTCATTTGTTTCTGGTTTAAGTCTCCAGCCTAAAAGAAAAGCACTAACTTGTTCTGGATAAGCTTCTTCTTTTAGTATCATTGTCATAGCCTCACACATTTGTTCTCGTGTAAGGTCATGATTATGCCTAGGACCAGTTCCTACAGCTTTTATAAATTGATGAAAGTTATTTAACATAAATAACTTACTTATCAAACCATTTTAATTGTTCACGAAGTTTTACAACTTCTCCAACTATAAATAGTGATGGAGTTGGTAAATCTTTTGCTTGTTCATAAATATTTTCAAGTGTTCCAACAACTACTTTTTGATCTTTAGTACTACCACGACTAATTACTGCAATTGGTGTTTCTTTATTTTTACCAATTTCTATTAGTTTTTTAGTGATTTTATCTAAATTATGAAGACCCATTAAAAATACTATTGTATCGTCTGTCTTATAGTTATCCCATGGTATTTGAGATTTTCCTTTAGCAGCTTCGTGTCCTGTTACTACTCTAAATGATACAGAAATACCTCTATGAGTCACTGGAATACCAGCATACTCAGGTACAGAGATTGAAGATGTTATACCAGGAATAAATTCAAATTCTACACCTCTATCATTTAAATAGATAGCTTCTTCTCCACCTCTACCAAATACAAATGAATCTCCACCTTTTAGTCTACAAACATTTTTGTATTTACAAGCTGCTTGATAAATAACTTCATTTATTTCTTCTTGAGGAAGTGTATGATGTGAGTCTTCTTTTCCAACATAAATAAATTCACAACCATCTTTTGCAAAATCTAGAATATCTGGATTTGCTAATCTATCATAAATAACTACATCTGCCTCTTTTACTATTCTTAATGCTTTTAAAGTAAGCATTTCAATATCACCAGGACCTGCTCCAGTTAAAAAAACTCTACCAAAATTACTCATATTTTCTTCCTTTTCTTTGAAATGATGTTGCCGGCGATTCATGTCCTGGGGCATTATATATAAATATACCTGATGGCTTGTCTATGTTTAAAACATCTCTTGCTCTATACCATTCATTTGTATCTAATACAGCTACAATATTTTCATCATTTACTGCTACATATAAATGTGGTTTAGTATTTGACCATCTTACATGCAGTACTTTACCTTTAAACTCAAATCTTTTGATGATTTTTAAAGTTTTAGTATCAATGATTTGAATTACTGGAAACTTCTTTCCGCTATATGTTACTGCTAAATGTTTTTTATCTGGACTAAGTGCAGTAAATACAGGCATACCTTCTGTTTCTATATTTTGAACAAAATTAAAATTCATATCATATACAAGAACTTTATTGTCTCCCACTGCTGGAACAAATACTTTATCTCCACCAATAGACCAAAATCCAAAATGTGGAACTTTCAGTACCATTTTTCTTGTCTCATCTAAAAATATTTTAACTTTTTTATAAGTCATAGTATCTAAATCAACTGTACCAAAATGTTTACTTGTGAAAAATCCAACAATATATTTATTGTCTTGAATCATTGCATCAAATGGTAATTCCCCAACATCCTTAAACTCTTTATGTACTTGAAAATCTGCTTTTCCTTTACCTAAACTCATATCTTTATAGATTGAAATTGTATCATTTTCCATTTGGGCAAAGATTAGATAATTTTTATATATTTTAATACCAACATTTTTTGAATGTGTTTTGATTTTTTTAATAGGATTTAAATCTCTATCTAAAATATCTACACTTTGGTCATCATAATTTGCAACTGCAACATAATGTTTTCCAATTACAAATCCAATAGCACTTTTACTAGTTTTGTATTCTCCTAAAATTTTCTCAGATACTGGATCAAATTTAACTACAAATCCATCTCTACTAATTACATATCCATCTTTGCCTTCAAATTTAACTACACCATGATTCATATTGTGCATATTCTCTATTTTTGAATATTTGATACCATTTTCAATTACTGCAAGAGACTCACTTTCTCTTTCTACTACAAAATATTTTTCATATCCTAATAGTGTCGTAGCTGTTAGTGCTAAACCTAACAATACTTTACTTATTTTTTGCAAATTAAACTCCTAGTTCTTTATTTGTTAAGTAACATGATGGGTCTTCAGCCCAAAGGTCACCATGAATTGCATATGCTCGACTTCTACTACCACCATTACAAATATCAAGATATTTACAATTATGACATTTTCCACTAATATCTCTTGGAGATTGTCTTAGTTTAGCTACTATATCACTACTTTTACCAGCCCATACATCTTCAAATGATGTTTCAAGGTAATTACCAATATATTCAGGGAAGAATGGATCAGGTTTCACATTTCCTTCCCAATCCATATTTCCAAGTCTATTTCCTGCACTATTTCCACCCCAAGCTTTAAGCTTAGTTGTAATGCTATCTACAAAGTCTGGATATTCTCTTTCAAATCTTTTTAATAGTAATACTGAATCCATTTCCATGTTACCAGTTACTAAATCAATATCTTTACCTTCTTTGTAATATTCAAATGCTTTGTCTATTATAAACTCTACATATTCTCGTCTTTCATCTTTAGATATATCAATTTTTAAATTATCTAAACCACGACCTGAATAGACTAAGTGTGAAATATAAAGTTTATTTGCACCAAGTTCTTCTACAAGATCAAACATATCATAGAAGCTATCTTTTGTTTCTTTTGTAAGTGTGAATCTAATACCAGCATTTCCACCAGCATTTTGTACATGTTTAATACCTTCTACTGCTTTTCTGTAAGAGTTTTTATCCCCTCTAAAGTAGTTATGAATATCTTCTGTACCATCAATACTAATACCTATATAATTAAATGTATCTACAATTTGTTGCGCATTCTT
This sequence comes from Campylobacteraceae bacterium, assembly GCA_018662405.1. GTDB lineage: Bacteria > Campylobacterota > Campylobacteria > Campylobacterales > Arcobacteraceae > JADHTT01. The sequence goes on from JABJGE010000018.1 coordinate 46,408, forward strand.
TTCATTGATATACATACCATTAGTAGATAAATAAGTCATAATACCTGCTTTTTTCATTGCAGATGCTATCTCAAAAATATCTTTTCTAATTAATGGTTCGCCCCCACTAAAAATAACAAACTTTACACCAGCATTTACCATACTAGGAATTGTTTGTTCTACTTGTTCAAAAGTTAAGCTATCCTCATTATTTGGATCAGCCTTACTATAACAATGATGACAAAATAAATTACATCTATTTGTAAAGTTCCAAATCATAATAGAACCATTTAATAGTCTTTCTTTTTTATTTTCTAATGTTGATTTAATTAAATTTGATAATCTAAACATTAAATAGCTCCTTTAAATGATAATATAAATTCAGTTATAAGATCAATCTCTTTTTGTGATAATTTATCACCAAATGCAGGCATTACAGATCGTTTATGACCTAATTGTTTATACATTGCTTTTGGACTTATTATATGTCCTTGAATTTCACCTATTGTTCGTTTATTTGCCATTTGTGCAAATGATGGTCCAAATGCTACTGATGTTTGATGATGACATCCCCAACAGTATGCTTTAAACACCTTTTCACCAGTATTAAGTTCTGGTGAAGCGTTAAGAATATTACACAATACTAATACTGATATAATTGTTTTTTTCATATACTCTCTCCATATATTTTCAAGTCAAATTCTAACATCTTTTTAAATGTAACATATTGATTGAAATCAACATATTTTGATATTATTTAGAATATAATCGATTAAACATATAAGGAGAGAGTATATGAAAAAACTTTTAATATTTATAATGATCTGTACATCATTAATTGCAAATGATTATAATGATGCTATTAAATTATATAATGAAAATAATTTTAAAGATGCAGCAGTTTCTTTTGAAAAAGCAGCAAATAGTGGAAATATAGAAGCCGCATATATAATGGGATATATTTATACAGGTGGTCAAGGTGTAAAACAAAATTTAAAAGAATCTTTGTCATGGTATACTAAAGCTGCAGCATTAGGACATACAAATGCTCAGATAAATTTAGGATTTATGTATATAGGTGGTCAAGGTACAAAATTAGATTATAAAAAAGCAGCATACTGGATAGGTAAAGCTAAAGCTAGTGGAAGTTCTAAAGCAGCTTTGTTATGGGATGAATTTAAATTGTCTGATTATATGGAGAAAAACTAATGATTGAAGTAATACAAACACTTATGTACACAATTGGGATACTGTTAATAATGGTATATCCAGCAATAAGAATAGCAGATTGGTTAAGTGAAAAAATTCATATCACTCAAGCTTTGGATGATAAGCTTACTATAATACTTACAATTTTATTATCATTAATAGTTTCTGTTCTTATTAATTACACATAATATTAAAATATAATACTAGGGATTATTTAATCTCTAGTATCTTACTTACACCTTTATACTCTTTTGTATATTCATCTTCTAATCCTAGTTTACTAGCTAAAGATGGTCTTACAACATAACTAATCCAAGATGAATTAATAATATCACCTTTTTGTAATGTAGGAATATTATATTTTATTGTTTTTGTAGAATTTGCTTTTAAATTATTATTAAATTTAAATCCTTTTGCAATTGCTGGATTTGATTGTTTATTATCTTTATCTTTAAATAAAATTGTAAATGTAGCTTCTTTATCTTCCATTGGATCAGTTTTAAAGTTTGACCAAATTATTTTTCCAGAACGTTCAATAGTAGTTTTAATATATTTTAATCTCATAGGTTGCATTATAATTGAATGTCCCATTTTATTAGTTATAGTTATTTCTAACATATCACTATTTTTTGATGCTGCAATATATAGTTCTACTGCCTTTTTAACCATTGTATTAGATCGAATACCTAGAAACTCATGTGATGCATATTGAGTTCTACCTCTTTTATTTAACTTTGTAGTACCACCTGGATTTTTTGGCATATGGCACTTAATACAATCACTAGTTTTGTTAAATTCATTATATCCATTGCAAATAATAACCTTATTACTATTATATTTTTTACCATGGCATCCCATGCATACTTGTGAATTTTTATAAATATCATTTGATTTACTTTTGTGTTTATCACTTGTATCTGGCTTATCTAATGCAGCTAAAAATGTTGGTTTCTCTGATTTTTTATTACTGTAAAAATTTATATTCTTATGTTTTAATTCTAAAACTTTTGTTATTTGATGGCAATAAAAACATGATACTCCATCAAGTTGTTCTGTTGATTTTGCACTAGGCTGTTCTTCTCCTGTCATCAATGCTCTTAAATTTGATGCTCCAGGAGTATGGCATAATGCACATCCATATTTATCAGGTGATACTTTAGCTTTAATTTTTTTATGAAGTTCATTTTTAAATATTGATGATTTATGATGCATAGATGTTGTATGCTCATAATGTATCATATCATGACATTCTTTACAACTTTTGGTATCTAAATATTTTGCATTTAAAGATGTAGACACTAAAAGTAGTACTGTATATATTATAATTTTCATAATGTTTCCTTATGTTTTGATTTTAGATATAAAAAAAGGCAAAAAGTATAAAACTTTTTACCTTTCTTACAACTATTCAATTGTTCGCGCACAATTGAAAGTTTAGATACTATTAAGCACCTGGGATAGTTTGTCTATGCTCAATTGAGTAAGTAAATGTAGGAGTAGTTAATCCTGTAATGTACTTAACAAATTTACCAGTTTTAGCTTCGTAAACACCGATTCTTCCAGTATTCCACTCAGAAATCATAGTCCAGTTACCGTGATTTGCTGGCTCAGCATGTAAGATTCTTGGAGTTTGATCAGAATGTGGAACATCCCAAGACTCAATAACTGTACCATCAGCTTTAGTTAATGTACCTTGATCTTTACCAACAGTAATAATTCTATCAACTTCTAAGTGTTGTTTGTGCACTAAGTGAACAGTATTCCAGTTTTGAGATCCACCTAATACGTTATCAGCCCAGATCCATGGAGTATGCTCAGAAGTACCTACAAATAGTCCTCCACCAGCAGTTGGAATATGTCTTACAACATCCCAGTTATTATCCCATACAGTTACTTGACCAACATTCATATTTACAGTTGCATGTAACTGACCATATTCTTCGTTGTACCAAGATGAACCTTGACCTGGGTGTGGCTTAGCTTTAGCACCAGTATAAACTTTAGCAGCTAAAGTTTTAGTTTTGAAATCTACAATACCCATAACATCAGAACCTTGAGAAGCAATCATGTAGTATCTACCGATTTCTTTACCTTCATTTAGGAATGCATCATGAAGAATGTTACCAATATTTGGAATATCACCAACTACTGGGAATCCTTCTTTAGAGTAATCTACAATATAAACATGTCCAGCATCTTTAAGTGCAAATGCAAAGTATGGTCCGTATGGAGTATCAGCAATAGATGCAACTCTTGAAGACTCAATGTTACCTTCATTGTTAATTACAGATGAAGTAGGGTAAACTTTAAGTGGCTCTAGTGTCATAGCATCCATTAAGATTGCTCCACCTGGAGTGTAGTTACCAGCCATTAGGTATTTACCATCTGGAGAAACTGCAAGTCCTCTAGACTCAGTACCAATTCTAACTTCAGCAATTTTTTGCTGACCTTTAGAAGCTAAATCGAACATAGTTACAAGACCATCTCTAGAAACAGAGTATGCATATCTTGGCATTCTTTTATTAGTTACTGTTACGTGAACTGCAAATCCTGCTGGGTGTCTAGATAATAAATCACCAGTAGTACCATCTAAGAATACAACTTTAGAAGCATCTCTTTCAGTTACAAATACAATATCAGTTACTTTTTTAACATCAACTGCAGTTGGGAATTCTTTCATTAATTTCATTCTATCGTTAAGTGGTCTAAAACCTTTTTTAACGTTATCTAATGTAAGAACCATCTCTTTTTTACCAGCAAAATGTTGTAAGTAGTCAGTCATTGCTGCTGCATCATTTTTGCTAAATTCGTGACCGATTGACTCACCTTTTTTAAATGCAGGCATAGCAGTACCAGGTCTACCATTCATAATTACTTCAGATAACTTGTACGCATTTTTGCTTTTAATTACATCAGGTCTAATATCAGAACCAACACCACCTTGGTGAGCTGGACCGTGACAACCTTGACAATCTTTTTCATATACCGATTCTGCGTCAAACGCCGCAGATGCACTTGTAACGATAGCCGCTGCTGCAACTGTACTTAGTAATAATTTTGTTAATTTCATATTCTCTCTCCTTAATTTGAAATATTTTAATTTCATGATAATTGTAACACGTACAACATGAAGTTTTATTGATCTAGGTCAATAAAACAAACTAAATATAAATATTTAAATCTAGTTTGTTTAACGAAGTTTTTATTAAGCTTCGTTTTCTAATCTTTCTTTCTCTTGCTTATAAATCCAGAACATTGGAAGTACAATTACAGTGTGAAGAAACAGTGTTAATCCTAATGGATATTGGTTAAGAGTTCCAAAGAAACTCGGTACCAGGTCCGTGAATGGTTCAAACATAATATAATCTCCTTATTTTACGTGCATTGTATTTTTTCCAGTTGAAAGTAAATCTTTCACTAGGAAAACAAATCCAGCTAAAGTTACGACACCCATTACAAGTCTCCAACCTAAACCTTGAACAAACCAAAGTGCGTCTTGAGATACAAAGAATGCTTCCCAAGTAGCTCCCATCATTGCTCTTTCAACAAGTACTTGACCATATCCAGAAACAGTAAGTGCAACAGTCATACCGAATACACCAATGTTAATTAAAGAAATAGCCCATTTACCATCAGTAGTCATTTTTAAAGTTTTAATTCCGTTTGTTCCTTGTACAGCTATGTAGAAGATACCAATAAGAATTGTAGCGTATGCTCCAAAGAATGCTAAGTGACCGTGTGCACTTGTAAACTGTGTACCATGCGTATAGATATTTACTTGTGGTAATGTGTGGAAGAATCCCCATATACCAGCACCAAGGAAGTTTCCAAATGCATTTGTAAAGAACCAAGCTAAAGCTGGTGTATTAGCAATCGCACTACCTCTACCTTCTGCTTTAGCAATACCTTGTTCTTTACCCCAATCGTAAGTAACGTGGATAAACATTGCAACTAATGGTAATGGTTCTAATGCAGAGAATAGTGCACCAATTTCCCACCAGTACTCAGGTGTACCGATCCAGAAGTAATGGTGACCCATACCCAGAATACCAGAACCAAATAACATAGCAACTTCAATCCATAACCACATTTCAACGATATCTCTGTTTGCACCAATGATTCTAATTAAACCAAATGCAGCAAAAACACCAACTAAAACTTCCCAAGTAGCTTCAACCCATAAATGGATTACCCACCACCACCAGAATTGGTCCATAGAGATAGAGTCAGTGAATCCCATACCACATAGGTATAGTCCAACTAGTGCAATCATATCAGCCATAAGAACAGTTACAATACCAGTTCTTTTACCTTTAATTGCTGTAGCAAATACATGTCCTAAGAATCCAACTAAAACAACAGCAATACCAATATCAGCCCATCTTGGAGCTTCGATATATTCTCTACCCTCATTAATAAACCAAATTGTAGTTTCATCTGCAGGTCCAATTTGAACTAAGATATATACAAGAACAACAACAGTAACAGCTGCAGTTAATACAATAAATCCTAATTTAGCTAATTTAATACCAACAACTTCAATACCAGTTTCTTCAGGAAGTAACCAATATGCAGCTCCAACCATAGCATACACCATCCATACAACTAGTGCATTAATGTGTACCATTCTAGCAACAGAGAAATCAAAGATTTCAAAAAGAAAACTTGGGTATAAGAACTGAGTTGCAGCTATAAGACCCATTAGAAGTTGTGCGCCAAATAAAACAACTGCTACTGTAAAGTACCAAGTCGCTAATTGTTGACCTTCCCATTTTAATTGATTTGCCATTATTGTGCTCCTCTTTTTTCTCTAAGTGTAAGACCACCATTTTCATCAGTACTCATTTTACCAAAGTTTCTAGGGAAACCATTAGTATCAATTGAACTCATGTGTTTTAAGAATGCAACTAAACCTTTTGCTTCATCAGCAGTGATTTTTAAATCAGGCATCATTCTTTCATGTGTTGGGTATTGAGAAGGATGTTGTAAGAATTCAGCCATAGCTTCTTCTTTTGTATCTTTTCCAGTCATCCCAAGGTAAGGTCCAGTTGGTCCCCATGCAGGATCTAACCAAGCTTTTGTTAAATCTGGAGCATAGTATGCACCATTTCCTAATAATGTATGACAGTTCATACAGTTCTTTGCTTGTGAACCTAATTTACCTAAGTGAAGTAAAGCACGAGCTTCTTCCTCAGACCAATCATCTTTCCCAAAGAATTTTTCTTTTCCACCAATTACTGGAACTTCGTGACCTCTTTTATCACTCATTTCATAAGTAATTTTATAGTTAATAACAGTTGGTCCTGGAACTCTTTTTGCTATACCATTTTTAAGATCTTCGTCATTACCCATTGAAATTTGAGATAATGTATCGAATGTAAGCCAAATAAGTAACATTGCAGCAAAACCAGTTACCCAAGCAGCTGATCTAACCCAAAATCTATTATCTGTCCATACTGAAACAGTTCGTTTAGACATATTATGTCCTCCTTTTTTATTACGATTCATATCTGTCTTCAGCTTTTTGATTAAGATAATAATATAGATGAGGTAATAATAAATAACCAAACATCGCTAATAATAAAATCTTTACAGTGAAAGGATCACTTCCAAAAGCTTGCATTACATAATATAAACAATATGTTTGTAGGAACCAAAAAAAGTATGCCGCTGGCATATATACTTTTTTAATAAGCTCCATTTTAACTAGCGTATAAATCGCTACGTAGAATAGACCAAATAATAAAACAGCCGAAGAAGATAAAAATATAGGTAAGAACTGGTCTACTGGTATTTGAGGGAGGTTTAAAAAAGCTCCCTCCAGTATAATTCTTTGTTCTTCCATCTTATCTCCTTTGTATTTTTTTATGAGGCTATGTGAAATAATAACAGAAGAATATGCAGATTTTGTTGACAAAGGTCAAGTTTATTAAATACTTTTTATTTTTAAGTTTATATTTATATATCAGTAAGATTAATGACATGTCAGTGACATTTTAATAAGTATAAATTATAATTATTATTAATAAAATTGACATATATCAAGGGAATATATACTAATTATAGTTAGAATTATCTATTATCATTGACAATTAATTGACAATATTAATGTCTTGGTATTATATAATTAAAGGAGAGTTAGTTATGAAACTAGGTTTAAATAAAGTTTCTTCATTACTTTTAGGTACTACAATAGCAGCAACAGCGATGTCTGCAAATAGTGCATTACAAGAAGTTATGAAAAAACGTGGTTTGACAGAAAATGATGTAATTCGTGCTGCAAAAACTTACAACCCTACTGGTGGTAGAGATGAGTTTATTGTATTTTCTTCTGGTGGACAGTCTGGACAAATAATTGTTTATGGTGTACCGTCTATGAGAATTTTAAAATATGTTGCGGTGTTCACACCAGAACCATGGCAAGGTTATGGTTATGATGTAGATAGTCTTAAAATTTTAAGACAAGGTAACATTAGAGGTAGAGAGATAAATTGGGGAGATACACATCATCCAGGTTTATCTGAAATTGATGGTAAATATGATGGTAGATGGCTAGCAATTAATGATAAAGCAAACCCTAGAGTTGCTATTATTGATTTACATGACTTTGAAACTAAACAAATTGTAGTTAACCCAGTATTTAAATCTGAGCATGGTGGAGCATTCTTTACTCAAAATTCAGAGTATATTATTGAAGCTTGTCAGTATGCAGCGCCATTTGATAATAATTATCACCCTATTGAAGACTATAAAGAGTCATATAGAGGTGGGACAACTATGTGGAAATTCAACCATGAAAAAGGTAGAATTGTAGAAGAAGATTCATTTACTATTGAAATGCCTCCATATATGCAAGATTTAAGTGATGCTGGTAAAGGCGTATCTCATGGTTGGGCTTTTACAAATTCATTTAAC
>JABJGE010000011.1 GCA_018662405.1 Campylobacteraceae bacterium
ACCTTCTTTAAACATAGCACCTAAATTATTATAAGCATCCATATTCCCTCGCTTTGCAGCTTCTTCATACCAAAATGCTGCTTCTGATTCATTTTTTGTACAACCATTACCATCTTCAAGCATTAACGCTACTTCAAACTGCGCAACAGTTACTTCTCGTATAGCTGCTTCCAAATAATATTCAAATGCTTTTGAAATATCTTGATCAACTCCAAAACCTTTGAAATATAGAAAACCTAAATAGTAATATGATACAGGGTCATTTTGTTCTACAAGATAAGAATATAGCTTATATGCTAAATTATAATCTTCAGATATTATTGCATTATATGCTTCTTGGGATAAATTATTATTTGACATTAATTAAAATCTCCATTGATTTATTTAAGATGATTATATCAAAATTAATGTAATAAATAAGAGTAAGATTATATAGTGATTATTTTTATTTGTAATTAAAAGTGGCTCCGGATGCTGGATTCGAACCAGCGACCAAATGATTAACAGTCATCTACTCTACCACTGAGCTAATCCGGAACAAGTATTTAGATAAACATAATTGCTTAGCTATTTAAGTGGTGGAATTATAGTCAAAAAATATTATCTTGTCAATAAAATATAGCTTAAATTTTAAAAGCTATATAGATTTATAGAAATCTACTCCCGCTATATTCTTTTTATGAATAATATTATTTATTAAAAGATTATCAAAAATTATCTTACTGTTATTATCAAAAATATTTTCAATATCATCATGTGTTAAAGGTCGCATCTTTAATAGGTTTATTATTTCATTTTCTGAATAATATTGTAATGATTTAGGTCTATTTTTATGTGCTATAGTTATAGGTAGTCCATTTAATTTATTAGCAATTAATTCTAATTGTTCAAATGTTAATGGATTTACATCATATGCAGGTGGTCTATCTATAGTACCTATATCAATTCTATGTGGATTTATTTTATTATATGCATTATATAATAAATTTATTTCAGAATCTGAATCATTTAAATCTTTTACAAAAAGTGTTTCTATTACTAATTCTTTTTTGTATATCTTTCTAAATGAAACTATACCATCTACAATTGCATCACAATTAACATCTTTATGTGCACGATCTATTTTTTTGAAACATTTAGCACTTACACAATCAAGTGATAATTTTACGATATCAATTTTAGATAATATCCTTTGAATATTACTATCATATATATTTGCACCATTAGATAAAATTAATGTTTTAATATCACCTTTAATATTATCAATTTGTTCTATAAGTTCCTCTAAATATGGATATAAAGTTGGCTCACCATTTGCAGTAAATGTTATTACATCAATATTAGGATGATTTTTAAGTGATTTTTTTACTTCTGAGATTATATCTTCTACACTAGATATATATGTCTGCTTATCTACAGTTTTAGCAGGTGCTAATTCACAATAAAGACAATCAAAATTACATTGTTTTGAAGCAGCAGATAGATCCACACCCAAACTCATTCCAAAGCGACGAGATGGGATAGGACCAAAAGTAAGGTTTAACATAGTATTGTTAATTATTTTTTACCAGAAACTCTTTGACATTCACTTACAAAGTGTTTTGCATTAGCTACAGGTACATCAGGAAGTATTCCATGTCCTAGGTTAAAGATATGTCTTTTTCCACCCATTACATTTTGAATAGCTTCTACACAAGCAGTAGTTTCTTCTTGAGAATATAATCTACATGGTTCCATATTTCCTTGAAGTACATATTGATCACCTAATTTTTCTTTTGCCATAGACATTGAAGTTCCCCAATCTACACCAAACACATCAAAGTTACCATACACAAGTCCTTGTTCAATAAATGCACTTACACCTTTTGGGAACATGATAATTGGAGTATCTGGATATTTAGATTTTAAATAATCTGCAATTTCAACCATATATTGCCATGAGAATTCATTATATTTTGATGGTTCAATAGCAGCAGCCCAAGAATCAAAGATTTGAACTACATCAATACCTGATTTAATTTGTTTTTCCATATAAAGTTTTACAACTTCAGTTACTTTTCTAAGAATTTTATGTAAAAGTTCTGGATTTGAATACATCATCTTTTTACAAAGATTATATGTTTTAGTCCCTTGCCCTTCAATCATATATGTTGCTAGTGTCCAAGGAGCACCAGTAAATCCAATAAGTGCAATTTCATCATCTCTTTCATCTAATTGCTTTCTTAAAAGTTCAATTGTTTCATAAACATAAGTAAGTTTACTACTAGCTTCTTTTCCACCAATTAATCTATCAATATCAGCTTCACAAGTAATAGGATCATTAAACTTTGGTCCTTCACCTTTAATAAATTCAAGATCCATACCCATCTCATCTGGAATTACTAAAATATCACTAAATAAAATTGCAGCATCAACTCCAACAATATCAAGTGGTTGAATAGTAACTTCAGCTGCTTTTTCTGGATCATGACAAAGATTTAAAAAATTTCCAGCTTCAGCTCTTACTGCCATATATTCAGGAAGATATCTTCCTGCTTGTCTCATCATCCATACTGGAGTATATGGTGTTTCTAACCCTTTACATGCATCTACAAAAATTTTACTCATATTATTAATTCTCTCTTTCTTATTTAAATTTTATTATTTTTTTCCAACTTTACCTAAAAAGTAAAGTCCTACTGCTAATGCTGTAATTGATAATGCAAAATACATCATATCAAGTGGTGTATTATAATTCATATGTAATACTTTTTGGAAAAAACTTACCACAAGTACCATTACAATTACTTTTGCAATTTTATCCTTTAATTGATCAAGTGAATGAATAGCAAGTAAGCTATTTTCTACATCTCCATCTGCATCTGCTGCATCAATATTTGACACAAATAATTCATATACACCAAATGAAAATATAAACATAACAATAGCAATAAGATATAAATCAATTGCTCCAATGATTCCACTTACAATATCTTCATGAAATTTATCAGGATGTGCATGTGTAATAATTGTATTAAATGTATATACAGCAACACCCCAAATATCCATAGATGCAACTATAAATAGTATAAATGCACCAATTAGTCCAAATATTACTGCTAATACTACAATAAATCTACTATTCCAAATTGCCTTTTCAAATAATTTTTCTAACATTCATTATCCTCTAATTCTATCCATTTTAATGCAATTCTTACTGAATTAGTAGCTGCACCTACTCTAACTTGATCTGCAACATTAAAAAAATGTAACATATTTTTACTATAAATATCTTTTCTAATTCTACCAACATATGTAATATCAGTATCTGTAGAGATAATTGGCATAGGATATACCCCATTCTCTAAATCATCCATAACTTCTACATTTTCAAAATTATTAATAACTTCTCTACATTGATCAACATCTACATCAATATCATCACCAAATGTAACTGTAATTGATTCACTATGACTTCTTAAGACTGGTACTCTTACACAAGTTGCAGCTACTGCAATGTCTTTATGAAGAATTTTTTGAGTTTCATATACCATTTTTTCTTCTTCTTTAGTAAATCCACTTTCCATTGCTTTATCAACTTGTGGAATTACATTTAAAGCAATTTGATGAGCAAAAGCTTCTTTTTTAGAATCGTCTAATTTGAAGGCAAAAAAGTCTTGCATTTGAATTACAAGTTCTTCCATACCAGCTTTTCCTGCACCTGATGTTGCTTGATAAGTTGAAACATCAACCCTTTTAATTCCATATAAATCATCTAATGGTTTAAGCGCTTGTACCATTTGAATTGTTGAACAATTTGGATTTGCAATAATTCCAGTTTCTTTCCAAAGCTCAATATCTTCTGGATTAACTTCAGGTACAACTAATGGAATATTTGGATCCATTCTAAAGTGACTTGTATTATCAATTACAACAGCTCCACCTTCAACAGCATATTTTGCAAATTTTTCAGAAATAGAACCACCAGCACTAAAGAATGCAATATCTACCTCATTCTCTTCAAATACTGTTTCTGTAAGTTCAACAACTGGGTATTGAATACCTCTATATTCAATATCTGTACCAACACTATTAGCACTTGCTAATGGTAATAATTCATTAATTGGAAAATCAACTTCCTCTAATACTCTAAAAAGTTCTTCACCTACAGCTCCTGTAGCCCCAACTACTGCAACATTAAATTTTCTACTCACTATTTTTCATCCTCATTATTTAAATTTAATATACTATTTTCATCATCTAATTCAATATCTAAATCTGGTCCCTCTTCTTTATTTTTTGGACATTTAGCTATTGATACAACTTTATCATCTTTATCTACATTTACAATAGTTACACCACTAGTATTTCTACCTGCTTTTCTAATAGTATCCATATCTACTCTAATCATTTTACCAATACTAGTAAGTGCCATTAAATCTTGTGCTGGGTCTACTATTACATTTCCAATAACTTTTTTACCAGTTTTTGGTGATAACTTCATAGATATTACACCTGAACCAGCTCTATTAGTTAATCTATAAGCTTCAACTTCTGTTCTCTTACCAACACCTTTTTCACTTACTGTTAATAATTCTTGTTGTTCGTCTTCAATTACATCAGCATCAACAACATAATCAGATTCATCTTTAAATTTAATTCCTCTAACACCTCTAGTAGTTCTTCCTTGACATCTTGTTTTATCCATATCAAATCTAATTACCTGACCAAGAGCTGTAAATACCATAAGGAATTTTGATTCTGGTAATGTGATTTGTGCTGTAACAATTTCATCATTTTCATCAAGAACAATAGCTCTAACACCATTAGTTCTTATATTACTAAAGTCATTTAATGAAGTTCTTTTTACAATACCATTTTTTGTAAAGAATGCTAATGATTTATTTTCATCAAAATCTGTAGTAGGAATAATAGCCATAATCTTTTCATCTGCCTTAAGATTAATTAGATTTACTACTGCTTTACCTTTCGCTGTTCTTCCACCTTCTGGAATTCTATAAACTTTTAACCAGTATAATTGACCTAAATTAGTAACAAATAATAAGGTATCATGTGTATTTGATACAAAGAATCGTTCAATAAAGTCATCATCATGAGTTGTTACAGCAATTTTACCTTTTCCACCTCTTTTTTGTTTTTCATATGCTTTAATTGGAACTCTTTTTACATATCCATTATGTGTAATTGTTACAACCATAGGCTCATTAGGAATTAAATCTTCTATATCTATATCATCATATGAATCTTCAATATCTGTTCTTCTTGGAGTATTATATTTTTCTTTGGATTCTACAAGTTCTTCTTTAATAATTTCATTTAATCTATCTTCAGACTTTAAAATTAATTCTAGTTCAGCAATTAAAATCATTAATTCATTTAATTCATTTTCTAACTTTTCTCTCTGAAGTCCAGTAAGTCTTCCTAACCTCATATCTAATATAGCTTGAGATTGAATTGTACTTAATCCAAATGCAGACATTAATGATTCTTTTGCTTCAGTATCATTTGCACTTGCTTTAATAATTCTTACTACTTCATCAATATTATCTAAGGCAATTTTTAAACCTTCTAAGATATGTGCTCTTGATTTTGCTTTTTCTAAATCAAAAATAGTTCTTCTAATAATTACTGTTTTTCTATGAGAAAGAAATACTTCTAATACTTCTTTTAATGTAAATATTTTTGGCTCTTTATTATGTACGGCAAGCATAATAATACCAAAAGTAGTTTGCATAGGTGTAGCTTTGTAAAGATTATTCATAATAATCTCTGACATTGCATCTTTTTTAAGTTCAATTACAACTCTTGTACCTTCTCTATCAGATTCATCTCTAACTTCTGATATACCTTCTATAGTTTTGTCTCTTGCTAAATCAGCAATTTGCATAACTAATTTTGCTTTATTTACTTGATAAGGTAATTCATCTAAAACAATGATCTCTTTTTTACCTTTTGTTTCAACATGGTGTTTAGCTCTTATTTTAACTTTTCCTCGACCAGTTCTATACGCATCAGTAAAACCTTGTCTACCATGGATAGTACCACCAGTTGGGAAGTCTGGACCTTTTACGAATTCCATTAAATCATCTACTTGTGAATCTGGATTATCTACAAGATGTAATGTAGCATCTAATACTTCCGCAATATTATGTGGTGGAATTTTTGTAGCCATACCAACAGCAATACCTTCACTACCATTTGCTAACAGAAGTGGTAATCTTGTTGGTAATACAGATGGTTCTTTACCTGTATCATCATATGTAGCAGTAAAGTTTACAGTATCTTTATCTATATCTCTTAAAATATCTTCACTTGGCTTTGACATTCTAGCTTCTGTATATCTCATTGCTGCAGCATTATCACCATCAACTGAACCGAAGTTTCCTTGCCCATCTACAAGAGGCATTCTCATTGAGAATGGTTGAGCCATTCTTACAAGAGCATCATAAACAGAATTATCACCATGTGGATGGTATTTACCAATTACATCACCAACAATTCTTGCTGATTTTTTATAAGAAGCTTTTGATGATAAATGAAGTTCATTCATTGCATAAAGAATTCTTCTATGAACTGGTTTTAGGCCATCTCTAGCATCAGGTAGAGCACGACCAATGATAACACTCATTGAATAATCTAAATAAGATCCCTTTACAGAGTCTTCAATATTTATATCAACGATATCTTGTGATTCAAAAAGAGTATCCATGTTTAATTACCTTGTATTAAAATTATATTATTTTATCTAGTTTTACAATAAAAAAGGCTGAGACAATTTGTCCCAGCCTTTTTGAATTTAATAAGAAAAAATTCTAGTTATTTTTATGATCCATAATCATGGCATATGCTTCATCTTTAAGCTTTAATTTTTCTTTTTTCATCTTTTCAATTTCAATTGGATTTATATGATCATTACCTGCTAATTCAGCTTTCTCTATTTGATCATGTAAATCATTATGTTTATCAAATACCTTCTTAAAGTGTGCATTTGAAGTCTTAAGTTCTGTTACTAATTCTCTATATTCGTGAAACATATATTTTCCTTGTTTTGTTTTGCTAATTTTATCTATAGATTGCTTAAACTATGTTCTATAATCCGCATTAATTTTTACATATTCATACCCTAAATCACATCCATATGCAGTAAATCTTCCATTAGATAATCCTAAATCACATATAATTTTAAATGACTGAGTTTGTAATATTTTAGCAGCTTTTAACTCCGTATCTTCATCAAAATAAATTTCACCTTTATTATATACTAGAATATCACCAAAAGTAATCGTTAAACTATCTTCACTACAAGTAGATCCAGATGCTCCAATAGTAGATGCAATTCTACCCCAGTTTGGATCTTCACCAAATAATGCTGTTTTTACTAATAATGAATTTGATAATGCTTTTGCAATATTTTCAGCTTCATTATCATTTTTAGCACCATTAACTTCAAAGGCAACACACTTTTTAGCACCCTCTCCATCTGCAACCATCATCATAGCCATATCATCCATTACAAGCCTAAGAGCTTCAGCAAAGGCTTCTTTATTATATACTTTAGATTTTTGATTAGACAGTAACATTACAGTATCATTTGTAGAAGTATCCCCATCAACACTAATTGCATTAAATGTAGTTTTTGTATTTAAAAGTAATAATTCTTTCATATCTTCTTTAGGAATTGAAGCATCTGTACATATAAAACAAAGCATAGTTGCAAGATTTGGATTAATCATACCAGCACCCTTTGAAACTGCACCTATTTTAAAACTATTGCCATTATCTAACTTTACTTCATAGAAACAACTCTTAGGATA
This sequence comes from Campylobacteraceae bacterium, assembly GCA_018662405.1. Taxonomy (GTDB): domain Bacteria; phylum Campylobacterota; class Campylobacteria; order Campylobacterales; family Arcobacteraceae; genus JADHTT01. The sequence goes on from JABJGE010000011.1 coordinate 7,815, forward strand.
ACTATCTGTAGTCATAATTGCATTAGATAAGTTTTCTCCACTTTTATTAGATAAATTAAAAGTTAAAGCACCATCGATTATTTTTTGTTTTGGAATAGGTACACCAATTACACCTGTACTACTCATAATAGGATTTATTATATTTGTATGCGTAGCTTCAATCTCTTGAAATATTTCATTGATATTGTCAATACCTGATGATCCTGTCATTGCATTTGCATTTTTTGAATTTATTAAAACAAAATTTGTTTTAAAGTTTTTTTCTTTTAATTGAAAATGCTTTAATGGAGCTGCTTGAAATTTATTTTTAGTGAATATTGCTTCAACTTCACATAGAGTGTCACTATATATAAAGCCCATATCTTTAGCATTATTTGGTTTTAATCCGGCACTAATACCGTCACAGTAAAATCCTTCTATATCAGAGATACTACCTTTTATTGGGAATATACTAAACATCAATTAAGTCCTTTGGTTTAGATGGTGAATTAATAATTTTTTTTGCTTTACTTATATCTGATTGACTTCCTACAATTAATAGCTTACATCCAGAATGTATAATTGCACTACCTTTTGGCATCTGAACAAACTTTCCATTTTTTTCTGTAATACCAATAATACTTACTCTAAATCTATCTCTTAGATGTGCATCTTTTAACTTATGTTCAAGAAGCCAAGAATCATCATTTATATAAATTTCTTCCATATCTATTGGTGTATCTTTTTTATATAAAAATTCTTCAAGTACATTTTCCATATCTGGTCTAATTGCCATAGCTGACACTCTCTTAGCCATTAAAGAAGGAGGAGCAACAACTTTATCTGCACCAAGCTTCTTAAGTCTGTCCACATCATGCTGTGTTTCTGCATTACAAATTACTAAAAATGGATTATTTCTACCAATTTCTTTTTCATATAATCTTACAGATGCGATAATAGTAATATTTTCTGAGATATTCTTAGATAAAGATATTACACCTTTTGCACTTGACAAGTGTGACTTTAAAAAAGCCTTTTCTGTAAATGCTTCTTCTTTCAAGAAGTAAGGATAATTATTTTCTTTTGCAATCTTTTCTATATCATCTCTTGGATCAACAACTACAAACGGTATATGATTATCAATAAATTGCTTTGCTAATTGTGCTGAATATTCATTGTGATAGAATATAACAAAATGATTTCTTAATCTCGCAATATTATATAGCATTCTTCTCTCCTTGTATAGGTCAAATAATCTACCTTTAATAATTGTATCAATTAAAATAGCTGTAGATAATGTAAATACACCAAAACCAAAAATAATAAGTGTAATAGTGAAAAATCTTCCGGCATCAGATATAGGTGATATTTCACCAAATCCTACTGTAGTAAATGTAATACCTGTTTGATAAATTGCATCTAATATTGGAAAGTCATCAATTACTATATAACCTATTGTACCTATCATCATGATAAGTTGTACAAGTACTAGTGGTAATCTAAATGGTTTTAGTTGTGAGTATATCTCAGAGTTGAGATCAAACTCTGGCGTGGTATTTCTAGTCTTCCAGCCAAGAGCTTTTTTTATTTTTCTAATAATGCTCATATCATAAGCACCAGGGCGCAGCCCTTAAGAATTCTTTTTAAGAGTTCTAAGTTCTTTAGCAGAAATTTTTATTTTTCTTGAAGTACCATCTTCAAGTGTAATTCTTACTGTTCTTAAGTTTGGAAGAAATCTTCTTTTAGTTCTATTTTTAGCGTGACTAACGTTGTTTCCAGACATTGGCCCTTTTCCAGAGATCATACATCTTCTTGCCATTTTAAATCCTTGTATTTTAAATATTTTGGTGATTATATTTAATATATACTTATGTCCTCATTAAATCTATGTTTAAATGTACACTTTTTACATAACTCTTCTATAGCTTTATTATCTTTAAATCCATTTATAATATCTACTGATCTTTTACTATTTAATATCTTATCTAAAGAGCTTTCATGTATATTGCCTAGCTTGATATATCCATTTGAATCTAAACAACAAGGGACAACATCACCTGAACTTAAAATACCAAAATGTGATTTTAAGCCATAGCAGGTACCATTTGTATTATTTGTTGATTCTAAACTTGGCCATTGGAAATAATTATCAAAATGTAACTTAATTTGATTTTCTAATCTAATTGACTCTTGATTTTCAATATCTAAATATAAATTAAATTTATTTTCAATTTTTTGTATTACCTCTGTGTTAAACTTATATGATTTCTTTTTAGGATTTAGATTCCATAATCTAAAATTTACAAAATTATGTATCTTATTTTTTAATTTTAAGTCACATATTTTAAACATTGGTTCTAAATATTGATCTAAAGTCATATTCATATCATTCTTATTAAAGCTATTTAATGAAAAATTGATTTGCCTAATTGCTGGATGTAAAAATAAATTTAAATCAAACTTATTTAAGTAGTATCCTGTAGTTACTAATTCTACTTGTATATTGTACTTTAATGTTAAATCTAAATATTCTTTTAAATTTGATAGTGTTAAAGGATCACCAAACATATGATAAGTAATTATTTTAGTATATGGTTTTATTTGAATTAAAACATCTTCAAATGTTTTTAAACTCATTGTAGATGTAGGAGGTTTTTGTGAAGGGCAAAAGCTACATGCAAGCCCACAAATATTTGTAAGCTCTACATATATCTTATTAAATTTCATTAAAGACAGTCTTAGATAAAGATGCTTTGAATTGATTCATTAGTATAAATTCTACTAATAGTTTTTGCAGTAATTTCAGATGCAGTAAGAACAGTAATTTTATCGTGTTCTGCTTTTAAAGGAATTGTATCTGTAATAACTAATTCATCTAAAGCACTATCAGTAATTCTTTGGTACGCAGGACCACTAAGAACACCATGAGTACAACATGCCATCACTGAAGTTGCACCTTTAGCTTTAAGTACATCAGCAGCTTTTGTTAAAGTTCCAGCAGTATCAACCATATCATCTAATATAATCACATCTCTACCCTGAACATCACCAATAATATTCATAACTTCAGATACATTAGCTTTTTCTCTTTTTTTATCTACTATTACAAGATCAAAACCTAAAGACTCAGCATAAGTTCTAGCTCTTGCAACACCACCAACATCTGGAGATGCGATAATTGGATTTTTAAGATTTTTAGACTTAATATATTCTACAAATAGTGTAGAACCAGTAAGATGATCAACTGGAATATTAAAGAAACCTTGGATTTGTGCAGCATGAAGATCAAGTGTAATTACTCTTTCTACCCCAGCAACTTCAAGCATATCAGCAACTAATTTAGCTGTAATTGGTACTCTAGGAGCTGCTTTTTTATCTTGTCTTGCATATCCAAAGTATGGAATTACAGCATTTATCGTTCCGGCACTAGATCTTTTTAAAGCATCAACAATAATTAATAATTCCATTAAGTTATCATTTGCTGGTACACAAGTAGGCTGAATAATAAATACATCATCACCTCTTACTGAATCAGGAATGATTACATTAATTTCACCATCACTAAATTTATTTACTTCTATGTCAGCTAATTCTTTACCTAAAGACTGCGCAACTTTTTTTGCAAACTCTGGATTTGCTGTACCTGCTACTAATTTATATCCACTCATCTTAACTCCAAATTTTTCTATTATCGTGATTTTATCTAATATTTACTTGATACAAAATCAAATAGTATCTATGATCCAACCACTTCCTATTACTTTATCTTTATCATAAAATACTGCAACTTGCCCAGTTGCAACACCTAGTATTGCATCATCTAATTTTATATATGCTTTATTATCAATAATATTTACTTTACAAGAAACTGTATAAGATCTAAATCTAAGTTTTACATTACATGTAAATTCTTTATCATCAATAAACATATTTAAATTATCAACTACTACATCATAAATAGCCAAATCTTCTTTTTTCCCTACAGTAATTGTATTATTTTCTTTATCTTGTGAAATTACATAATGAGGTTCATGTGCACCATGAACATAAAAACCTTTTCTTTTCCCTACTGTATAATGCATGTAACCCTTATGATGACCTACTTCATTTCCATCTTTATCTAGTGTTACTCCTGGCATATCAATTTTGGTATGTTCTTTTAATATATCCATATATGTATCTTCTACAAAACATATCTCTTGTGATTCTTTTTTAGAAGCAATATCTTTTAATGCTGGTAAACTTGCACCAATTTTTTTAATTTCATCTTTTGTATATGTACTCATAGGAAAAATTATTTTAGGTAAAACTTTTCTATCTATTTGAGCTAAAAAATAACTTTGATCCTTACTAAGATCATCAGCACAATATATAAATTCACCATCAGTCTTTGCATAATGACCTGTAGCTAAGTAATCAGCACCAATATCCATAGCAGCATCATATAGTGCACCGAATTTAATCATTCTATTACATTTTACACAAGGATTAGGAGTAATCCCATCTATATAACTTTGAACAAAATATTCATATACTTCTTCTTCAAATTTTTTTGTTACATCTAAAACTGTATATTTAATATCTAAAAATTTACTAACTTTATCTATTGATTCTATATTTTGTTCATGGTATCCAGGAACGGTTTCATGAAGTTTCATGTAAATACCTTCTACTTCATATCCTTCCTTTTGTAACAAATATGCCGTTACAGAACTATCAATTCCACCACTCATTCCAACAATGATTTTCTTTTTATTTTGCATGATAATTCCTTTTGATAATCATCTTATATATTCCAATGGTCTTGTCACACTAATTCTTTCTTTCCAATTGTAATGAGGAATAATTAAATCTTTATCATTCCAAAATACTGGGAAAGTATTTTTTTTGGCAAATATAATATCAATATCCAATGTCCTAGGAGCATCTTTGAAACTTCTTTTTCTTCCATACCGAAGTTCTATTCTTTGCATTGCTTTTAAAAATTGTAAAGGAGTTAATTCTGTAGAAATAACCATAATTCCATTTAAAAAATCATCTTGATCCAAAAAACCAAATGGTGGATTTTCTAAAAGTGGACTTGTTTGTAAAATATTAAATCTTCTATCACTTTGTAAATTTAAAAAAAGTTTATCAAATCGTTGTTTCATATTTCCAATATTACCACCAATTCCTACAGTATATTTATATGTATTGGTTTTTATTACATTAGATTTATATGGAAAATGATTTGAAAATTTTAGTTTCATATTACAAGTCTATTATTTTAGCTTCTGAGCTACTAATTCATTCACTACTTGAGGATTTGCTTTTCCCCCAGTAGTTTTTAAAACTTGCCCTACAAAGAAACCTAAAAGTTTAGTATTTCCAGCTTTGAACTTCTCTACATTATCTGGATTTTTTACTATTACCTCATCAATTATAGGAGAAATTATACTTGGATCACTTATTTGTACAAGTCCTTTATCCTCAACTATCTTTGTTGGATTTGTTCCTGACTGTGTCATATCTTCAAATACTTGTTTTGCTATTTTACTTGAAATGGTACCATCATCTACTATTTTGATAAGTTGTGCTATTTGTACCGATGTAAATTTAAGTTCATTTATCTCTTTATCTTTTAACTCTTTTGCAACATCATTTGTCACAATATTAGCCAATGCAATTGGACTATTAAGTTCATTTAGAGCTTCTTCATAAAATGAAGAGAGTTTTTCATCACGAGCTAAAATATTAGATACTTCACTGTTTAGTTTAAGTTCTTTTGTATATTTATCAAAGAGTACTTGTTGTTCATTAGTCATTGCAGCTACTTCACCAACTACTTGTACTTTATTTACTTGTTTTTTAGATGCTTCCTTTACTTTAGGTTTATCATCTGTTTTTTTACCCCAAGAATCTTTAAGACCTACAATTTTATTAAAGACAGGCTTTTCATCTGTATAATCAATAGGGTCAGCATAAAAATATCCTTGTCTTTCAAACTGGAACCTTTCATCAGGTTTCTCTAATATTACAGCAGGCTCAATAAGAGCATTTTTAATAACTTGAAGTGAATTAGTATTTAAATCTTCTAATCCTGTAGGAGCTTCATTAGAGTATAATCTATCATATACTCTCACCTCCACTTCTTTAGCTTCTTTAGAACTAACCCATTGAATAGCACTCTTTACTTTAATACCACTTGTATCTGAACCACTTTTTGAGTCAGGGTGATACTGTGCTTTTATTTCTATAATATTATCTTCAGTATCTTTTATGACTTCTTTACAAGTGATAATAAATCCGTGTCTAAGACGTACAGGCTGTTCAGGTGTAAGACGGAAATAACCTTTTGGAGGATTTTCATTAAAATCATCTCTTTCTATATAAATTTCTTTAGAAAAAAGTATTTTTCGCTCCCCCTCTTTAGGTACATCATGAGGATAATACGAAGCATCAATCTCTTCACTACCTTCATAATTTTCAATCGTAACTTTAAGTGGATCAAGTACACACATAACTCTTGGTACTTTTTTGTTTAAATCATCTCTAATACAAAATTCAAGCTGTGCAACATCTACCATTGAATTTGCTTTTGCAATTCCAATTTGATCACAGAAATTTAAGATAGATTCTTTGGTATAACCTCTTCTTTTATATCCAGCAATTGTAGGCATACGAGGGTCATCCCATCCAGAAACCTGTCCACCATCTACAAGTTCTAAAAGCTTTCTTTTACTCATTACTGTATAGTTAATACCAAGTCTAGCAAACTCATGTTGATAAGGTCGTGGTGCTTCAAGTCCTAAAGTATTCAGTACCCAGTTATAAATGTCACGGTTATTTTCAAACTCTAGTGTACAAATTGAATGGGATACACCTTCAATATAGTCAGATAAACAATGAGCAAAATCATACATAGGATAAATACACCATGCATCCCCTGCTCTAAAATGATGTGCATGTCTAATTCTATATAAAAGAGGATCTCTCATCTTCATATTTGCTGCACCCATATCAATTTTAGCTCTTAATACGTGTTCTCCATCTTTAAATTCACCATTTTTCATTTTTTCAAAAAGATCTAAATTTTCTTCAATCGAACGAGAAGCAAACTCACTTCTTTTTCCAGCTTGTGTAACAGTACCACGAAGTTCACGCATTTGTTCTTCATCTACACTATCTACATAAGCTTTATCCATTTTAATAAGTTGTATTGCATAATCATATATTTGTGTGAAATAATCAGAAGTAAAATATACATTTTCACCCCAGTCAAATCCAAGCCATTGAACAGCATCTTTAAGTGCTTCAACATATTTTGTATCTTCTTTAGTGGGATTAGTATCATCCATTCTAAGGTTACAATGACCTTGATAGTCACTTGCAATACCAAAATTTATAGCAATAGATTTCGCATGTCCAATGTGTGGGAAGCCATTAGGCTCTGGAGGAAATCTTGTAACAACCTCTTTATACTTACCTGACTTTAAATCCTCTTCAACTATTGTACGTAAAAAATCTTTCTTCTCACTCATCTATTAAACCTTTTGATTTTGAAACTTTTATAAGGATTGTATTTTATCAAATTTGTACTTATAGCATCTTAGGATTGCTGTTAAGTCTAATTTCACTAGAAAACATATTATAGCCTTTATCTAAAGACTATAAAATAATTGCACCAACTAATCCAATTAGTCCACCAAATACAGCACCCCATACTACTAACCATCCTAGATGTTCTTTAATCATCTCTTGAATAATTTCTTTTGTCAGCTTTGGAGTAAGTTCATCTAACCTTTGTTTTACTACATTATTTAATTTTTCATAAATATCATCACTAATATCACTTGAACTTAATGATTCTTGCAGTGTAGCTTGAAATGTATCTGTATGTACAATTTTTCCGATAGCTGCTTTCATCTTTAATGTAAAAGGCTCTTGAAGTGGTTCTAATGCACTTACTCCTCCAAACATACCAAGCATACCACCAAAGCTAGATTCCATTACTGCATCCTTTAGGCTTACAAATGCTGGAGTAAAATCTGTCTTATTAATTACACCATTTAAATCTATATGACTATTATCACTTCCAAACTCATCTTTAAAAAACTTTTGTAAATTATCTTTTGTAAAAAATTGATTCATTATAAGATTTTCAATTGTTAATTTAAACTGTTCAAATCTATCTTCTATCACACCACTTCCATATAAAAATGGTACTTTTTCAAATAGCATATGAATTGCAATTGTATTTGTTAATGCTCCACTTAATGCAAATAAACCTACTGATAGAACGATAGTATTATCAAGTAACAATCCTAAAGCAATGATTATTATTGTAATTATATTTGATATCAAACTTTTATTCATTTTGACATACCTTTAACTAATTTTTTTGTTATAATAGCGAAAATATTAATTAGTAACTATTAAAGGAATATAAATTTATGACAATTTTTGATTCAATTATTTTAGGTATTGTTGAAGGTATTACAGAATTTTTACCAGTATCATCAACAGCACATTTAATCTTAACTGCTAAGCTTCTTGGACTTCAAGAAACAGCATCATTAAAAGCATATGAAACAATCATACAATTTGGTGCAATCTTAGCTGTACTATTTATATATAAAGATAAAGTATTTTGGTCAAAAGACAAAACAGCTCCAAACTCTATAAAAAACACTTTAATATTATGGATAAAATTAGCAATAGCATTTATACCTACAGGTATTGCTGGACTATTTTTATATAGTTCAATCAAAGCATTTTTCACACCAAGTGCTACTGTATGGTTTATGATTGTAACTGGAATAGTATTTATAATTGTTGAAAAAATACATAAAGAACAACATCATCATACAGATGGCTTAAATAATATGAGCTACACAAAGTCAATTTTAGTTGGACTTTTCCAAGCAATCTCACTACTTCCTGGGGTATCAAGATCTGGTGCTACTATTATTGGTGGATTATTAATAGGATTAAAAAGAAAAACTGCTGTTGAGTTTTCATTTCTTTTAGCATTACCAACTATGCTTGTAGCTACATGTTATGAAATTTACAAAGGATATGATGAATTTGTATTTGATTCTATGCTTACTCTTGGAGTTGGATTTGTTGTATCATTTATATTTTCATACTTAGCTGTGAAATGGTTTTTAAAATTTGTAGAAAACTATACCTTTATTCCATTTGGAATATATCTAATTATAAGTGGAATTGGATTTTATTTCTTATTTTTATAAAAGATAAAGATTAATAATCTTTATCTTTTCTCATACTTCTTAATTCTTTTTGAACTGAAATATTATAATTTGAATCAGCTTCAAAGTTTAATGCATAATTTCTATTATCGTAATCAACACTATTAAGAATAACTTTAATAGCTTCTAATCTTGCTTTATGTTTATCGTCACTTCTTAATATATGCCATGGAGCACTTCTTGTATGAGTACGTTTAAGCATCTCATATTTTTTCTCACTAAATTCATCCCATAAGTCTTGAGCTTGAAGATCTACTTCACTCAGTTTCCATTGTCTAAGCTGATCAATTCTTCGTCTTTCAAATCTTCTAAATTGTTCAGCCTTTGATACAGAAAAATACAGCTTAACAAGAGTAATATCTTGTCTTACTAAATCATGCTCAAAATTTACAACATCTTCCATAAATATCTCATGCTGTTCTTCTGTACAAAATCCAAATATAGGCTCAACCATTGCTCTATTATACCAAGATCTATCAAATAGCAATACTTCTCCACCTGTAGGAAAATGTTCTATATATCTTTGAAAAAACCATTGACTTTGTTGTGTTTCAGAAGGTTTACCAAGTGCAACAACTCTATAATGACGACTATTCATATATCTAGTAATTCTTCTTATTGCTCCACCTTTACCAGATGCATCACGGCCCTCAAATAATACTATTACTTTCTTATTTGTTTTTTCAAGATATTTTTGAAGTTTAATAAGCTCAATTTGATATTGCTTCATCTCTTCTTTGTGATAGACTTTTTCAATACCCTCTTTTAATACTGCAGGATCAATATCTTTAAAATCACCCAATAATTCTCTCATTAACTCTTCATCATTACTTACATCTTTAGTAATGTTTTTAGTATCTTTTTTATCTTGCTTCTTTAGCTTTATAGCCACTTTTGATTTATTTAATAATGAATCTTTATATTTCAACAACATTTCATATGCAGTATCATCATTTAAGTTGTCTACATTTTCATATCCAAGTACCTTTACATACCTTTTTTTATTGAGTTGAAAACGGGCAACATACTTATTCCCGAAAGTTTCATGTGCTTCTTTTGAAATAAAAAGACCCCTAAATTTAGTCCCCTGATAATCGGATAGATTCATGTTTGTAATACCTTTATGGTTTAATATATTTTCATTATAACATATTACAATTACAATAAAGTTACACTATAATCATATATGAATTTTGATACTGAACAAAATAATCTTTTATTAAACAAAAAACAATGGTATTTCTTTTTGTTTTCTCTATTCATTATATTTATTATTAATATCTCTATTGAATATTTTAAATATAAAAAATTTACAAATATAGAAATACAAAATCAAACTGCAAAAGTATTAAGTATATATCCAAAAAAAGACTACTTCATATTAAAATTAAAAACATCACAATTTATATTTTACACATCAAAAAATGACAATAAACAAGCCATTATAAATCAAGACACTATAGATATAGATATAATTACAACTGAGATTAATTTTTTAGATTATTTAAAAGGATTTTATGCAAAATCAATGAATATAATTAAAATCAATACAACAAGTACTTTAATATCTAAATTATCAAAAGATATATCAAAACAACATAACAATGAAATAATTAGTGAACTTTTTAATGCCCTATTTTTAGCTATACCAATAAAACAATCACTTAGAGATCAATGTATAGACTTTGGAATATCTCACTTAATCGCATTAAGTGGATTTCATCTTGGAGTACTATCTTTTATACTCTATTGGATATTTTATTTTCCATATAAATATATACATCAAAACTATTTTCCATTTCGTAATTTTAAATATGATTTACTAATATTAACTTCTGTATTTCTCTTTGGATATTTAATATTTTTAGATCTTGTGCCATCATTATTAAGAGCATTTATAATGTATATATTTGCAATATTTCTCTATAGGAATAATATAAAACTAATATCCTTTAATACTTTGGCTATAACACTACTATTAATTATTGTATTTATTCCTAAATTAATATTCTCATTATCATTATGGCTTTCAATATTTGGAGTATTTTATATATTTTTATTTTTAAAATACTTTTCTCACTTAAATAAGATTTTTTTATTTATTATCTTTAATATATGGATATTTTTAGCACTAAATCCAATAATACATCAATTTTTCAATATTGGATCATTACATCAAATATACTCAGCAGTTTATACAATAGGATTTTCAATATTCTATCCTATTGAGCTATTTTTACATCTAATAGGACAAGGTGGACTATTAGACAGTTTTATAGAATTATGGCTTAATATTAAAACCCAAACATTTAATACTACTACATCAATATATTTTACTACTTATTATTTAATACTATCCCTATTTTCTATAAAACTAAAAGAGGCTTTTTGGCTTTTACACCTTAGTTTTATAGGCTTTACACTATACATTTTCATATAATTGTGAAATATATTAAATTTAAGCTTCATTTAATTGACAAACTATTATTTGCCTGCTATAATTCCAGCCAGATGTCAAGGTAGCTCAGCTGGTTAGAGCGCTGGTCTCATAAGCCGGAGGTCGAGGGTTCAAGTCCCTCTCTTGACACCAT
>JABJGE010000051.1 GCA_018662405.1 Campylobacteraceae bacterium
AAAAGAGTTTAAAAAAGCACTTTTACAACAGATGTTTGTGTAAATTATGATAAAATATATTAATATAAAGGAAAATTATGAGTAAAAATCCATTAGATAAAAAAGAATTAGAAAAGATTATAAAAACAACTCAAAATATTGAAGGCTATAAAGAACCTACAAAAGAATTAATAGCAGAAGTAAAAACTTTAAGAGAAAAATATGGCATCAAAGTACAAAAACGAAGCTAGTTCAATATATATTGATGGTACAGATGTACCAAAAAATAAATTTAATTTAACTAATAGTATTCAAATACATGAGTTAGAAAGAGAACTAATAAAAGAGGCTTATGAGACATTTTATGATGAACTAGATGAAGATACCGTTTTTGATGAAAATTATTTAAAAAGTTTGCATAAAAGAACTTTTGGAGAAATTTATGAATGGGCTGGAGTTTATAGAGATTTTAATATGTCAAAAGGGGAAAGTAGATTTTGTCAAGGCTCTTTTGTGATAAGTTCATCTAAAAAAATATTTGAGGAATTGAAAAAAGACAACTATTTAAAAGATTATGGAAATAAATCCAAAGAAGAATTTGCTAAAAAATTAGCATATTTTAAATGCGAAATAAATGCTTTGCATCCATTCTGTGAATTAAACGGAAGAATAACAAGAATGTTTTTTGATATGATTGTAGCTTTTAATGGTTATAAGTTTATTGATTATTCAACAGTGACATCAAAACACTATATTAGCTGTGCTATAGAGTGTGTACAATTTGCAGATGAAAGTGGATTTGAAGAAATTATTTTAAATGGATTAAAAAAGAGATGAGTACACAAAGTGAAGCAATACTTGAAGAAAACTTATTAAAACAACTTGAACTACAAGAGTATGAAAGAGTTGTAATCAATGATGATACAGCATTAGAGCAAAACCTAAAATCACAACTAGAGCTTCATAACAAAACTACTATAACAGATAATGAATTTAAAAAGATACTAAACCATCTAAAAAAAGGCTCTATCTTTGAAAAGGCAAAGATATTAAGAGATAAGTTTGTATTAGTCAAAGATGATGAAACAACTTCATATATAGAGTTTTTAGATAGTGAACATTGGTGCCAAAATATTTTTCAAGTAACTAGCCAAGTTACAGTAGAAGGAAAATATAAAAATAGATATGATGTGACTATTTTAATCAATGGTTTTCCATTAGTTCAAATTGAGCTAAAAAGAAGAGGATTAGAACTAAAAGAAGCTTTTAATCAAACTATGAGATACAAAAGACATTCATATAGTGCTAATAATGCTTTGTTTAATTATATACAACTATTTATAATTAGTAATGGTGTTAATACAAAGTATTATGCTAATAGTAAATTAGAATCTATGAGTTTTAAACAAACATTCTTTTGGGCTGATGCTCAAAATAAAAATATCACAAAACTTGAAGAGTTCACAGAAACTTTTTGTGATCGATGTCATTTATCTAAAATGATATGTAAGTATATAGTCTTAGCAGAAGTTCCAAAAGTACTAATGGTATTAAGACCTTATCAATTTCATGCAGTTGAAGCAATCATAGACAGAGTTTCAAATTCAAATAAAAATGGATATATTTGGCATACAACTGGAAGTGGTAAAACACTTACATCATTTAAAACAGCACAAATACTTATGAAACTTCAAAAAGTTCAAAAGGTAGTATTTGTAGTTGATAGGAAAGACTTAGATTTTCAAACTACAAAAGAATTTAACAGCTTTAGTGATGGTAGTGTAGATGGTACAGATAATACAAAAGCACTTGTAAAACAGTTTAGTGATGATACAAAATTAATAGTTACAACTATTCAAAAACTAAATACTGCTATTAGTAAAAAACAATACTTAGAAAAGATGGAAAAGTTACAAGATAAAAATATTGTATTTATCTTTGATGAGTGTCATAGAAGTCAATTTGGTGAAACACACAAAGCAATAAACAAATTCTTTACTAATAATCAAATGATAGGTTTTACAGGTACTCCAATATTTGCTGAGAATGCTTCAAGTAATGCACTAGGGAAAAGAACTACAAAAGAGTTGTTTGATGATTGTCTTCATAAGTATGTAATAACAGATGCAATTAATGATGACAATGTATTAAAGTTCTCAGTTGAGTATATAGGAAAATATAAAGAGAAAGATGATAGTGCAACTAATATTGATATTGAAGTTGAATCAATAGATACAAAAGAGTTATTAGAGAGTGAAGAAAGGCTTGATAAAATAGTAGATTATATTATCGCTAATCATGATAGAAAAACACACAGTCGTGACTTTACAGCTATGATGACAGTAAGTAGTGTAGATATGCTGATTAAATACTATGAGAGTTTTAAAAGTAAGGAGCATAATCTAAAAATAGCAACAATCTTTTCATATAGTGCAAATGAAGAAGATAAAGATGCTACTGGAGATATAAACTTAGATGAATCTGATGGTGCTCATATTGATGAAATACATATCAATAAACACAGCCGTGAGAAGCTAGATGAGTTTATAAAAGACTATAATAGTATGTTTGGATGTAAATACTCTACAAAAGATTCTCAGAGCTTTTATAATTACTACAATGACATATCTAAAAGGGTAAAAGAAAAAGAGATAGATATATTACTTGTAGTAAATATGTTTTTAACTGGATTTGATAGTAAAAGACTAAATACACTATATGTAGATAAAAATTTAAAATATCATGGACTTATACAAGCATTTAGTAGAACTAATAGAATACTAAATGAACAGAAGTCACAAGGTAATATAGTATGTTTTAGAAATTTAAAAAGTGCTACAGATGATGCTATTGCACTTTTTTCAAATAAAGATGCTAAAGAGATTATTTTGATGGAGCCTTATGAGGACTATGTACAAAAATTCAATGATAAGTATAATGTTCTTATTACTATTACACCAACTGTTCAAAGTGTAGATTCACTAATGGGAGAAGATAGTAAACTTCAATTTGTTCAAGCCTTTAGAAGTTTGATGAGAGTTAAAAATGTAATAGCTGGTTTTAGTGATTTTAAATGGTCTGATGTAAATATGAGTGAACAAGAATTTGAGGACTATAAATCTAAATACTTAGATATGTATGAAGCCATTGGTAAAGGTAAAGATGAAGGTAGTGAAAAGGTATCTATATTAGAAGATGTTGATTTTGAACTTGAACTAATACATAAAGATGAAATCAATGTAAATTATATTATACAACTACTAGCAAGATATAAAGATACTCAAGATGAAGATACTAAGAAGAAACAAAAAGAGAATATTAGTAATATTTTAAATAATAATCCTCAGCTTAGAAGTAAAAGAGAACTTATTGAAAAGTTTATCAATGAAAATTTACTTCAAATTAAAAATAGTGAAGATATAGAAGAAGAGTTTGAAAAGTTTTGGGATGAAGAAAAAGATAAAGCTTATGAACAGTTATGTAATGATGAAAACCTAGATTGTAAAGAGGTAAGAAAGGTTGTAGATAAATATATTTATGAACAAAGAAAACCTTTAAAAGATGAGGTAGTAAAAACCTTAAAAGTGAAACCAAAGCTATTAGAGAGAAAAAAGATAGTTCCAAGAGTACTTGATAAAATTGTAGGATTTGTAGATAAATTTTATGATGGTGTTAGTGAATATTCATCTCAACAAAATAATATGAATTATGTAGGACAAAATACTGATGTTTATTCTGGACAAATTGCAGCAGATAAAGGTCAAGGTAATGACTATAGTGATAATAAATAATATTGCAAATTGACATACTTTTAAGTCATTTGTAAAAAAACTGTTACACTTCTAAATATAGGAGTGTAGTTATGAAAACAATTAATCAATTACATTATACAGAAAAACCAAGGGAAAAACTTATATCAAAAGGTGTTAAATCTTTAAAAGATTATGAGTTAGTAGCAGTTTTACTTGGTTCTGGTATTAAAGGAAAAGATGTAATAAAATTATCAAAAGAGATAGTGAAAGTATTACAGGATGACTTTGCTTCTTTAAATCTTGATAAACTTCTTTGTATTCATGGTTTAGGAAGTGCTAAGTCTTCTCAGCTTATATCTGCTATTGAGTTATCAAAAAGATATTTAATTAAACAAAATAAAAAGATTACGAGTGCTAGTGATGTGTATGATGAATTAAAAGATTATCAAGATAAACAGCAAGAATATTTTTTGACAATTTATCTTGATGGTGCAAATCATATTTGTGAAACTAGAGTGATTACTATTGGTACATTAAACCGTTCTTTAGTTCATCCAAGAGAAGTATTTGCACCAGCTATTGAAAGTAGATGTGCTAGTATTATTGTAGCACATAATCATCCAAGTGGTATATGTGAACCAAGTGATGAAGATTTACAGATTACAAATAGATTAAAAGATAGTGGAAAGCTTTTAGGAATAGAAGTTTTAGATCATGTCATACTTAGTAAAAATGGGTTTCTAAGTATGAGAGATGAGGGGATATTTTAATTTAGCTAAATATTTCCAAAGCTTTATTTAGATCTTCTTGAGTATCTATACCAAAGCTTTGTGATTTAACTTTTACCATAGATACACTGGCTCCTGAACTAATCGCTCTAAGTTGTTCTAATTTTTCTATATTTTCAAGGTCTTTTGTTTGAAGTTCACAAAATTCTCTTAGAGTTTTTGCTGTAAATCCATAAATACCTAAATGACCTTTATACTCAACACCATGGTGATGGTCTCTGTTATATGGAATTTTATTTCTTGAAAAATATATAGCATTTTCACTATTATCAGTAATTACTTTTACATGATTTGGATCATCAGCCATTTCACTATCTATAAGCTTGTAACAACTAGATAGCATTACATTATTTTGCCCTACATTTTGTTTTGTGATATCAATTACAGATTTAATTACATTTGGTTCTATAAATGGTTCATCTGCTTGAACATTTATTACAATATCATCATCATTAAGATTTAATTTTGATGCTGCTTCGTTTATTCTATCAGTACCACTTTGATGATCACTACTTGTCATAACTGCATTTATTCCATGTGATGCAGCTAAATCAATTACATCTTGTGAATCAGTAGCAATAGTTACATCATCTAATTCTTGTACTTGTTTTGCTGTTCTTATTACCATAGGTAATCCTAAAATATCTACTAATATCTTATTTTCAAATCTACTTGAATTTAGTCTAGCTGGTATAATGATCATGTGTAATATTCCCTTAAAATTGATGTCTTTTTTAGTAGATTTATTATACTATAAAATTATGAATAACAACAAAAAAACAATAACAATTATAGATACCTTTGGCTTTTTATTTAGAAGCTATTACGCACTTCCACCTTTAAGAGCAAAAAATGGTTTTCCAACTGGTTTACTTACTGGCTTTATGAATTTTGTATCAAATCTTGGAAAAGATTTTCAGACAGATTATATTATTTTTGCATTAGATTCAAAAGGTGATACTTTTAGAAATGAAATCTATAGTGAATATAAAGCACATAGACCTGATGTTCCAGAAGATCTTAAGGCACAATTACCAATTGCTATTGCTTGGATAGAACAAATGGGATTTGCAACAGCTGCTCAAGTTGGCTATGAGGCTGATGATGTAATTGCTTCTCTTGCTGAGGATGCTAAGCATTTAGATATGCATGTACGAATTGTAAGCCATGATAAAGATTTATATCAATTAATAAATGATAAGCATGATATTTTTATGTTTGATCCAATTAAAAAGACAGAAGTTAGGTCTGCTTATTGTTTTGATAAATATGGTGTACGACCAGATCAATTTACAGACTATCAATCTTTATTAGGTGATAGTGCAGACAATGTTCCTGGTGTAAAAGGTGTAGGAGCAAAAACTGCACAAGCACTTATAGAACAGTTTGATACATTGGATAATATCTATGCAAATATTGAAAATATAGAGAAAAAAAGATGGCAAACACTTTTAACAGATAGCAAAGAATTAGCATTTATTAGTAAGCAGCTAGTAACACTAGATACAGATGCTTATGATTTAGAAATTACAGATGAGATCAAATTGCCTCATGAAAATCCAATACTTAAAATTGAAGATACATTATTAGAATTTAATATGGATGCAATTGTACGACGGGTTCATGCAAATGGATTAAATTATAAAACATCTATGCCTGCTGTAAAAGAAAAATTACAATTTAAATCAATATTATTAAATGATCCAAAACAATTAATTAAAATAGTAAATGCAATTCCAAAAGATTCAATTGTATCATTTGATACAGAAACTACAGATATTGATGTAACTAATGCAAGTATTGTTGGTTTTTCATTTTGTATAGATCAGACAAAGGCATATTATGTACCTATAGATCATTATTATTTAGGTGTACCAGATCAAATTACAAAAGATGTAGCTAAAGATGCAATTATAAAATTAAATGAGCATAGATTAGTACTTCAAAATTATAAATATGATTATGAAATTATTAAAAGAAATTTTAATATTGATTTATCTTTATATGCTGATACTATGATTTTAGCATGGTTAATTGATAGTAGTTCAGCTGTAGGTCTTGATAAACTTAGTGCTAAGTATTTTGATCATAATATGATAGCTTTTAAAGATGTAGTTAAAAAAGGGCAAGATTTTTCATCTATTGATGTAGATAAAGCTTGTGAATATGCAGCGGAAGATGCATTAATTACATATAAATTATATTTTATGTTAATTGAAAAATTAAAAGAAGATCAAAATACTGATATCTTAGAAGAAGCATTTAATATTGAATTTCCTTTTATTGATGTTATTTTAGAGATGCAAAGAAATGGTATCACTATTGATACTAGCTTTTTTGAAACTTTACAAGCAAAAAATAAAATAAGATTAAGAGAATTAGAGGATTCAATTTATAGTGTAAGTGGAACACAATTTAATATTAACTCACCAAAACAATTAGGTGTAGTATTATTTGAAACATTAGAACTACCACCTAGCAAGAAAACCAAAACAGGCTATAGTACAAATGAAGCAGTTCTTAATGGTCTTTTAGGAAAACATGAT
>JABJGE010000033.1 GCA_018662405.1 Campylobacteraceae bacterium
TAGTATTTAAATTAATAAAAATACAACAAACAGGTTTTATACCTGTTTGAGTATATTATAATAAGGCCATCAGAATAGATCAATTCCTTTAATTATTTATCATTATTCCTTATAACAAAATAATAATATTTGATGGCTTTATTATAATATATTGATATAATATCTTTATAGAAAATATTAGGATTATTACATGAATAAATTATTACTAATCTTATTTTTAGGATTACTAAATCTTAAAGCTATTACATGGCATACTTTAGAAGAAGCTCAAAAATTACAAAAACAAAATTCAAAAATTATTATGCTTAATATTACAGCATCACATTGCCCATATTGTAAGAAAATGGAAAAAAATGTCTTTCAAGATACTAATATGTCAAAATGGATTAATAGTAAATTTATACCCGTAAAAATTGATATGGATTTCGATGATATACCATTAAATTTAAATCCTAAAATGACACCTACTTTTTACTTTATTTCAAAAGAAGAAAAAATTCTTAAAGTTATTCCAGGATCTTGGAATATCGAAGATTTTAAAGACCTTACAAGGAAGATTAAATGATAAAAATATTTTTATTTGCTTTACTATTTAATAGTTTAATAATTGCAGAAACAGAACTAGTAGATCCTAAACCATCTATAATTGAACCAAGAAAAATAGTATTATCAATAGGTAGTGGAAAATCAGAAGATATACATCATATTTTAGGAAGTGCAAATAATATTTTAAAATTTTATGGACCAGAAAAAGTAGAGATGGTTATTGTAGCTTATTATCATGGAATCAAAGCAGTGTTATTAGAAAATATTGATATTATGAAAAGAGTTCAAGCTCTACAATTGTATGAAGTAGAGTTTGTAGCATGTGGAAATACAATGCGAACAAAAAATATTAAAGAAGATAAACTTTTAGATGATGTATCTATCGCAACTGCAGGCTTAGTTGAAATAATAGAGCGGCAAAAAGATGGATATATAAATATAAACCCATAAATTATATTTCACACTAACTTCACACTAAAATGATAATATTTCTTCATAAATCAACATAGAGGATAAATATGAAAAATATTATTTTAACAATAACACTATTATTTGTAGCAACTACATTAAGTGCAAAAGGTGATTTACATTTATTTGATGTAAATAATAAAGACAAAAAAATAACAACAAAGACAATTGAGCAAGCTTTTATTGATAGTGGTTTTACTATAGGTATTAATCAAAATATGAATACACCTTTTAAAAAACAATTTAAACAAACAGATTTTCAAGTCTTTACATTAATGACTATGTATCATACGAAATTAAGTATTGATCTAGTAAATAAACATGCTGACGCAGGTGTATTTACGCCAATGGGTGTAGGTATATATCAAAAACTTAATGATGATACTTTACATGTATCTATATTAACTTCTGCAGCACATGAAAAAATATTAGGAATTTCAAATAGCCCTATATTAAAACAAATTGAGACAGAAGTTTTAGCTGTACTTAAAAAAGCTCTGCCAAATGCAAATTATAAAATAAGTAAAGACCCATTAGGTGAATCTAGAGAATTACTTACTAAATATGAACTTACTTTAGAAGAAGATGACGATGCAGAAGAGATTATTGAAGAACTTCAAATGACTCTTGAATCAGCATTTAAACCAAAAGGTTTTGTAGTACCAAAGAAATTATCATTTGATATGGATTTAAATCCAGATGATGCAGATGATTCAATTTATGAATCTTTTACAAACTACTCAATTTGTAAGTTAGAAGTTATATATACTGTAGCTAAGACACGACCAGATGCTGCAGCTTTTGCACCATGTACAACAATGATATATAAAAAAAGAGGTGAAAATAAAATTGTTTTAGGATTCCCATCTGTATACAATTGGATGAGTAGTGCACTTGTAGGAGATAAAGAATCTTTAGATGCATTAATGAAGGCACAAAAAGATTTTGAGAGTATATTACAAGAAGTAACTGAGTAATTATGAAAAAGTTAATATTATTAATATCAATGGCATTATTTTTAAATGCCCAAGATGGTGTAAAAAAGTTAGTATTAGATCTAACAACTTCTAAGATTAAGAATATTGAGAGAA
>JABJGE010000056.1 GCA_018662405.1 Campylobacteraceae bacterium
TTACCTTTTTTATATCCTTGAGCTTCTTTTAAATCTTCTATAGATTTTTTACTCTCATATTCTTTTGCTTTTAATTCTTTATTGTTCTGAAGTGTTAAATTTAATGCTTCTTGAAATGTTACAGTTTTAGCAATAATTAAAACTGGTAAAGCAAGTATTAATAGTGATTTATTCATCATTTTCTCCTATTTTAATTAATTTTAGTAGTGATTTTATATGTAACTGTAATAAATTTTCATCATTATAATTATCTAATGATGAAAATAATAATACACCTTCACCTATTACAAATAGCCCATTAGCAAATTCTAAAGATTGAGGTTTTAGTTTACCACTTAAAATACCTTCTCTTAAAATGTCTTTTAACCAATTTGTATATTTTTCTTTTATATTATACAAAAAATCAACCATTTTCTCACTTGGATCATCTAAACAGATAGATATAAACTCTTTATATATCTTTCTTCTTTTTATACCTTCATCGCAGTTAGATATACAAAGATCAAAAAGTGCTAATATTTTATCTTCTATTTTATTAGTATTTTGAATACTATATAATATTTCCTTATCATATGACTCTTGAGCCTGTTCAATTATTGCAAATACAATATCTTCTTTTGATTCAAAATATTTGTAAATACTTCCCTTTGCTACACCTGCATTCTTAGCAATTTCACTAATTGTAAGATTTGAATAGCCTTTTTCTAAGAATAATGCTGTTGCACTTTGTGCAATATCATCCCTTTTTTTAGGTTTATCTACAACTTTTGGCATATATATCCTTTTTATGACTATCAGTCATTATAAAATATTTATCCTTTTATCTTTATAAAGTGTCATAAATATGTCAATATAATATTAATTATAAGTAAAATGTATTTACACTTAACCTTGCATTAACCTTAAAGGATATAGAATTATTAGTAATATTTATATAAGGAGATTGATATGGCAAGGTTAGTTGTACTTGGAGGTGGTGTATCTGGACATACTGCTGCAACATTCGCTGCAAAATGGCTAGGGGATGAACACGAGGTGCTAGTTGTAACACCAAATAGTAAGTGGAATTGGATTCCATCAAATATTTGGGTAGGTGTAGGTGATATGCCAAAAAATGATGTTGTATTTGATTTAGCACCTGTATACAAAAAAGCTGGAATTACTTATGCACAAGCAAAAGCTGTATCTATTAATCCAAAAGGTAATGAGTCAAGTGATAAAGCATTTGTAACTGTGGAATATACAGGACAAGAAAAAGAAGGCCAAAGTGCAAATATTGAATATGACTATTTAATTAATGCAACTGGTCCTAGGCTAAACTTCGGGGCAACACCTGGACTTGGTATTGGTAATCAACTAGGAGAACATACAGTTTCAGTTTGTACAGCAGATCATGCAGAACATGCAAATCATGAACTTCAAAAGTTAATTAAAGAGATGAAAAATGGCCAAAAGAAAAAAATATTAATTGGTACTGGTCATGGTATGTGTACCTGTCAAGGTGCAGCGTTTGAGTATATTTTCAATGTTGAAAATGTAATTAAAAGAGCTGGTGTTAGACATATGGCTAATATTAAATGGATTTCAAATGAACAATTTTTAGGTGATTTCGGTGTTGCGGGTGTTCATATTACATCAAATGGACATGTGGTATCTTCTAAAATCATGGCAGAATCATTATTTGTAGAAAGAGATGTTGATTGGATTACTGGTGCTCATGTAAGTAAAGTAGAAGCAGGAAAAGTTTCTTATGAATTACTAGATGGAAGTACAGGAGAAGAAGAGTTTGATTTTTCTATGCTAATCCCACCATTTGCTGGTGTAGGAATTAAAGCTTATGGTAAAGATGGTTCAGATATAACAAGCACAGTATTTGCTCCAAATTCA
Source organism: Campylobacteraceae bacterium (assembly GCA_018662405.1). Taxonomy (GTDB): domain Bacteria; phylum Campylobacterota; class Campylobacteria; order Campylobacterales; family Arcobacteraceae; genus JADHTT01. The sequence goes on from JABJGE010000056.1 coordinate 1,888, forward strand.
TTTATGAAGGTTGATGCTACTTATGGTAAAACAAAATTTGAAGACTTCAAAGCTTCTGACTGGCCATCAACATACCAAAACCCTACATATAAAAATATGTATGCAGTAGGTATTGCATTTGCTCCTCCACATCCAATCTCAATGCCAATGACAACTCCAAATGGAACTCCAATTACACCTTCACCACCTAGAACAGGTATGCCTTCAGGAATAATTGGTAAGGCAGTTGCTGCTTCTATTTGTGATATGATCAAAGGAAAATCAAACACTCCTACACATACGGCTTCTATGGCTGAGATGGGCGCTGCTTGTGTTGCTAGTACAGGAAAAGGATTCTTTAATGGTACTGCAGCTGCACTTACTGTTTATCCAGTTGTTCCAGATTATGAAAAATACCCTGGAACAGGTAGAGATCCAGAACATACATTTGGTGAAATTGGTTTAGCTGGTCACTGGATTAAACAAATTTTACATCACTTATTTATATGGAAAGCTAAGCTTAAACCATTCTGGACAATAATACCAGAATAATAGTGTTTATTTTAGTCTAATTAAAATAAACAACATTTAAGAAATTGAATAAAAAAGGAAAACAAATGAGCATGTTAGAAGCACAAAAGAATATGACACCATATGATAATAAAACATTTAATACTATGGTACCAGGTCCATTTATGAGGTATATGAGAACTAATCTTTTATGGCAAGCAATTCGATTTATATATATTAATATTAAAATGATTGTTGTAGTAGCAAAAAGTCACTAGACAAATGATTAAAAGTAAAACCTTAGCATCTGATAGAGTTTTATTTTTAGTTAAATTTATAATCACACTAGAAGTACTTCTTCTAGCTGTGCCAATATTTAACGATACATTTATTTTATATGTATCATTTTCACAAAATATTGGTATAATTAACTTTATATCATTTATATTATTACTTATTTATTTTTTCTGGCACTATATTGATGCAAAGAAAAAAATGACATGTACAGGCTGTAAAATAGCAAATACAGGAGCAAATGTCATTATATACTCTATATCACTTTTTATAATATATCTATTTTATAATTTTTTATAACATTTATTTGCCAGAGGATATATTATTTATTTAAAAGCTCTACAGCTTCATTAAACTTATACTGTTTAATTAAACTTTTAATTAGATCAAATAATTCTTGATCATCTTTATCTAATTTATAAATTTCAAGTTCTTCTATAATTATTTTACAATAAATTTATATTTAATGTAGTGTCATCCACTACTAAAATTGTTTTACTTTTCATCACTATTTCCAATTAAAATTATACTATACAACTATACTAGCATACAATAGTGTCAAACTAGTGAGATATTGAAAATATTTTTATTGAGATAATTTATCCATAGCTTTACTACACATAGCCAATCCAAAACTTCCTGTAACACCTACAAAACTTCCTAGATCTTTACATTGAGGTAATTCTGAGGAAAATATAACTTTGAAGTTTTTATTAAACCTTATCTTCTTTAATTCTTCACGAATTTTTTTAGCAAATGGGTCATTATGTGTTTTCCAAATATTTATATATTCTATTTTTGTAGGATCTAATCTTTTTGCACTTCCAGTTGTAGATACTAACTTTTTATAATATCTTTTTATAATTTGTACTTTTGGTTTAATATCATCTATTGCATCAAGTATTAAATCATATTCATTTAGATCATTATTTTCTATCCATTCTAAATCTATTTTAGCTTCAATTGCAATTATTTTTGGATATAAGGTTTTTAAGTGTTCTACTTTTGAAACTCCAATAGCATCACTACCTATTTGTCTATTTTGATTTGTTTCTTCAAAGCAATCATAATCTACAATAGTAATATTTGTAATACCACTTCTATAAAGACAATCAAGTGCATAACCACCTACTCCACCTACTCCTAATATAATAACTTTAGCATTTTGCAAGTGCTCAAATTTATCACCAAAAATCTTTTTACATCTATCATATTTCATATTTTAACTTTTTGTTTATTTTAGATATTATATCATAAATAAAAATGAATATTAAAAGGGATTTTGTGGAAAAAGAACCAATGACAAACAAAGGGTATGAAGAATTAACTACCCTACTTAGTGATATGAAACTAAGTCAAAGACCAAAAATTGTAATAGATTTAGATGAAGCAAGACAATTAGGTGATTTAAAAGAAAATGCTGAATACCATGCAGCTAAAGAAGATTTAGCAAATATGGATAAAAAAATTGCTGAAACAGAGGATACTGTAAGTAGATCAATTATTATTGATCCAGCTATCTTACCTCATGATAAAATTAGCTTTGGGTCTAGTATAGTTTTAATTGATCTTGATACAGATGAAGAGATTAACTATACAATAGTTGGATCTCAAGAATCAAATCCTGAGGAAGGATTAATTTCGTTCAATTCACCACTTGCAAAACAACTTCTTGGAAAAGAAGAAGGTGATGAAGTAAAAGCTAAACTTCCTGGTGGTATTAAAGAATTTGAAGTAGAAAAAGTATTTTACAAGGGATAATGATGATAAATGTAGCAATTGTAGGTGCTAGTGGATACACTGGACTTGAACTAATTAAAATACTTATTAATCATCCTAAATTTAATATTACATACATTGCTAATAGTGAAGGTGGAGTGAATGTAACAGATCTTCATCCATCACTTGATGGTGTTTTGGATATGGATGTACAAAAAGCCAATGCCAATGAAATTTCAAAAGTAGCCGACCTTGCATTTTTGGCACTTCCACACAAGGCATCTATGGGATTTGCAAAACAGCTTTTAGCATTAGAAATAAAAGTTGTAGATTTATCTGCTGATTATAGACTTCAATTAGATACATATGAGAAACACTACTGTCCACATGAAGATAAAGAAAATTTAAAACATTCAGTATATGGATTACCTGAATTTTATAATGGATTAATTCCACATGCTAAACTAGTAGCAAATCCAGGATGTTATCCAACTGCAACATTACTTGCTCTTGTACCATTTGTACCATATATTGATCCAAAATCAAATATATTTATTGATGCAAAAAGTGGTGTTAGTGGTGCTGGAAAAAAGCTAAGTGAAACTACACATTTTGTCAATGTTAATGAAAATATTTTTGCATATAATCCTTTTGGACATAGACATGCTCCAGAAATTGAAGAAAAGATATTAGAACTTACTGATATAAAAGCGAATATAAATTTTGTACCACATCTAATACCTGTAAATAGAGGTATGTTAGTTTCTATTTATGCAACATTAGAAGATGTATGTGATGCAAAACAAGTACTAAAAGACTTTTATGCCGATGATAAATTTGTTAGAATTAAAGATGAACCTGTAACTATTAAAGATACAAGTGGTACAAATTACTGTGATATTTTTGTAGAACAAAATGGTAACTCTATTTTTATTAGTAGTTCAATTGATAATCTCTTAAGAGGTGCATCTACTCAAGCTGTTGTAAATGCAAATTTAATGTGTGAATATGAAGAAGACTTAGGTATTTCAAAAATAGCTTATGTACCTTAATATAAATGAGAATGCAATATTTATTGCAGACTCTCACTACAATTCAAATCGTCCTATTTTAAAAGAGACTTTAGAAGAAATTTTATCTAAAAAGATTATAACTGATCAACTATTTTTAATGGGTGATGTATTTGATTTTCTATCTGATGATATATCATATTTTCAAAATAAAAATAAAGATGTCATAGATTTAATTAATCAAATATCTCACCATATTGAAGTTATTTACCTAGAAGGTAATCATGATTTTAATCTATCTAATACATTTCATAACTCACTAGTAATAAGTAGAGAATATCAACCATTAATTTGTACATATAATAATAAAAAAATTGCTCTTTCTCATGGTGATATATTTATGCCAAAAGCATATAATATTTATACTAGTTTCATAAGATCAAAAGCTACAGGAAAACTTGCAAACATACTAGATATTAATAATATCATATTTAAAAATCTTAACAATTGGCTATTGAATAAAGATATATGTGGAAATATAAAAGAGTTTGAAAAATTTGCACAAAAAAGAATAAATAATTATTCAAACTATGATATAGATTATATTATTGAAGGTCATTACCATCAAGATAAACAATATAAAAACTATATAAATCTTCCATCACTTATTTGTAATGGAAGATATTTTTGTATTAAAGAAATCTAAACTAATAAAGCAATTTTATAGGCTATAAAGCTCATTAACCAAGCTATAACAGTAGTAAATATAAAAAGATAAGCTAAATATTTATACCCTCCTGCTTCTTTTGCAAAAACCATTGATGCTGCAAAACAAGGAAGATAAATCATAACAAATACAATAAATGACACTGCTGTTGCAAACGGTATTTGCTCTTTAATAGCATTTAAGAGTTCATCAGATTCCTCATCTACTTCGTCACCTACATTGTATAAAATACCTAAAGTTGCAACTACAACTTCTTTTGCAGCTAATCCAGTTTCTAGTGCTATACTTAATTTCCAATCAAATCCAAGTGGTGCAAAAAATGGTTCAGTCATCTTTCCAACTTGTCCTAAATAACTATGCTCTAACTGTAAAGCTTGATTATCACTATTATGCTTAGGATAATTTGATGCAAACCATATTAAAATAGTAGCAGCTAAGATAAAAGTACCAGCTTTTTTTAAATAAGACCAAGCTTTTTGTGAAACTATCATATAAATAAGTTTTAGTGTTGGTAATCTATACTTTGGCATCTCCATTACAAATGGTTCGTCATCACCTTTAAATACTGTAACTCTTAATACTTTTGCCATCACAAGACCCAATAAAGCTCCAGCAATATAGATATAAAATAATACATCTCCAGCAACTTCAGGACTAAAAAATGCACCAGCAAAAAGTACATATACAGGAAGCTTTGCGCCACATGACATAAATCCAATTATAAATAATGTAATAAGTCTATCTTTTTCATTTTTAAGTGTTCTTGTTGCCATATATGCTGGCACACTACATCCAAAGCCTGTAACTAAAGGGATAAAGCTTTTTCCATGAAGTCCAAACTTATGGAAGAAACCATCTAATAAAAAAGCAACTCTAGACATATATCCAGTTGTTTCAAGAAGTGCAATACCAATATATAAAATAATAATATTTGGTAAAAATAATACAACAGCACCAACACCAGCAATAATACCATCAACTATTAAAGATCGAAGTCCATCATGTGCAATACTCATTCCAACTGCATCACCAAGCCAAGAAAAAAGAGAATCAATATAATCCATAGGAATTGCACCAAGCTCAAATGTAAGTTGAAATAATCCCCACATTAAAAAAAGAAAAATAGGAATGCCAACAAATTTATTAATTAAAATATCATCAATTTTTTTACTTAATGGTTTATGATTTTTTGGCTGTGCACAACTAACTGTTTCAGCTTTAATACCTCTTGATATTGCATTGTGTTCTATTGCTTGAATATCAGCATGACTTTTTGTTTCAAAATATGTATGTATATTATCATGACATTTTATAAGTAATGGTTGTAATTCCATAAATACAGGCTTATCATGTATCTCTTTAAAAAAATTTTCATCTTCACTTAAAAGTTTTATAGCCATCTCTCTACTATTTAGATCAGAAAAACTATAATCATCTTCATCAAAAAAATTCTTAATAGTAAATATTTGTTCTTCTATAATATCACTATAACTTACTTTTGATCTTAGTCTATTATCATCATCGGCTATATCATGGACTTTATTTAAAAGCTCATCAACACCATCTTTTGTATTTGCAGATACAGCAATTACAGGAATTCCTGTAATTGCTTCTATTTGAGCGACATCAATAGTAATGCCCTCTTCTTTTGCTTCATCAATCATATTTAAGGCTATAACCATTTTTTTATTCATATTTAGAAGTTCTAATGTAAGAAGCAGGTTTCTTGTAATATGTGTAGAATCAACTACATTTAAAATTACATCATAATCTTCATTTTGTAAAAAATCTCTTGCAACTTTTTCCTCTTGTGAAAAACCATTTATTGAATAAGTACCTGGTAAATCAATTATTTCTAAAATGTGACAATGATGTTCAAATGTAACTTGACTTTTTTCAACTGTAACACCAGAGAAGTTTCCAACTTTCAATCTTGAGTCAGTCATTGAATTAATTAAGGATGACTTACCTACATTTGGTTGACCTGCTAATACAACTTTAATTGGTTTCATTATAACGCCTCAACTTCAATTTGTTCTGCTTCCTCTATTCTTAATGCTATTTCTGTACCATCAATATTTACTGCCATTGTATTCCTAGCTAATGAAATTTCATCTACAATTATTGTTGTACCTTTTATAAGTCCAAATGAATAAAATCTTTGTTTTAATTCATCAGTACAATTTATTTGTATGATTTGTGCTTCTTGACTTATATCTAAGTTAGATAATAACATTATAGCTCCTAGTTTTATATATACAAATGATAACCATTATCAACTTAACAAAGTATTAAAATGATATTCATTCTCAATTAATTATATTAAATATTGTCTATTATTCCAATATGAAAAAATAATTTTATACTGCAAACATTAATTGAGATAAAAATATAATTATTACTACAAATATAAATGGAAATCTATGTGATGTAAATACAAGTGGTTGTATACCAAAAAATACTTGTAATACACCTCTTAATCCTAACCATCCACCTAAAAATGCTTTAATAGATAGTACAATTTGAAAGTTTGATAAGCCATCATCAGATATTGGTCCAAAATTTACATGAATTAAATAAGCCCCTGATACAACAGCAACTATTAATGCCTTTGGAACTAATTGTTTTGTAAAAAGTGCAAAATATTTTCTAACTTCTGCATATTTTTGGGGACTTAAAGTCTTTTGCATTCTCATTAAAATTAAATTATCTGTGATTAAAAATCCACCGTAAATAAATACTGAAAATATATGTACTAAATGAAATATTAAATATGTCATGATTATCCTTTTATATTTTGAATTTTATCTAACAATATATCAATTTATATTGATACATATCAACATGAATTGTATAATATATTTTAATAATAATTATAATTTAAATCAATATATTTAAGTTAATTTTGGTATAATGAAAAAATACACAGGAGAAAGTATGAAAAAAACAATATTTATGGATAAATATCCAGTATATACACTTGAACTAGATAAGTCAAATATTAAAAAAACTCAAATATTAGAAATAGTAGAATACTTTCAATCAAAGATAAAAGCTCATCCAATAGCAAAATTTATTTCTGTTTTTGATCATTATACTCATACTAAAGAATTAAATGGTGAAATTGATCCATCTATACTTGATGCTCAAAATATTATCTTTTGTTTTGGACCAGCAATTCCAAATACTAAAATATTAGCAATAAGACCAAGATCTATAGCAATAGCAGAACTTACAGATAAATTTGTGATTGAGTTTATTGAAGCACCAAAAGAACAGATACACCAACTAATGGAAAGCTGGGCAAAAGGACTAGAGAATGAATAATGAAATACCTTTAGCCTGTAATAATGATACTTGTATGAAACATACAGAATGTTTAAGATTTAAACTTTATAAAGATGGAGCACAACAATATAAATCTTTTAATGGTAATCCTAGAAAAGCCTGTGGTAAATTTATTCAAAATAAAGACTAATCCTTAATCTCTATAGACCATTACCCCACATATGCATTTTTTTTGCCATTACTAAATCATAGTTTGGAAATATATCTATAAAATTTGCAGCTCTAAATTCATTATTTTCAAGTAGTTCATACATTGCAGTTTTATCTATAGTTCCTTTTTTTTCTATGATAATAATATCTGCAGCATTTGCTAGTGCAGTATATGATATTTTTAATAAGGCTTCATTCTTTTGATGTTGATTAAATATATTTTTTAGAACAATAATATCTACACTTCTAGGACTTACTCTAAAAGGTTTTTTAATATCTTCTATATACTGAATCTTTGAATTTGGAAATTGTTCTTTGAGTGTTTCATCCTCTTGACCATAAATAATAAGATTCAACTTGCTTTCTTTTTCATTTAGTAAAGATTGAAGTGCAAAACTTATTTCACATACACCAGAACTAACTTCAAGAAATGTATTCCCAGGGTATGGATTAAAAAGCTGTAAAAATTGAGTTGTACCATTCATTTATAAAAACATCATCTTTGCCAAAATCACTATTAAAATTCCTAGTACAATAACTAGCTTATGAAAATGGTGTTCCATAAATGAACTCTTTTTTCTTTTAGTTAATCTTACAAATAAATTTGATAGTACTCCTAGTACAATTATCAATGCTAATAATATTTTAAATACTAAAATTTGTTGTAATGATGTATCAAAAAACCCAGCATCTGAATTTATATATTTTGACATCATCATTCCACCTGTTAAAACTATGAACATTAGTGTTATAGGAAATATCTTAAAACTTCTTTTTCCAAGTGATTGATTGATCTTTTTTTGAGTATCACCATCAAATTTGTTTTTTAATGATGATATCACTGCTAAATCTGTAAATACATAACCTAAGAACATAATTCCAAGCATTAAATGTATAATGTGTGCATAGGGATAGATAACTTCCATTATAAGCCTTTTTTATTTTATTTTCAAAGAATACAAA
>JABJGE010000091.1 GCA_018662405.1 Campylobacteraceae bacterium
ACAAGTTTTCCAGTTGCATTTGATATAAGCTCAACTGCTTTAGTAATTTCATCAGAGATAGCTGATGCAGCAAGTGTTAATTCATTTGCTTCTGTTAAAAGAACCTCTTTTGCTATATCTACATATCTCATAATTTACCTTTATATTTTAATTATTGAACAAAAAGTGTTGGAACAATCATTGGGTATTTTCTATATTTTCTTACACAATGTTTTCTAACTACTTTTCTTAATTCATCTTCAAGTGCTTTATTATTTTCTAATATACTTGGCTTAATATTATCTAAATAGTGTGCTAAAATATCTTCAAGTTCTGCAATTAGATATTTTTCACCTTTTCCACCAGTTAAACCAAATGTACTAATTTTAGCTGGACTAACAAGTTTTCTTTCATCTGAACTAATTTGAGCAACAATCATTACAACACCATCATTTGCCATTGTTTGTCTATCAATTACTACATCGTTTGATATTTTATTATTTCTTTGATTATCAATATAAACTTTACCAGTTTTTACTGTTTTAACTTTTTTCATAAACTTTGGAGTAATTTCAACTTGTTCACCATCACTCATAATATATACATTTCTTTCTAATACACCACAAGATACACCAGTTTTACCATGTCTTACGGCATGATTATATTCACCATGTATTGGTAAGAAGAATTTAGGCTTACACATTCTAATCATTAATTTTTGTTCTTCTTGTCCTGCATGTCCTGATACATGAATATCAGTATAATCTTGGTATGCTACACTTGCACCTGCATTCATTAGCTTATTAATTATTTCAGATACCCCTGCTTCGTTTCCAGGAATTGCTCTTGCAGAAAGTATAATTTGATCTTCTGGTTTAATTTTAATGTGTCTATGCTCATGGATTGACATTCTATATAATGCACTCATTGGTTCACCTTGTGAACCTGTAGTAACAATTAGTACTTCTTTATCATTATATTTATTTACTTCATGAGCATCTATAAATTGATCTTTTGGAAATTTAACATATCCTAATCTCATTGCAATATCTAAATTCTTTTCCATAGATCTTCCAATTACACATACTTTTCTACCGTGATCTAGTCCTCTTTGAATTGCCTGCGCAACTCTGTGGATATTTGAACTAAATGTAGACATAATAACTCTACCTTTAGCATTAGCAAATATTCTATCAAATGTAGGTCCAACAGTTTTTTCTGACTTTGTAAAACCTGGAGAATGTGAATTAGTAGAATCACTTAAAAGTGCTAATACACCTTTTTCACCATAATGAGCTAATCTGTGGAAATCTGTAGGATAACCATCAATTGGCGTATGATCAATTTTAAAGTCACCTGTATGAATAATAGTACCAGCTTCAGTAGTAATTGCTAATGCACTACAATCAATAATAGAGTGAGTAATATGCATCCATTCAATTTCAAAATCACCAATTTTAATTGGTTTTCTTTTTTCAATTGCTCTAAAATAGCTTTTATGCTCTCTCATTTTATGCTCGTCAAATTTAGAACCAATCATTTCTAACGGTAAAGATGTTCCATAAACAGGAAATTGCATCTCTCTAAATAAATATGGCATAGCACCAATATGATCTTCATGTCCATGGGTAATTAATATACCAGAAACTTTACTTCTAATAGATCTTAAGTAAGTAAAATCTGGAATTAGAATATCAACACCATGCATTGTTTCATCAGGAAAACTCATACCAACATCAACAATTACTGCAGACTTTTCAGTCTCAATAACCATCATATTACCACCAATTTCACCTAAACCACCAAGTGGTGTAATTTTTACATTCGCATTTGTTTTAAGATTTAATTTATTATGAGGATTAAGTCTTTCTTTTTGAATCTTTTCATTTGTATCAAATGCTTTTAATAAATCATTATTCCAACCATAACCTGATGTAGGAACTTTTCTTTTAGGCTTTGCTGCATTCTTATTAGATTGCGGTTTACTATTAGTATCTTTTTGCTTAGTAGCTTGTTCTGTAGTAGCTACATTCTTTTCTTGATTCTGTTTTGTTGAATCTACAGAATTATTCTTTATTTCTTCCATTATTTTGTATCCTTTTGTAAATACGGTTGTACAAAGGGGCATCTATTTCATGAGGTCTTGCATTTTCTTTTATCTCTAGTTCTTCTAAAACACTTTTTACAAAGTCTTTATTGTATCCAGCAGATAAATTCTTTAAAAGCTTCTTTCGTGGCTGAGTAAATGATAACTTTAAAAACTTTTTAAATCCATCTTCTACGCTTGCTGTCATATCTTTTTTAATATATATAACAGCCGAGTCAACCTTTGGTGCTGGATCGAATGATTCAGGGGGTACAGTCACCAATATTTTAGATTCTACTGACATTATTGTAGTTAAAATACCTAAAGATGAAAATTCTTTATCTTTAACTTTAGCTACAAATTTATCGGCAACTTCTTTTTGTACCATAACGATGATATGCTCACAATTCTTATCATCGAATGCTTTTAAAATAATATTTGTTGCAATATAGTAAGGTAAGTTTGCAATTAAATCATACTTACGTTCACTAAACAATGAGCTCTTCTCCCAAGCTTCCAATACATCACCTAAGACTATTTTCAGCTGTTCTTGCTCGCGTTCCTTTTGAAATTTATCACATAATATGGCATATAGATCTCTATCTACCTCATATGCAGTAACCTCTTTGTACTTGACTAATTTTTCGGTCAAATCACCTAAGCCAGGCCCAATTTCTACAATATGATTGCTATTATTGGGAATCGCTTGGATGATTTTTGTTAAAACTGACATATCTTTTAAAAAGTTTTGTCCAAATTGTTTTTTTGCTTTTACTTGTATCATAATTAGTAAGAGTCTATCAAATATTAACTTACAATTAGATAATATACTATAAATATTGAGTATTAAATAGAATACAAGGGAAATCATTTGAGTAATTTTCAAGACAATTTAACGGGTCTTATAGAAGAAGTTAGTTTTGCTAAAAGAATCATTCCATGTCTAGATGTAGATAACGGCAGAGTTGTAAAAGGTATAAATTTCGTAGGACTTAGAGATGCAGGTGATCCTGTTGAAGTAGCTAAAAGATACAATCAAGAAGGTGCAGATGAGATAACTTTCTTAGATATTGGAGCTAGTCATGAAGGAAGAGATACTATTGTCGATGTAGTAAAAAAGGTTGCAAAAGAAGTATTTATACCGTTAACTGTAGGTGGTGGTATTAGAAAGCTAGATGATATTTATAATTTATTAAATGTAGGGTGCGATAAAGTAAGTATTAATAGTAGTGCTGTAACTAATCCAGATTTTATTAATCAAGCTGCAAAAAGATTTGGATCACAATGTATTGTTGTAGCAATAGATGTTAAAAAAGTTTCAAATGGTTCTTATCATGTATTTGTAAAAGGTGGAAGAGAGGACACTGGACTTGATGCTTTAGAATGGGCTAAAGAAGTTTATAACAGAGGTGCTGGAGAAATACTCTTAACATCAATGGATGCAGATGGTACAAAGGCTGGATTTGAAACTAATATAACTGGACAAATAAGTCGTGCAATTGATATTCCCGTAATTGCATCTGGAGGTGCAGGAACAATGGATCACATAAAAGAAGCATTTGAGTGTGGTGCAGAAGCAGCACTTGCTGCATCTATTTTTCACTTTAAAGAGATAGATATAATGGATCTAAAAAGATATTTAAACTCAAATAATATCCCAGTAAGAATATAATTTGAGCTTAGATAGATTTAATCAGTTAGCAAAAAAATGGGATAGTAAACCTGAAAGAGTTGAGGGTGCTTTATGTTTTGTTGATGAAATATTTAAGACTATAAAAGAAGACACTTCAAATTTCAATACATTGGATTATGGATGTGGGAGCGGTCTAGTTTCTTTTGCTCTTATGGAGCAAGTTAAGACTGTAACAGGAATGGATTTTTCTACAGGAATGATTGATATTTACAATCAAAAAATTCAATCACTTGAATTTAATAATATATCTTCATTACTTCATGATATAAACAATCAAGAACTTGATTTTAATACATATGATTTAGCTGTAACAAATATGACAATGCACCATATAAAAGATACCAACATCTTTATAAAGAAATTATCAAGTTCTTTAAAACCTAATGGTTATCTGTGTATTGCTGATTTAGAAATAGAAGATGGAACTTTTCATAGTTGTAATGATGGGGTAGAACATTTTGGATTTAATATTAATAATATTGAAAAGTCATATAAAGATAATAATCTAAAAAATATTATAGTAAAACAATTACAAGTTATTAATAAGCCGAATAATAACTTTAGTGTATTCATAGCTATAGGGCAAAAAATATGATTATCTGTGCTGGCAATCAAGAGGTATTTAACTTTGCACAAAGCGTAGGTGTAGGTCTAATTGATAGTGCATATGGCCTAACAAAATTATGCTTAGAAGAAAAACCTGAATCATTATTGTTTATTGGTAGTGCAGGAAGTTATGGAGAATATGATATTTTTGATATTGTAGAGTCAAAAAGCTCTTCAAATATAGAATTAGCATTTTTAAATGATGATTGTTATACTCCAATAAACAATATGTTAAAAAGTGATAATAATTTTACCAAAGATCAAACTATAGTTAATTCTTCTAATTACATCACTACAAATAAAGAATTATCAATAAAATATAAAGAACATAATATAGGTATTGAAAATATGGAATACTATGCTTTAATGCAAGTAGCTAATAAATTCAGCATACCTATTGCTGGTATATTTATTGTAACAAACTACACAAATAAAGATGCACATAAAGACTTTATAAATAATCATCAAGTATCAATGAATAAACTTGTATCATATTTAAAATCTAAAAATATTATACAAAATGTTTAACTCTACTTTAAAGTATACAAAATGTTTCACATGAAACAATGAAAGGAAATATTATAAAAACAATTTATGATTACAAACTTAACGAATTACAATCAATAATTAAACCATCATTTAGAGCAAAGCAAGTTTATAATTGGATATATAAAAAATATGCTACAAACTATTTAGAAATGAATAACTTACCAAATATATTAAAAGAAGATTTAGAAAATAAATTTCCGATAAATATTGCAAAAATTATTAGTGTTGAAAAGAGTATAGATGGTTCTATAAAATATCTATTTGAATTCAATGATAAAACAACAGTTGAAGCAGTACTTCTTTTAATGAAAGATAAAAAGACTGACGAGACTGGAAAAATTACAAAAAGTGAACAATACACATTTTGTATATCTTCTCAAGTAGGATGTAAAGTAGGGTGTAGTTTTTGTCTTACTGCAAAAGGTGGATTTACTAGAGATTTAACAGCTGGAGAGATTGTAGCACAAGTTTTATATCTAAAAAAAGAAAATAATATAGATGAAAATAAAAGTGTTAATATAGTTTATATGGGAATGGGTGAACCACTAGATAATTATGATAATCTTGTTCAAGCAATCAAAATTTTATCAGAAGAAAATGGCCTCAATATTAACACAAGAAGACAAACAATATCAACAAGTGGAATTAGTTCAAAAATTGATAAATTAACAAAAGAAGATTTAGGAATACAATTAGCAATTTCACTACATGCAGTTGATGATAATTTAAGAAGTGAACTTATACCAATGAATAAAGCATATAATATTCAATCAATCATAGATGCAGTAAAAAGATTTCCTGTTGATACTAGAAAAAAGATTATGTTTGAATATCTAGTTATTAAAGATAAAAATGATGATATAAAATCTGCCGACAAATTAGCAAAACTTTTAAGTGGTATAGAAGCAAAAGTGAATTTAATATATTTTAATCCATTTGAAGGTGTAGATTATCAAAGACCATCAAGAAATAATATGGTAAAATTTCAAGAATATTTATTAAGCAAAAACGTAATTTGTACTATTCGAGAATCTAAAGGATTAGATATTAGTGCAGCATGCGGTCAACTTAAAGAAAAAAATAAAATAGAAGGATAAACAATATGAGTACACTAGATTTAATAATGCTTATATTCCTTGCGATTGTATTAATAGGCGGAATGGTTAGTCTATTTGTTTATATGAAAGACGATTAATAAAATTAAATAATAAATGTTTCATGTGAAACATTAAGGAGAAAAAATGGCAATTACAAGATTTGCACCAAGTCCTACTGGATATTTACACATAGGTGGATTAAGAACAGCACTATATTCTTACCTATGGGCTAAAAAAACAAATGGCGAATTTAAATTAAGAATTGAAGATACAGATCAAGCACGAAATAGTGAAGATGCAGTTAAAGCAATAATAGAAGCTTTTGATTGGGTAGGGATGGATAGTGATTGTGAAGTTGAATACCAATCAAAAAGAGGGGATATATACACAAAGTATATTAATCAACTTTTAGATGAAGGTAAAGCTTATAAGTGTTATATGAGTAGAGATGAATTAGATCAACTACGTGCAACACAAGAAGCTAATAAAGAAACTCCAAGGTATGATGGTAGATACAGAGACTTTGATGGAACACCTCCAGAAGGTATTGAACCTGTAATAAGAATTAAAGCTCCATTAGATGGTAGATTAGAATTTGAAGATGGCGTTAAAGGTTCTATGAGTTTTAATCATGATCAAGTAGATGATTTTGTAATTGCAAGATCTAATGGAAATCCAACTTATAACTTTGTAGTTGCAATTGATGATTCTCTTATGAATATGACAGATGTATTAAGAGGGGATGATCACTTAACTAACACTCCAAAACAAATTGTTATATATAATGCTCTTGGATTTGATATACCAAAATTTTATCATATACCTATGATTAATAATCCATCTGGTAAAAAACTATCTAAGAGAGATGGTGCAATGAATGTAATGGATTATAAATCACAAGGATATCTAGCAGAAGCTCTTCTTAATTTTTTAGTTAGACTAGGGTGGTCAAATGGTGATCAAGAAATATTCTCAATGGAAGAGATGCTATCATTATTTGATCCATCAAATATTAATAAATCATCATCTGCTTATAATGAAGAAAAATTATTATGGTTAAATGCTCACTATATTAAAAATGTATCAAATGATAGATTAGCAAATGAGCTTAAATATTTCAATTGTGAAATTCATGGACATGACAAAAAGGAGATGATATTAGATCTTTGTAAAGAAAGAGCAAATACTTTAGTAGAATTAAAATCAGCTATTGAAAATATTATGAAAGTACCAACTATCTATGATAAAAAAGGTAGTAAAAAATTCATTAAAGAAAATACAATCTCAATGCTAGAAAAATATATTAATATTTTAGAATTAAATCAAGATACTTTACATCTTCCTGTTGATATTGAATTAGTTACAAAACCATTTATTGTAGAAAATGAATTAAAATTTCCTCAATTATTCCAACCAATTAGAATATCACTAACAGGTGGAACACAAGCACCATCAGTTTATGATGTTATAGCTGTACTTGGAGTTCAAGAATCAATAAAAAGAATTAAAACAGCTATTAGTAAAAATTTTGATAAAGAAGAAATATAGTTATGATGCTTTGGCATAACCCTAATTGTAGTAAATCAAGAGCAGCATTTGAAGCTCTTGATGAAAAAGACATAAAGTTTACATCAAGAGAGTATTTAAAAGATATCCCATCTAAAGATGAATTAATTGAAGTGATTAACCTATTAAATTTAAATTCTCCTAAAGATATAATGAGAACAAAAGAAGATAAATATACAGAACTTAATCTTTTAGATGAAAATACATCAAACGACACATTACTTCAAGCTATGATAAATTTTCCAATTTTAATTGAAAGACCAATTGCTATAAATAATGGAAAAGCGGCTATTGGTCGACCACTAGAAAATATTCTAGAAATTATATAAAAGGGGTATAATATGGAATGTGAATTCCCACAAGTACAATCAAATAAAGATGAAATAAAAAAAATCTTTAATGAAACAAAAACTATTGCAATAGTTGGTTTATCACCAAAAGAAGACAAACCAAGTAATATGGTTGCAAAATATTTACAAAATGCTGGTTTTAAAATAATTCCTGTATATCCAAAAGAAGATATTATTCTTGGTGAAAAGGTATATAGAAGTCTTGATGAAATAGAAGAACAAATTGATATGGTAGATATATTTAGAAAACCAGACATTGTAAGTTTAATAGTAGATCAAGCAATAGCAATGAAGAATATTAAAACTATATGGACCCAAATAGGTATTGTTAACAATAATGCAGCTGAAAAAGCAAAAGAAGCTGGTATGAATGTTGTACAAAATCTATGTACAAAATTAGAACATAGGGACTTATTTTAAAATACAAGTAGGATTTGTATATAGTTTTAAACTAGCTACTGATCCTTTAACTCCATCTGTTCTATTTCTAATGCTTATATCAGCACCTAATGCATCTGCTGCACTTTTTGCTAAGAATAATCCTAAACCTGCACCTTGAGCATTCCCTACTCTTTTAAATGGTGCAAATAGATCTATTGACTCATCAATACCTATACCACTATCTACAACATTGATTACAATATAATCATCTGTGTGAAATGTATTTATATTTATATAGTTATTGTCTGGCGTAAATTTTATTGCATTTTGTACAAAATTCTGAATAATTTGATTTAAAAGTGTAGGCTGTATTACAATATCAAATGATTTTATATTTGTAGTGAAATTTAATATTACAGAGTCTTTATTTGCTAATAATTTATATCCACTCATTTTATTAATCAAGTAATTTATAATATCTAGTTTTACTGGTATCTCAAACTGTGCACTTTCTTGTCTTCCAATATCAAGTATTGATGTTATCATTTTATTCATACCATCAATCTCTTTATTATTTATACGTAAAGTATCTTCATACTTTTCTTGATCTCTAGGCTTTCTAATTGTAATTTCATTTTTTAGTTTCATTACGGCTAATGGAGTTTTTAATTCATGTGCTGCTCCAATAAAAAGTTCCTTTTGATATTTAACATATCCTTCAATTCTATTTGTAAGTTTATTAATAGAATTTGCTAAAGGATGAAATTCTAAAGGCAACTTATCTAGTTGTATTTGAGATAAAGAGTTTTCATTCATATTGGATAATTTTTTTGTTATATGTAAAATGGGAGCAACAAGAATTCTCGAAAGAGTAAGAGCATATAATATAACCATAATCATTCCAGCAATACTAATAATTAAGAGATTTTTAAAAATCTTATTTAGCATTTTTTGTGAACTATTTACATTTTTAACAATTTTGATGAAGTACTTATTTTTATTTGCAAATGGATATATTAATTTAGCAAAATAATCATCACCAACATTATATATACTAAATCTTATTATCTTCTTTGAATTAATTTGTACAATATCAACATTAGCATCACCTTGTGTTAGCATACTAAAAGGGATATTTTGTGTTTGACTTGATTGACTAATAGTATTGATTAATTGTGCATCATTTATAAGGTTATCTCTAATATCTTCTGCAATTGTTGTTTTAGTAAACCCATAAAACATGAATGATAAGATTAATATAAATATTGTAGTTGCTAAAATTAATTGTTTTAAAAATTGTTGATGAATACTTTTATACATGGAAATCCTAAAGTATATGATAATCTAGAGAAAAGTTTCTCTAGATATTATTTTAATTATTTTGCTTCTTCCGCAGAAGGATAACAGAATCGATATCCTCTTCTTCTGATTGTTTCAATAGTAGCAATATTTAATGGTTTATCCATTTTTTGTCTAATTTGGTTAATTGCAACTTCAATAACATTTGGAGTAACTAATTCTGGCTCTTCCCAAATTGCATC
>JABJGE010000067.1 GCA_018662405.1 Campylobacteraceae bacterium
TGCCCAAACAGGTTCATATGCTAAAACTAAATTATCATAATCTAAATCTATACCATCAAATTGCTCCCAAATATATCCTAGAGTTTCTGTAAGTCCAGATTGTTTAACTTCAAGAGGCTCTCCTACACAATAAACTATTCTATATCCTAAAGCTTTATAATAATTATATTTTAATGCAATCTCTTTTTGAGATTCACCTAACACATGTCTTCTTTCGCTATGACCAATTAAAATTGTTTTAATATCAAATTCTTCAAGTTGTTCAGTTCCTATTTCTCCTGTAAATGATCCATTTTTTACACAATATGCATTTTGAGCACCAACAATTAAATTTGATTTTGTATCAAAATTATCTAGTGCTGTTGCTGGTGGAAAAATATATACATCATTTGAAATATTTTCATCTTCTAAAAAAGTATTTATATTATTTACAAAAATATTAGTACTTTTTCTTGTATGGTTCGTCTTAAAATTTGCAGCAATTATCTTCAAATTGAAACTCCCTATTTAAATTTATTATTTTATTAAAATAATATACTATCACAAAACTCCTTATAAGTCTCTAGGCCCTACAGATAGTGACTTCTTAGTGACTTCAATCTTAATATACATCTAATATATATTTGCATAAACTTCGAAAAATATTTAATAGTAATATCAATATTTAACTAAAAAATACAAAAGGATTATATATGATTACAGAAATTCTAAAACGAGATGGTGAATATAAAAAATTTCAATCTTTTAAAATAGAAGATGCTATAAAAAAAGCATTTAAAAGTTCTCATACTACATACGATCCTAGTGTATTTTTTAATGTATTGCAATTACTTGAAACAAAAAGAGTTATAGCTGTTGAAGATGTTCAAGATTTTATTGAACAAGAATTATATAAAGCTAGATACTTTGATGTAATGAAATCATTCATGCTTTATAGACATATGCATAAAATGCAAAGAGAACATGTACTAGGACTTGAAGAAGATACAACATATATTAATTCAACACAAACTATTGAAGAATATATTCATGGAACAGATTGGAGAATTAAAGCAAATTCTAATACTGGATATTCTCATGCAGGATTAATCAACAATACAGCAGGTAAAGTTATTGCAAATTATTGGCTAGATAAGATTTATTCAAAAGAGGAAGGTTATGCTCATAGAAATGGAGATTATCATATTCATGATTTAGATTGCTTGAGTGGATATTGTGCAGGATGGAGCTTAAGAGTCTTACTTGATGAAGGATTTAATGGAGTACGAGGAAGAGTTGAAAGTGATGCTCCAAATCATTTTAGAGAAGCTCTAGGACAAATGGCAAATTTCTTAGGAATATTACAAAGTGAATGGGCTGGAGCTCAAGCATTTTCATCATTTGATACATACTTAGCACCTTATGTATTTAAAGATAAACTGCCATACAAAGAAGTGAAAAAAGCTATACGAAGTTTCATCTATAATCTAAATGTACCTGCTCGTTGGGGACAATCTCCATTTACAAATATTACTATAGATTGGACAGTACCAGATGATCTAAAAGATCAAATTCCAACAAGAGAACAAAATCATCTTTTAAAAGATGTAACTGACAGTGATCTTTTAGCACAAATTAAAGAAAAAGGTTATTCTTCATTTGATGAGCTAACATATAAAGATTTTCAAAAAGAGATGAATATGATAAATAAAGCTTATTATGAAATCATGACTCAAGGAGATAAAACAGGGCAACCATTTACATTTCCTATTCCTACTGTTAATATTACTGAAGACTTTGATTGGCATGGAGAAAATACAGATATCTTATTTGAGAATACTGCTAAAATTGGATCATCATACTTCCAAAATTTTATTGGTAGTCAATACAAAAGAGATGAAAATGGTAAGCTTATACCAAATGATGAAGCATATAAACCTGGTCATGTAAGAAGTATGTGTTGTCGTCTTCAACTAGATTTACGAGAGCTTCTTAAGCGTGGTGGTGGACTATTTGGTAGTGCTGAGATGACAGGTAGTATTGGTGTTGTTACAATTAATATGGCTAGATTGGGATTTCTGCATAAACAAAATAAAGAAGAATTATTTTCTAGAGTTGATGAGCTTATGGAGTTTGCAAAATCTACTCTAGAAAAGAAAAGAGTCTTTATACAAGATCTTTATGATAGAGGATTATTCCCTTATTCTCAAAGATATTTACCAGGATTTAATAATCATTTTTCAACAATTGGTGTAAATGGAATTAATGAGATGATTAGAAACTTCACAAGTGATCAAGAAGATATTGCTACTCAAAATGGTATGAAGTTTGCTATTGAATTATTAAATTACATGAGAGATAAAATGGTTCAATTTCAAGAAGAAACAGGAAACTTATATAATTTAGAAGCAACACCAGCTGAAGGTACAACTTATAGATTTGCAAAAGAAGATAAAAAAAGATTTGATGGTATTTTACAAGCAGGTATGGATGATAATATATACTATACTAACTCATCTCAAATACCTGTAGATCTTACAAATGATCCATTTGAAGCTCTTGATCTTCAAGATGAATTACAATGTAAATATACAGGCGGAACAGTACTTCATCTATATATGCAAGAGCAATTAAGCTCAACTGAGTCATGTAGAAAAATGGTAAAAAATGTTATTTCTAATTTCAAACTTCCATATATTACTATAACACCATTATTCTCAGTATGTCCTAAGCATGGATATTTAAATGGTGAACATGAATATTGTCCTAAATGTGATGAAGAACTATTAGCACTAGAAGAAGATGCATCATAAATAGTATTAATTATGGAGAAGGTAAATATAAAATATATTTAAAATCAATACAAATAGGGAATGATTTACTTGTTATTATTACAGGTGGTGATGAACATATAGGGGGAGTGAGTTTAAGTGAAGCAAACCTCCTTTCAAGTATAAAAAAAACAAATCATAAGGATTATGTTGTATCAAAAATGCTAGCTCCAATTATCTATAAAAAATTAAATAAAGACACTTTAGTAGTATGTGGTATTCATCTTGATAATGCCACAAAAACTGATATAGATATTTTGCTAAAAAATGCTAGAATATGTGTAAATAATTTTATAAAGAGTGAATATGATCAATAAAGAAAATTTAAAAGAAGAAGGGTTTGATGTTTCATCAAATCAAGCATCTCTGATTAAAGAACATTATGAAAATCCAAAAAATAATAAGGCATTAGAAGATTATAATGCAAGAGGTGTTGGTAGAAATCCTGATAATTGGGGTCAAGTTGATATGACTATTAATCTTGATAAAAATATGATTATTACTGATATTGGATACGAATATAAAGGTTGTCCTACTATATCTTTTACAGCATCTGTATTTACAGAAGAATTAAAAGGTGTTAATTTTGAAGAGGGTCTAGAAACAACTCAAAAAGAATTAGCAAACATAAATGCACAAGAAAATTGTGATGACTGTATCAAAATGATATTAGTAGCATATATTGCAGCACATCAAAACTATTATGAAAAAATTTCTGGAACAAATGAAGAGGATTTTACTTTTAGAATGGTAGATAACACAATGCCATATGTTACACAGGAATGTGGCATACCACAATAAAAGTGTTTAATTAAATTTAACAAAGGGAAAAATATGAGTAAAAATGAAATATTAGAAAAATTACAAGACAAGAGATCTAAGTGTATTGTTTATACTAGAGTTATGGGTTACCATAGACCTGTTGAAAGTTTTAATATAGGTAAAACAGGTGAGCATAAACAACGAAAGCAATTCGTTGAAAAAACTAATTGTAAGTGATTTAACTACATTTACACATCTTGACTATCCAGATCATCTAGCTTGTATAGTATGGCTAGTTGGCTGTAATATGAGATGTGACTTTTGTTATAATAAAGATATTGTATTTAGCAAAAATGGTAGTTTATCACTTCAAGATGTTCTAGACTTTTTAAACAAAAGAGTTGGTCTTTTAGATGCAGTTGTATTAAGTGGTGGAGAAGCTACCACTCATGATTTATTTAACTTTTGTAAAGAAGTAAAAAGTCTTGGATTTAAAATTAAACTCGATACAAATGGATTAAATCCAAATCAAGTTAAATTATTAATTGAAAAAAATCTTATTGACTATATTGCATTAGATTACAAAGCACCAAAATCAAAATTTACTACAATAACTCACTCAAACAAATTTAATGATTTTAGCACTACACTAGATACTATAATTAAATATGATTTTCCATTTGAAGTTAGAACAACTATACATAATGATTTATTAGATTATCAAGATGTAAATATTATTATTGATGATTTAGTTCAAAGAGGCTATAAAAATCATTATTTTTTACAGGAATTTCTTGATACCGGTGATAATATTGGTAATATATCAACATCTATTAAAAGACTTATGAAAGATAAACTATCTAAAAAATTAAATATTGTTTTTAGATAATTATTTGATACCCTTGCCCTTTAATATTATTTATTAAAGTTTTTGAAGTTTTTTGCCTAAACCTTTTTATAAATGTACGTACTCTCTCATCTGTAATATCATCATCATCCCATAATTTTAATTTCATTTTATTATCTTCTAGTATTAATGGTGAAATATCTATAAGTGTATTTAAAAATTTAGCCTCACGTTTTGTTATTTTTACAAAATCACCATTAAGAGATAAACTATTTGTATTTTTGTTAAATACAAATCCATCAACTAATGAAATTTCTTTATTACCAATTTTATTAGATATTGACACGATATATTCCAATAGTTCATCTGGATCAAATGGTTTAATTAAATATTTTGTTACACTTAAATCTATAGCATTTAGAAGATATTCTTTTTGACTAAAGGCACTTAAAATAATAATAGGTAAATCTGGATTATCTTTTCTTAGTTTTTCTGACATTTCTAGTCCAGTCATATCTGGCATATTGATATCTGTAATTACTATATCTGCTTGGATATTATTAAATTGCTTTAATCCTTCAATTCCATTAGAGGCAACATTAAAACTATAAAAATACTCACCTATAGCATCTTTTAATAATGATGATAATTCTTCTTCATCTTCTACTAGTAATACTTTTATTTTTTTTAAGTTATTTATATCCACTTTTATTCCTTTATTGGTAATTCAATTCTAAATACAGTTGTATTATCTTGACTATTTACACTTATATTTCCATCAAAACTTTGTTCACAAATCATTTTAGACATAAATAATCCAAGTCCTGTACCTTGATACTGATGTTTTGTTGTAAAATATGGTTCAAATATACTCTCAATTATATCAGTAGTAATACCACCTGCATTATCTTTAAAATCAATAATTAAAATATTATTATCTTGTTTTATAGTAAGTAATATTATTCTATTTGAAATTTTATTAGATATAAATGCATCTTTTGAATTTTGAATTAAATTGATAAAAACTTGTGTAAGTTCATTTGATACACCAGTAAGTTTAGCATCTTCTATATTTGTTTTGATTGATATATGTTCATCAAGTATTGTTTTACCAAGTAATGAAATTGATTCATTTATACTATTTTTAACACTAAATTTTGTTTTTATTTTATTTGGTTTAAAAAAGTCTGTAAAATTTTCTAATGTTTCAGACATATTTTTTATTGTATTCTTAGTATTATTATACATAGCTTCTACAATATCTATATTACCTTTTTTAGCTTCTTTTTTAATATTAAATAATGCTAAATTTAAACTTGTAAGCGGTTGTCTCCATTGATGTGCAATATTTGCTATCATTTGTCCCATACTTGCTAATCTTGCTTGATGAAATACTATATTTAAATCTTCAATCTCTTTAGTTTTTAATATAACTTTCTCTTCAAGCTTTTTATTTAAATCTTCAAGTTCTTTTTCTTTTGCCTCAAGTTTAAATTTTAATTCCATTTGAGATGTAACATCATATCGAATAGCAATATATTCTACAATCTCATCATTCTCATCTAATATTGGAGTAATTGTTGTATTTACATAAAAGGTACTACCATCTTTTGCAAGATTTTTTACGGTATTTGTATAAGTTTTTTTTCTACAGATTACATCCCATAACTTGACAAAATTTTCTTCAGGCACATCTGGATGTCGAACAATATTATGATTTGCACCAATTAATTCTTCTTGAGTATATCCTGATATATTACAAAATTCTTCATTGACAAATGTAATAATACCATAGACATCTGTTTTAGAAACAATATTACTAGCTTCAATTGCATGTTTATATTGTTCTAATAACATTGTTTAATTACCTTTGGATACTATCTCAACAACTTTTGAAGCATATCCCCATTCATTATCATACCAAAGTACAAGTTTAATCATATTACCTTGAATAACTTGTGTATATCTATGATCTATAATAGTTGTATGCTCACACGATTGAAAATCACTTGAAACTAGTGGCTTAGTATTATTAAATATAATTTTATGTTCTTGTTTTTGTGAATATTCATTACAAAGTTCTAATAATTCATCTTTTACAATTTCTTTTTTTATAAAAAGCGTAACATTAATTGCTCCAACTATTGAAGTTGGAACTCTAAATGAATTTGAAGATAATAAATCTTTATTAAGAGTTGGTACAACTAATGCACATGCATCAACAGTTGTTGTTTTACTAGGAATAATATTTTGAGTTGATCCTCTACCAAACTCAAAGCTACACTCAACTTCTCTATCGCTACTACCTACACATTGTCCATCTAAAGTTTTCTGATGATTTAAAAGAGGATGAATTGTTGCAATATCACCACATTTAATCGTATAATTATCATCTATTAGTTTTAATATTGGAAGAAGAGCTGTAGCATTACAAGAGCTTGTTGATATAACTTTATGTATATTATCATCTAATGTATTTTCATTTACACCTAATATTACATTGATATCAGCATTTTTATTTGGATGAGTTAAGAAAAAAGATTTTGGAGATAATTTTTTTAAATTTTCTACGTTGACTTTTGATCCACTTGCATCAATTACAGTATCAATATTTAATAATTTATAATCAATCTCTTCTAAACTTTTGTAATTTAAAATATCTATCTTAGTCGAACTATTTTGAATATAGTTACTACCTACTTCAAATTTATCATCAAGTTTTCCGTATGTAGAATCATAATTTATTGAATATGCAATATTTTCTAAACTTCTATTGAGTTCATTTATTGCTACTATTTCAAAATTATGATTTTGTAAAACAATCCTTAAAATTGCTTTACCTACTCTACCTACACCATTTAATAATACTCTCATAAATTAGCTAACTACTCAACTATTAGAGCTTTAACCCCTGGAAGTACCTTACCTTCAATTAATTCTAAAGAAGCTCCACCACCTGTAGAGATAAATGTCATCTCATCTTCATCACCAGTTCTTCTAACTAAATCGGCAGTATCACCACCACCTACAACTGTAGTAGCTAAACTTTTTGCAACTACATGCGATAGTTTTGTACTACCTTTTGCAAACTTATCCATTTCATAAACACCCATTGGTCCATTCCAAAGAATAGTATTTGCATCTTCTAAAACTTGTTCAAAAAGAATTGATGAAGCAGGTCCAATATCTAATCCCATCCAATCTGCTGGTATCTCTTGTATTGTAGTTTCTTTTGCAATTGATTCACTATTAAATTCTTGTGCTGCAATAACATCTACCGGTAAATAAAATTTAACACCAAGTTTTTTAGCTTCTTCCATTATTTTTAAAGCTTCAGGCATTAAGTCATCTTCTACTAATGAATTACCAATTTCATATCCTAATGCTTTTAAAAATGTGAATGCCATACCACCACCAATAATGATCTTATCAACTTTTGGTACTAAATTATATAACGCTTCTAATTTTCCAGATACTTTTGAACCACCTACAATAGAAACAAATGGTCTTTTTGGCTCTTCAATAATATGATAAAAGAATTTAATCTCACGAGCAAGTAAAAATCCTGCTGCTTTATGCTCAGTATCAAAATGCTGTGCAATTCCTTCAACAGAAGCATGAGCTCTGTGTGATACACCAAATGCATCATTGATATAAAAGTCTGCCATATCAGCTAATGTTTGACTTAATTGTGGGTCATTTTTAGTTTCACCCTTTTCAAATCTCATATTTTCTAATAACATTATTTCACCAGATTTTAATTCATTTGCCATAGCAATAGTTTCATTACAAATTACATTTGGAGCTAATTTAACATCTTCATCAAGTAGTTTATGAAGTCTTTTTGCAACTGGATTTAAAGAAAACTTATCTTCAAATCCATCTTTTGGTCTTCCAAAATGAGAAGCTATAATAATTGCACAATCATTATCTAAACAATATCTAATTGTATTTAATGCTGATTTTATTCTTCTGTCATCTGTAATATTTTGATATTCATCAACAGGTACATTAAAATCACATCTAATAAATACTTTTTTACCAGTTAAATTTAAATCTTTTATATCTTGAAGTTTCAATTATTTTCCTTTTATTTTATTATTTTTATTTTGAAATATGTACTGCCATATCTACTAATCTACAAGAATAACCCCACTCATTGTCATACCATGAAAGTACTTTTACCATATTTCCATTTACTACTTGAGTTGTATCCATTGGAACAACTGTAGAAGTTGAACAACCATTAAAGTCACCACTTACTCTACATTCATCATCAACACCTAAAATACCTTTCATAGTACCATTTGCAGCATCTCTAAACGCTTGGTTAACTTGATCTTCAGTTACATCTTTTTTAAGTGTTACAGTTAAATCTACCATAGAAACATTTGGCGTTGGTACTCTAATTGCTTGACCATTAATTTTACCTTTTAATTGTGGTAAAACTTTAGCAATAGCTTTAGCTGCACCAGTTGTAGTAGGAATTAAATTAACAGCACCTGCTCTAGCTTTTCTAGGATCTTTTTTATGTTTTGCATCTAAAATTGGTTGGCTTCCAGTATATGAATGAATTGTAGTCATAAGTCCAGCTTCAATTCCAAAAGCATCATCTAGTACTTTTGCTACAGGAGCTAATCCATTTGTAGTACAAGAAGCATTTGATACAACAGATTGACCAGCATATGTATCTTCATTTGCACCAAGTACAAATGTAGCTGTATCATCTTTTGCTGGAGCAGACATAACAACTTTTTTAACACCATTATCTAAATATGCTTGTACAGATTCACTAGTTAAAAATGCACCTGTACATTCTAAAACAACATCTACACCTAATGCTGCAAAATCTAATTTTGCAGGATCTCGTTCGCTTAATAATGTTGCTTTATCCGTACCAATTGTAATAATTCCATCTTTAACCGTAATATCTTCTCTAGCACCATGTACTGAATCATATTTAAGTCCATATTGAATCATATCTTCTGAACCACTAGCATTAGCTGCTACAAGTTGTACATCATCTCTGTCTGCTACTATTCTTGCTACACATCTTCCAATTCTACCTAATCCATTAATCGCCACTTTTAAAGCCATACATCATCCTTCAAATTTATAATATTTAGATTATATTATCCAAATTGTGCTAAAATCACAGTTAGACAAGGATTAAGAAGATGAATTTAGCATTATTTGGGGGCAGTTTTGACCCACCTCATTTTGGACATAAAATGATAATTGAAGAAGCTCTTCATGTACTTAAAATTAATAAATTAATAGTAATGCCAACTTTTTTAAATCCATTTAAAGACTCTAGTCATTTTGACTCAAATACTAGATTAAAAATGACAAAAGGTATATGTAAAGATTTTAAAAATGTTGAAATTTCAGATTATGAAGTACAACAACAGAAAAAAGTTCCTACAATTGATACTGTTAAACATCTTTACAATAAATATAATATAGATAAACTTTATCTAATTATAGGTGCAGATAATTTGGCTAAACTTCATCTATGGAAAGACTTTAAAGAGCTTGAAACTTTGGTTGAATTTGTAATTGCATCTAGAGATAATATTAAGCATGACACAGAATATAAAGTATTAGATATACAATGTGACATTAGCTCAACAAAAATTAGAGAAGATTTAGATACACTTCACTAATAAATACAAAAAGGTAAAAACTTTGACACAAAGAATAGAAAGAATTATTTCATTATTAGATGAAAAAAAAGCAAAAGATATAGAATCTTTTGATTTAATTGGAAAAAGCTATATGGTAGATAACGTTGTTATTGCAACATCATTAAACTCTAAGCATGCATTCTCATTAGTAAATTATTTAAAAGAAGAACTTAAACCATTAGGTGAAGAATTTTTTAGAGTAGATGAAGGGGATGACTGGACTATTGTTGATCTTGGAGATATTTTAGTACATGTAATGACTCAATCTCATAGAGAAAAGTACAATATGGAAGAATTCTTAGAATCAATTAAAAAAGGTGAAGAGCTTTAGTCTTTAGACAAGCTCTTACCAAAAACTAATGCATTAAAAAACTGCACTAACCAAACTACAAATAATATCACCCACAATATTATAGAAATATCAAACAAAATCATAAAATCATATTTCATGCTAGCTGTAATTGACATAATCATTCTACTTAAGACTACTATTTGAGTTAATACAAATAAAGATATTGTTAATTTATTTGCATTCATTATATTATTTGAATGACCAATTGTTACTCGTGTACCAAAGCCAATAAGAATCGTTAGCAAAAATCCAAGTACTAACATATGCACACCTAAATAAACAAAATGATAAGCATAATAATAAGACATCGCACTACTTATTGAACTAAATAAAAATGATATAGGGATCCAAAAAAGAGAGAGATGCATTATCCAAAGCATAGGATTTGAATTAGGAAATGGTAATTTCCATCTATATATTTCCTTCGCTATTATTATTGCTAAAATTGCATCAACTAAAAAAGAAAGGTTAAAATAATATATTTCAAATACAACATGTAAAGATAGTAGTACAACTACTGTTCTTAAGAATGTTTTATCCTTTTCATATTGACAATGAGAAAAGAAAGGGATCATTCTTTGAGCTACTGCAAAAGCAACTAAGAATAAATATAAGTAAATTCCAACTTGTGCACCATAAGATATAAAAGTAATATATGTATTTGATAATAAAAATAAAATGCTAGAAATAATTCCAAAACAAAATCCAATAAGTATCCAGAAAGTATCATGTTTATTTTCTGCGCTAGATTGAAGATGGAGTTCTATTAGCTTTTTAATTGATAAGAGATATCCAACAAATATAATAAACATAGAAATATTAACTAACAAATCATAATATATAGAGCCTATTAAAAATAATATATTTCCAATGCTAAATAAAGTGAATATCTTGGTATAAAATTCTTTGTTTATTATCTCTACAGATAAAAACCTTGGAAAAGTAGTAAATAAAAATCCAAAGAAAGCAGGAGTAAAGCATAAAAATATTAATCCATATGAATGAAACAATGATGTATTTATTTTTAAAGTTAATAAACCATGCATACTCAATGAAAAAATAATTATTAACAATATTGCATTTACAAATGATAATAAAAAGAATGGCTGATGAGGCTGAGATAAAAAGTAATTTTTTGATTTAAACATTTATAATATCCACAGAATTTTCTTGAAGATACACAATAAATCCTTCTACCTTTGCTTTTGGAAAAATTGTACTTAATGCTTTTTTATAATATGAAACTTGACTATTATGCTCAGTATTATGAGAAATAGTCGTTTTATAATCAAATACAATAATCTCATCTTTTTTCATACATAGTAAGTCTAAAATTTTCATCTCACCATTAAAATTCAATGCTTGTTCTTTTGTAATATCAAAGCCTTTTATCATAGACTGAAAGTTCATATTTTCTATTAAATTCTTGCATATTCTAAATATCTTTTTAAAATCTTCATCATTTAAATAGTTCGAATATCTAGCCCTCGTTTGTAATATAGATTTATCTAAACTATTCATATCAAACTTATTCATCATCTCTAAACAATAGTGTGTTGCTATTCCAAAGTATTGTGCATATATATTTGATTCATTAGTATCATTAGCTTTCTTTTTATTTTGTAATCCCAATTCCAATGATTTATATTCTTTAATCTTAATTATATTATTTTCTATTTTTTCTTTTGGCTTAATAATTAATGATCCAATACTAGTATTATTATGTTTTATAATATCAAATGCATTTACAGATTTAGAGGATTTTTTCTTCTGTTTTTTAAATATAAATAAATTATTTTCTGCTCTTGTTAAAGCCACATATAAAATATTTAATTCATCTAAATATTGAAGCCTTTTTTCTTCTTCTAAAGCATCTTTATATTGATTATCAAAAAATTCTTTATATTTTATTTTGTAATGAGTTTGCTTTAAATTAACTTTATCATATTCAAATAATAATGATGACTTATCACTATTTTTTGATTTAATTCTATCTAATAACAATACAGTATCAAACTCTAAGCCTTTTGATTTAAATACCGTTAAGATTGTAATTCCTAGACTATGTTTATTTACAATAGTAGATTCATCATTATGAATATTATATATGAAATCAACAACATCCGTATATTGATCAATATTGGATAAAAATTTAATTACATTATCATCAAATAAATCATAATATTTTGCACACTCATATATTATTTGTCTTAGATTATTAGTCTTAATATTTATATGCAGTTCCATTTCTTTTTTTAATTCATATCCAACTAATGTATTGAAATTTTCTTTGTATATATCTCTTTTATCAATTGGAAAGTATAAATATTTTATATAATTAATTATTGCTTTTACATTCGATACATTAATTAATTTTGATGTCATATCTGTAGATATCTCTATACTTGGTAAGTGTTGTTTTAAGTATTCAAGTATATTTAAAACATCTGCATTTGTATATGTTAAAATTGCTATATCATTTGGAGACATGCCTTTTTCTAGTAAATCATTTATAGTATTTAAAATATCTTTAAACTCTTTATCTTTTCCAAAATCTTCATCAACATCAATAACTTCTACTAAACCACCCTCTTTATTCCAAGATTGCTCTACCATATCAAAATTAGGCAATGGCATAAATACATCATTAACAAACTTAACAATATTACTTGAACTTCTATAGTTTCTTGTAAGGTTTTCTACTTTTAAATTATCATAATTTGAACTTAAATAATCAAATAAATCAGACTTACCACCTCTGAATCTATATATTGATTGCTTTATATCCCCAACATAAAAGAATGTTTTGTACGAAGTACCAATACCATTAAATACCTCATCTATAAGGGGCTTTAATATCTTATATTGTAAAAGTGAAGTATCTTGAAACTCATCAATAAGAATATGATTATATTTTGCATCTAATCTAAAATATAAGAAGTCAGTCTGACCATTTAAAGTTGTAGATAATAACTTATATGTTAAATTTGCAATATCTGAAAATTCTAAATAATTTCGTTTATTTTGATAATTTGATTTAAAAGATTTAAACTTTAAAAAGATTTCATTTAATACTCTTAAATTATAGTTTGATTGCATCCAAAAATATTGATTCGTATATATTTTAAATTGAGTAAATTCATCTTCTATAAAATCACATTGTATTGCTTTTGTAAAAGACTTAAAATCTGCAAATTTATCTTTTGTAACCCATGTACTTTTAAATATCTCGTCAAAGTTTTCAAATGAAACACTTTTTTTTGCTGTATCACTTGATTTTTCATGATTTAATACATATTCTTTAATCTTTAATGCTTGTTTGAAGAGTTGTTCTTTTGCTCCTATGAGAGCATTTTCTTCTATAAATTCATATTTAATCTCTTCATTTTGTACTATTAAAGATTTAAAGACTTCTAAAAGAGATACAAATTGCTTTTGACTATAATGTGAAAAATTAATCAAAGTATTAAAAGCAGATTCATCTAATGATGCTAGAAATTCAAAACCAATTTTTTCAATATCATCTTGTTTAATCTCAAAACTATCACTTACATCACTATATCCACTAAATTCTCGTAAAATTTTATTTACAAATTTATCAATAGTAAAAATAGATGTTTCACTTGATATAAATGATGAAAGTATTTCATCTTTTTGCTTAGCAATTTCATCACTAGTTAATCCAGTTTGCTTGGAAATTGCATTTATAATATCAATATCTTCACCTAGTTCTTGCAAGGTCTTAAATATTCTTTGGTTCATTTGCAATGCAGCTTTATTAGTAAATGTTAAAGTCAATATCTCATGAGGTTTAGCACCAGTTAATAGCAATGATATGTATCGTGCAGTTAATGCAAAAGTCTTTCCTGTACCTGCACTAGCACTTAAGACTAAAGTTTTGTTTTTTATTGTATTCATATATTTTATAATATCACATTTAAGCTAACAAATAATATAATCTCTACTATATACAATAGGCTTAATACCTATAAAAAAGGATCATATTTTGAATAAAACTTTAGTAGCTCACTCACCAGATGCAGATGATATTTTCATGTACTATGCTATTAAACTTGGATGGGTTGACCTTCATGGTACAAAGTTTGATAACCTTGCTGCAGATATTGAAACGCTAAATCAAGCTACACTAAAAGGTGAATATGATATTTGTGCAATTAGTTTTGCACTTTACCCATTTGTAAAAAATGATTTTGCACTTTTAAAAACTGCTGTTAGTTTTGGAGATGGGTATGGACCAAAGCTTGTAAAGAAAAAAGGTGTTAAATTAAAAAGAAACTTTAAAATAGCACTTTCTGGAGAATATACTACAAATGCATTATTATTTAAAATAAAATATCCTGAAGCTAGAGTCACTTATATGAACTTTCTTGATATTGAAGGTGCTGTACTTGATGGAACAGTTGATGCTGGAGCACTTATTCACGAATCAATTCTTACATATGATCAATCTCTTGAAGTTGAAGCTGAACTTTGGGATATTTGGCAAGAATTAGCAGGGAAAGAACTTCCTTTACCTCTAGGGGGTATGTGTTTACGAAGATCAATCCCTTTAAATAAAGCAATTGATTATGAAAATACTTTAATAAAAGCTGTTAAAGTTGCAAATGACAATAAACTATTATTATCAAAAATGCTGCTAGAAAGAGATTTAATAAGAGTAGATCATGATACACTTCAAACATATCTTGGACTATATGCAAATGATGATTCTATAGAATTAAGTCCACTACAATATCAAGCATTAGATAAACTATATAGTTTAGGATTTGAACATGGGTTTTATGATGATTTAATTAAATCACAAGATTATTTAATCCCAAGTGAATATGAAGATTTAAGAAACTCTTAAATCTTTTCTATCATTTTTACATAAAGCTTTTCGGTCTTTTCTCTTGCCCATCTATGCTCAACCTTTCGTAAAAAACGAAGACTTGATTTTATAGATGGTTCAAAATTAAAACATCTCACATTTACATGTTCTCCTAATTCTTCCCATCCATAAAAGTCTACTAATTCATTTAGTATTTGTTCTAGTTTTTTTCCATGTAACGGATTAGTCGAATTATCATTCATATCTATTTTCTCCAATTTTCTTGTTGATTTTTATCTTGAAAAGTCCAAGCTACTATTCTAGTTTTTTTATTACCTTGATTCATATCTATAGTTTGATGTTCAAAGACTTTTACAAATTTTAATACTTTGTAAATATTATCTAAATTTTCTTTTTTTGATACAAGTGTTGTAAACCAAAGACAATTATCTTTAAATTTTACACTTTCTTTTATCATCTTTTTAATAAATAACATCTCTCCACCATTACACCATAGTTCACCTGATTGACCTTGAAAATTCAATGTTGGATCTTTTACTATTGATTTTGTGAGGTTTTGTACTTTTCTAGTACTACCTTTTAATGCTTCCTTTTGGCTTTTATGAAAAGGAGGGTTACACATTGTAAAATCAAATCTATCATCTTTTTCTATGATACTATCAAACATTAAATTTTTATCATTTTGTATTTTACATTTTATTTTATCTTGTAAAACTGTATTTGAATTAATAATTTTATTTACATTCTCTATAGAGATTTTATCTATATCCGAAGCTACAAAATTCCAGTTATAAATAGTAGAACCTAGAATGCTATAAATTGCATTTGCTCCTACTCCAATATCAATACCCAAAACTTCTTTTCCTTTTGGAACTTTATTGTTATTTCCTTTAGCTAATAAATCTGCAATATAATGAATATAATCAGCTCTTCCTGGAATTGGTGGGCAAAGGTAATCATTTGGAATTGACCAATTTTTAATATGATAAAAATGAGAAAGAAGTGCTTTATTTAAAGATATTACGGCCTTTGGATTTGAAAAGTCTATTGATAAATTATTATATTTATTTGTAAATACATATTCTTTTAAAGATTGCTCACTCTTGAAAAGTGCGTTAAAATCGTAATCAATATTATGTATATTTCTTTTATGTAAACCTTTTGACATTAGCCACTTCCTTTTGGTGGATTATATCTAAATAAGATATAATATCTTTATGACAAAAGTAATAGATTTTAAAAAATATACATCAATTCATATTGGTGGAAAACATTCAGTAAAAGTTATAAATGAGATTGGCGATTTTAAAAAATACACTATCTTAGGTCGTGGAAACAATCTTCTAATATCCAATAATCCTAAACCATTAGCAATACTAGGTGAAGAATTTGATTATATATTACAAAAAAATAGAAAGCTAATAGTAGGTGCAGCTGTAAGTAGTGGCAAACTATTAACTTATTGTAAAAAAAATAATATTGCAAATTTTGAACTTTTAGCTAAACTTCCTGGGAATATGGGTGGTTTAGTGAAAATGAATGCCGGACTTAAACAATGGGAAATTTTCAATCATTTACATTCAATCAAAACACAAAATGGTGACATACTAAAAGAAAACATTCCTCATACTTACAGACATACACAAATTGATGGAATTATTTATGAAATTACATTTGATATAGAATCTGGCTATTGTAAAGATCAACAAAAAACATTTAATACAATGAGAGATAATCAACCAAGCTTACCAAGTGCTGGATCTTGTTTTAAAAATCCAAAAGATACACATAGTGCGGGATATATGATTGAAAAAGCTGGATTAAAAGGCTATACGATTGGAGGTATGGCTTTTTCATCAGAGCATGCAAATTTTTTAGTAAATATGGGTGATGGTACATATGATGAAGCAATTAAGCTAATTAAACTAGCAAAACAAAAAGTTCTAGAGCAATTTAATATAAATCTTGAGCTGGAGATTATAATTATTTAGAATACTTAAGGGTATCTCTACCAAAATTATAATAGAATAAAAAAAATTACACAAGGATAATACTATGGCAAATTATGAAGCATTATTTGAAGACGAAAATAACATTTTTGGAGGTACTCCAGAATCTAAGTATCATGATATTGCAAATCAAGCAAGTGATGAAGTTGTTAAAGATGAATTTAACAAAATTGTAGAGAAATTTGCAGTAATGGAAGAACTTCTAATAAAAGAGTATGGTGATGATGCAGTAGAAAAAATGATTAAAGCTTATGCTTTTGAGAATAGTACTTTTATTGAAGAGAAAAAGAAAAGTTTATTTATTGAATTTACTGGAAATATTGTAATGAGATTGGATTCATAGTTTAAAATATGGAAGAATTAAATCAAGTAAAACAGCAGATTAAAACTTTTGTTAAAGATTGTAATGATCCTAGAAGCTTAGAGCTATTTGACCTATTATCAGAAGGGAAAATGCTAAGATCAAAACTTATCCTAAAAATTGCAGGTGTAAGTGATGAAACTATTAAGCTTTGTGCTGTTGTTGAGATGATTCAATCAGCATCACTTTTACATGATGATGTAATAGATGAAGCAGATACAAGAAGAGGAAAACCTTCTATTAATGCATTATTTGATAATAAAACTTCAATTATGTTTGGAGATATTTTATATTCAAAAGCATTTACCCAATTAACTCAAATGGATAAAGAAGTAGCTTATACAATTGCTAACTCTGTTACGCTACTTAGTATTGGGGAACTACATGATGTAGAGCTTACTAATAGTTTTAATAGTTCATATGACAAATATCTTAATATGATATATAATAAAACTGCTTCATTAATTGAAGCTAGTGCTAAAGCTGCTGCTATAATATCTGGAAAAGATAAAGAAGCTTTTGCTTTATACGGTAAAAATCTTGGACTTGCATTTCAAATGATAGATGATATTTTAGATATTACACAAGATAGTGCAACTTTAGGGAAACCAGCTATGCTTGATTTTGTTGAAGGTAAAGTCACAATTCCATATTTACTATTGTGGGAAAGACTAGATTCAGAAGATAAAATAAAACTTGAAAGTATGTATAAAGTTCCTTTAGATAAAGACCAAGCATCTTGGATAAAAACTAAAATGAACGATACTCAAGCACTTGTAGATTCAATTGCACAAGCACAATCAATTGGTACAGAAGCTGTTGAAGCTATCAGTAGTGAAAACAATACCGAACTATCAGGAATTATGATGGCAATGATTCAAAGAGAATTTTAAAGTATGTCATATTTAATAATTAGTTTTACACACAAAAATACAAATATTGATACTAGAGAAAAACTAGCCTTTAATAATGAAATGGAAAAAGAAATATTTTTAAGAAATATTCTTCAAAATGATGATATTAGTGAAGCAATTTTAGTATCTACTTGTAATAGAGTTGAAGTTATTTCTACTGTTAATAATATTTCTACTGCTACAAATAAAATTATAGAACAACTATCTTCACATTCAAAACTTGGTATTAACGATCTTAAAGCTCGTGCAAATATTTTGGATGATGAAAATGCAATTCATCATCTATTTACCGTAGTATCATCATTAGATAGTTTAGTTGTAGGGGAAACACAGATTATTGGTCAAATAAAAGATGCATTTAAATTTTCTGTATCAAAAGACTTCTGTGATCAAGATCTTGCTCGTGCGTTACACTATTCATTTAAATGTGCTGCAAAAGTACGAAATATAACGAAGCTAGGTTCTGGTTCAGTATCTGTAGCTTCTACTGCTGTATCACAAGCAAAAAAAATATTCAAATATCAAGATGGTATAAGAGCATTAGTAATTGGTGCTGGAGAAATGAGTACTCTTACTATTAAACACCTATTAAAATATGGCTTTGATGTAGTCTTAGTAAGTAGAGATATTAAAAAAGCTCAAGTACTTAGTAATGATATTCAATTAGAAAAAGAAGAAAATCAAAATCGTATTGATGTTAGACCTTATAGTGAATTAAAATCTTTACTTAATAGTATGCGATTAATGATTACAGCAACAGCTGCTCCGTATCCTATTATTACACAAGATATGGTTGAGAATTATCCAAATGAAAGACATTGGTTTGATATAGCTGTTCCTAGAGATATTGATGATATTAAATATCCAAATCTTAATATTTATGCAGTAGATGACCTTCAAAGCATTATAGATGAAACTATGGATCAAAGAGCAAGTCAAGCAAAGACTGCATACTCAATCATTACTACTATGAGAAAAGAATACTTTGAATGGCTTAAAACACTTGAAGTTGCACCAGTAGTTAAAAACCTTCATCTAAAAGGTGAATCTATTATAAATGAAAAAATAGAAAATGCTATTAAAAAGAGATTTATAAAATCAGATGATCAAGAAAATATTCATAAATTATGTCAAACAATTATGGCAGAATTTTTACATGAGCCATCTGTAAATTTAAGAACATTAGCTAAAACTATGGAGTCAGATATGATGATAGGATCTATAGGATCTATATTTGCAATAAATGATGAAAATAAAAAAAGTAAGAATAACTTACAATGTGAAATACCATGGAATCAATAATAATTTTTAATGTATTATTGTAGGATTAAAAGCCTTTGTACTAATACTTACTTGGCTTCCTATTTTTAAATCTTTCACTTCTTCACTACTTACTACTACCTCAACAAGCTGTTGCCCAATAGATACGATAGCTATATAAACTACATCAACTTTTATAATATCTAAAAGTTCACCCTCAAAAGAGAATTTCTGAGAACCTGTAGTTTTTAATAATACATCTTTAGCATTTCCATCATTTATAATTTGTCCATGATCCAAAACTATTACACGATTAGAAAGTCTATAAATCTCACTTGGATCATGACTAACCATAATAGTAGTTGTACCAAATTCTTTATGCAATGCTAAAATTTCATTTTGCAGTTTTGTTCTCATAGTTGGGTCAAGTGCAGATAATGGTTCATCCATTAAAAGTAATTTAGGTTTATTCATCAAAGCACGACACAAACTAACTCTTTGTTTTTGTCCACCACTAAGTGTATTTGGTAGTCTTTTTGAAAGATTAGCAAGTTGTGTAATTTCTA
The DNA here is from genome assembly GCA_018662405.1 of Campylobacteraceae bacterium. Lineage (GTDB taxonomy): Bacteria > Campylobacterota > Campylobacteria > Campylobacterales > Arcobacteraceae > JADHTT01. The sequence goes on from JABJGE010000067.1 coordinate 20,421, forward strand.
ATAGATGTTTTGCTAATTCTTTATCATTTTTTACAAAGAGTAAATTCTCTTCTACACTCATATTAGGAAAAAGTGCATAGTCTTGAAATACAAATCCTATCTTTCTTTTTTGTGTAGCCAAACAAGTTTTCTCATCTTGCCAAATTTCATTTCCTATTTGAATAGTACCTGTTGATGTTTCAAGACCAGCAAGTATTCTTAATAATGTAGTTTTTCCGCTTCCACTTTCTCCACTTAAAGATACAAAGTCATTTTCTTTTATATTTAGATTAATATCTAAATTCATATTTCCATTACTTCCATGAAGTTTTTTATTTATATTAATTTTAATCATTAGATAAAACTTTTCTTTTGTTTATGGTTAAATATATACACACTTAAAAGGACAATAAAACTAATTAAAACCATAATAGCACTATATATATGGGCACCTGTATAGTCCATAATTTCAACCATTTCATAAATAGCAACTGATGCAACTTTAGTCTCATTAGGGATACTTCCACCTACCATTAAAACAACTCCAAATTCACCAACAGTATGAGCAAATGTTACAATAATTGCAGTAAGAAGTGCTGGTTTAATATTTGGAAGAGCAACTTTAAAAATTGTTTCTATTTTTCCCTTACCAGCTACATAAGATGCTTCAAGCATATTTTTATTAATAGATTCAAATCCACTTTGAAGTGGCTGCACCATAAATGGTAATGAATAAAAACAACTAGCAACAACAAGTCCAGTAAAATTAAATACTAATTTAATATCAAATACGTCTTCAAAAAAGCTACCTACAGGAGAGTTTTGTGATAATACCACTAAAATATAAAATCCTAAAACAGATGGTGGTAAAACAATAGGTAAAGCAGTAATTGCTTCTAGTACTGGTTTTATCTTTGATTTTGTTTGAGATAGATACCAGCTAAGTGGTAAACTTATCATAAATAAAATTATTGTAGTTAAACCTGCTAATTTAAATGACAATATAAATGGGGCAAATTCTATATTCTGTAACATATCTATCATACTATAAGACTTTTAGAATCGATAACTCATTAGCTTTAATAAATGCTATTACCTCATCATCTTTTTTTAAATTCATTTTTCTACTTGATTTTACTGTTATTATTGATTCTAAAATAACATCATCTTTTTGTAACTTTATACTACTTAAAAGTTTTCCATTATCAACATCAAGTATTGTTGATTTAATTTGATTTGAATAGCTTATATCTCCACTGAAATCCTTAGCAATTGCAACGGAAGATGCTTTTACTATTAGTTCAACGTCTACACCAATTCTTATATTTTCATTTAAATCTAAACTCATCATACTTAATTCTTGACCTAAAAAATCAAAACTCACAATATTAAGATTATCAATAGATTCTATACCTACCACTCTTGCAATTATTTTACTCATGGTACACGATATCCAAAGTCTTCAAATATTTTTTTAGCTTTTTTGCTCAATATAAAGTTATAAAATGCTTCTATATCTTTATTATTTTTTAATATAACCATACCTTGGTTTATTGGTGTATAAAGAGTTGAATCTACTTCACACCAATTAATATCTTTTTTGTATTGTGCCATTTTTGATGAAAAAAGTGAAGACTTAGCGATAAGTCCAATATCTGCAGCAGCAACTGCATATGAAACTGTTTGAGAAATTGATTCACCAAAAATAAATTTTTTCTTTATATCATTATAAATATTAGCATTTTCCAAAGCTTCTTTAGCTGCTTTTCCATATGGTGCAGTTTTTGGATTTGCTATTGCAATTCTTGATATATTTTTATTTTTTAATATCTCAACACCTTTAGAAAAATCACAAGCTTGTGTACTAAAATATGCTAATGAACCTTGTGCATAAACAAAAGGTTTAGTAATTGCTATCTGATCTTCATATAAGGCATTTGGATATTTCATATTTGCTGACATAAAAAGACCATAAGGAGCACCATGTTTTATCTGAGCAGTTAGCTTTCCACTACTTCCTAATATTACTCTTACTTTTATATTTGGATAAATCTTATTAAACTCTTTTGTTAAAGTATCTATAGCATAGCTTACATTTGCAGCTACAGCTATATTTATAGTATTTGAAAATAAACTACTACTAACTAATAAACTTAATAAAATAATCTTTTTAAACATATATTTCCCATTACATAATAAGTATGACTTTATCGTTATATACATTAATATACAATGAAATCAAATTTATAAAAGCTAATAATGATATAATCTTTTATGACTGATTTAAATATAAAAATTGAAGAATTAATTTCACAAAATGCACAAGACTTTGAAATCGCGAAAGCAATTAAATTAGAAATTAAATCATATCTAGATTCATTAGATGAAATATTCGCTACAAATCAAGGTAAAGATTTTTTCATAAAACATACGAAAAAAATTGATGCATTTGTTCAAATATTATATAAATATCTACTACGAAAACATTTTGGTGATTTTTTACCTATGAGTAATACAATTCCAATTTCATTAATTGCACTTGGTAGCTATGGTAGAGAACAATTATGTATATATAGTGATATTGACATTATGGTTTTATATAAAGATATTCCAGGATTTAACTTAAAACCAATAATGGAAGAATTCATGATTCTTGCATGGGATAGTGGACTAAAACTTGGTTCAAGAGTTCATGAAATATCTGAAATAGAAGAAGCAGTAAAAACAGACATTACTATTAAAACTTCAATTTTAGAATCAAGGTTAATCTATGGATCAAAACAATTATGGTTTCATTTTCAAAATAGACTTAATAATATTAGACTATTTAATCAAAAAGAATTTATATTAGAAAAAATTGCAGAACATAAGCAACGACTATTAAAATATCCACTTGATATGCAAGCAAATATTAAAGATGGATATGGAGGAATGAGAGAATCAAATATGATTTTTTGGATGGCTAATGTTATCCATGGAGTAAACAATACAAAAGATCTTATAAATATTGAATTTACTGAACTAGAATACAAAGAGTACAGAAGTTCTTTAGAATATATTTTTAGAGTAAGAAATGCTCTTCACTTACTAGCTAAGAAGAAGCTAGATCAAGTGACATTTGATATTATGCCTGACTTAGCTTCAAAACTTGGATTTAAAGATAGCCCAAACCTTACAAAAGAAAGACAGTGTATAGCTAAACTTTTAGGATCATTACATATTATCCATAGATTTTCTTCTATAATTGTAAAAAAATTAATACGACCTTTTATATTTAATACAAATAATATATCTATTTTACGAAGTAGTAGAACTAGTAAAAATATATATATCCATAATAATAGAGTTTATACATCATATAATAGAAAATCTATATCACTTTTTAATCTATTAAAAGAATTACAAAACTTCCCTATTACTGTTAGTAAATTTGATAATTCATATTTATATTTTGTATCAAAAACAAAAATACCATCAACATTAAATACTAAAGAGATGAAAATAATTATAGATATTTTACAAAAAGAAAATTTATATCCAGTGTTAAAATTATTTTACAATTCACAATTATTTACAACTATTTTACCAGATACTAAAAAAATCATCAATCAGCCACAATTTGATGGATATCACAGGCACCCTGTTGATATTCATACACTATATGCAATTAAAGCACTTTCAAGAATAAAAGATGATTTTGTAAAAGATATATATAATTCACTAAATACAGATGAAAAAAGTATGCTAAATTTATCTGTATTATTTCATGATGTTGGTAAAGGTAGATCTGTTGATCATCATATTTTAGGTGAAAGTATATTTAAAAAATTTGCTAAATCTATAAACTTAGATCCAAAAAAAACAGCAATAGTATCCAAGCTTATTAGATACCATAATATGATGAATAAAATTGCTACAAGAGAAGATATCTATAGCCAAAATGTTATTTTACATTTTACTGGATTAATTAAAACACAGCAAAGTCTAAAACTACTTTATGTCTTAACATATGCAGATATAAATGCTGTTGCATCAAATATTTATAAGAGTAATACATCAAAACTTCTAAGAGAATTATATACTCAGTCTTTACCAGCATTTGAAAATGTAGAGTTAGTTCAAGTAAATGCTAGAAGATTTGCTAAAGAAGAAGCTATTAAAAAGACAAAACAATTTGAAGCATTGCCTTTAGTAATAAAAAAGAAACTATTATCTATTGAATCAAATCAATTATTTTTAAAATTTAAGGCTTTAGACATTATAGATATAGCAGTAAAAGCCAAAGATATTCAAACAATGAACTATAAGATATATAATACAAGTGAGAATTTAATTATCTCTATTATTAGAGTTGCTCCTTTAAATTTTGGATTTCTATTAGGAAAACTTGGATTTTTAGATGTAAAATCTACTGGTATTTATAAACTTTATGATGATAAAAAATTCTTTCAAATTGAGTTTAATCAAAGTGTTGAAGAAGAAGATATTCCATATATTCAAGAGATTATAGAAAATTCTTTTGATATGTCAAAAATATTGAAAATGAAAAAACCAATAATAAAAAAAGACGAAATATTAATAGACTGTAATCACACTGAAAA